>JAWLFM010000269.1:0-3584 GCA_041685565.1 Thioalkalivibrio sp.
CGGCAAGCGGGAAGACGGGCAGCCGCTCTATCAGGCCGAAGTGCTGGGGCTGGACATCTTCAACCCGGCGGACCTGGAAACGCGCTCCATCGACGCGGAGAACCTGCCCTGCTGGATGCTGGATACCGACTACAACGGCATGGTGTTCTGCGCCTCGCAGGTGTTTTTCCCCCGTACCGGGGCCTGGGACAACCTGAAGAAGTCGCTCAAGGCCGATTTCGACGAGAGCGTGTGGGAGCATCTGGCCGGCACGGAGTCGGAGCCCTTCGCCCTGGGTGAGCAGCGGCGCATCGCGATCAAGGTGATCGACGAGCGCGGCAACGAGCTGATGGTGGTGCGCAGCGCAGACGAGGCGGAGCAATGAGCGAGCAGGAGAACCCGACGCCGAGCGGCCCGCTGGAGGTCGAATCGCCGATCATCAATTCGCCGTTCTACGAGCCCCGCTTCCATTGGCAGATTCGCAAAGGGGAGCCGCCGGTCAAGGCCGAGGGCCGACGCCCTGCGAGCTATTACTTTCGCGTGCCGGAACATGCCCAGCGGGGACGTAGGCAAGGCGGGGAACAGGACCTGTTCGGTGAGGCGGATGTCGGGCAGGAAGAAGAGCTGGCGCCGGTCAATTTACTACGCCAGCGGGTGGCCGCATGGCGCAAGGGGGAACTGACCGGGCGCGAATACGACGGTGCATCAAACGTCACCCGGGAGCTGCTGGCCCTGTGGCGCTCCGAGGACCGGATGCAGCGACTGTTCTTCGCCCAGATCGAGGCCGCCGAGACCATCATCTTTTTGGTTGAGGCCGCCGAACCCTATCGCAAGGACATCCCGAAGATTCCCACCGACGACCCAGGTGCCGAGGCCAAGGCGCAGGGTTTCCGTGCCTTCAGCCGCTATGCCTGCAAGATGGCGACGGGCACGGGCAAGACTACGGTCATGGGGATGCTGGCGGCCTGGTCCATCCTCAACCGCGTCGCCGCACCGACCGACGACCGTTTCACCGATACGGTGTTGATCGTCTGTCCCAACGTGACCATTCGCGAGCGCCTGCAAGAGTTGGACCCGGCGCGGGGCGATCTCAGCTTGTACCGCACCCGCCAGCTTGTGCCGCCGCACCGCATGGAGGAATTGCGCCGCGGCGAGGTGATGATTGCCAACTGGCACCGGCTGGCCAAGAAGGAAACCAGCACCGTCAACGGCCAATCCGCCAAGGTGGTCAAGACCGGCGAACCGGTGGAGGTAGTCACGAACGCCGGGAAGAAGAACGAAACCCGCGAGATCAAGTATTTCGAGTCGGACAAGGCCTGGTTCAAGCGCATCCGGCAGGAGTTGGGTTCAGGCCGCGGGCGGGCTCCGCACTGGCTGGTGTTCAACGACGAAGCCCACCATGCCTACCGGCGCGGCGATCGGATCACGGACGAGGCGGACCTGGAAGAAGACAAGAAGCTGGCGGAGAAGAACGCCCGCGAGGCCACCATCTGGATCGAGGGCCTGGACCGGATCAACAAGCTGGCCGGCGGGAAGCGGAAGGGCATTCGCTTCTGCGTGGACCTGTCGGCTACGCCTTTCTACATCCAGGGTTCGGGCAATGAAGTTGGACGACCCTTCCTCTGGGTGGTGTCGGATTTCGGGCTGCTGGATGCCATCGAGTCCGGGCTGGTGAAGATCCCGCAGCTTCCGTCGCGGGATGCGACGGGCGCGGAAGAGGCGGCCTACTTCAATATCTGGCGCTGGGTGCAGCAGAAGGCGCTACAGGACGGCTATGGCGAGAAGATCACGCCGGAGATCGTGATGACCTACGCCAGCGCCCCGATCAATCTGTTGGCGCAGGAATGGCACCAGCGTTTCCAGGAGTGGGAGCGTTTCGCCAAGAAGCAGCACAGGCATCCGGTGCCGCCGGTGTTTATCGTGGTCTGCCGGGATACCCGCGTGGCGAAGGCCGTCTACGAGTGGCTGGCCGAGGGCGAAGGCGGCCACGGCGAGGCACCGCCCTGTTTCCGCAACCAGCCGGGCGAAGAGGTCACGGTGCGGATCGACTCGCGGGTGGTGGAGGATATCGAGGAAGGCGGCACCAAGGATGAGACCCGGCGGCTGCGCTTCATTCTCGATACCGTGGGCAAGCCGGAATGGCCCGGCGGCAAGGTGCCGGAAGAATGGTCGGAGCTGGTCCGCAAGCACAACGAGAAGGTCGCCAGCGACGACAATGACGGCAGCCTGAAGTGGGTCGCCGAGCACATCCCGCCAGGGCGGGACGTGCGCTGCATTGTCTCGGTGTCGATGCTGGCCGAAGGCTGGGATGCCAACACCGTGACGCACATTGTCGGCTTGCGCCCATTCGGCTCGCAGTTGCTGTGCGAGCAAGTTGTCGGGCGGGCGTTGCGGCGTCGCAGCTACGCCTTGCTGGACGACGGCTCGGAGCAGTTCGCCGAGGAGACGGCGAAGGTCTTTGGTGTGCCCTTTGAGCTAGTGCCGTTCAAGGTACGCGAATCGCGGGATCCGGTGGAGCAGCCGGAGCCGAATCATATCTATTCCGTCCCGGAGAAGGCGGACTGCGAGATCACCTTCCCGATCGTGACCGGTTACCAGCAGAGTGGGCAATTTGACGTATCCGTGGACTGGGACCAGGTATCCAAGGTCACGCTCGATCCCATGGAGATTCCGCAGACGGTTGAGCTGGTTGGATTGACCGCCCCGGAAGGCGGGCTTTCTGCCTACGGTCCTGGTGAGCGCCCCAAGCTCTCGCTTGACGAATGGCGGGCGCAGTTTCGCGATCAACAGGTGGCCTTTCGGCTGGCCCGGGAGGTGTGCCGGCGCTGGCAGGAAGAGAACGGCGCCGAGGCGGTGCCGGTGACGCAGTTGTTCCAGAAGGTGCTGTTTGCCGCTCGGCGCTTTCTGGCCGATCCCGACAAGTTGGTCCGGAAGGGTGACAGCCAGGCCTGCGACCTGCTCGCAGTCGGCCATTACATGCAGGCGGCCGTATCGACGCTGCTGGATGCGATTCAAGGTGGCAGCGATCAATCAACCCACGAGCTGCCTGTCATTCCCCAGGGTGCGAGCGGGCGCGGCAGCACGCTGCACGTAGACTTCTATTCCACCAAGCCGATCTACCCGGTCGAGAAATGCCATTTGAATGCAATGGTGGCCGACACGGGCAAGTGGGAGCAGAGCGCCGCATTCGCGCTCGATGCGCATCCCGGCGTGGCGCGCTGGGTGAAGAATGACCATCTCGGCTTCGTCATTCCGTATCGCAAGCGCAATATCCAGGCGCGGTATATCCCGGACTTCATCGTCGTGCTGGACAATGGGCTACAGCTCATTGTCGAGATCAAGGGCCAGTATGACGATGACGCCGATGTGAAGGCCAAGGCCGCGGAGCGCTGGGTGCGCGCTGTGAACCATTTGGGGGAATATGGCCGCTGGAGCTATGTGGTGGTCGAGGATCCGCAGAAGCTGGGGTCGGCGATCGATACGGTTTCTGCTACCGGCTGGGACTGCGAGTATATTGAGCTATCGCAGGGATAGCGAAAGGATTGAGGTGGCGGCGGAATGTCTCGGGAGGAAATCGCCAAGCCCTGGAAGAGCTACGAGGAGCA
>JAWLFM010000270.1:0-3583 GCA_041685565.1 Thioalkalivibrio sp.
TCATCGCGATCCCTTCGACCGTATGCTCGCAGCCCAGGCGGAACTGGAAGGCGTACCGCTGGTGACGGTGGATCCGGCGTTCGAGGCCTTTCCCGTGAAGGTGCTTTGGTGAAAAACCGGGGGTCCTTGCAGTAGGAAGACCGACGCCGGAGCACCTGACCGCGCACTGCTTCGCGCGCATCTCCACGACGCAACCTCACTCCGCCCTCGTCGAACGCTTCATTCCTCCCGGAACCTGTTTGACGGATTCTGTCGTACGGAATAAAATCCAGGCGTGATTCATTCTTTTGCCTGCGGTGACACGCGAAAGCTGTTCCAAAGTGAATCCGTGCCGCGTTTTCAAGCCATCGAGCGTGTTGCGCGTCGCAAGCTGTTGCAACTGCATGCTGCCACCGAACTGAAGTCGCTGCGTATTCCGCCCGGAAACCGGCTGGAGGCACTGAAGGGGAATCGCAAGGACCGACACAGCATCCGTGTCAACGACCAGTGGCGGATTCGCTTTGTCTGGCAAGACGACGGCGCGCATGCCGTTGAGATTGTGGATTATCACTGAGAGACGAACATGGCCGAAATGCTCGACGAAATCCATCCCGGCGAAATATTGCTCGAGGAATTCATGAAGCCGCTGAGCATTACCGCCCGCCAGCTCGCAGCGGATATCGACGTGCCGCCCAGCCGCATCAGCGAGATTGTGAACGCGCGCCGCCCGGTTACCGCCGACACTGCCCTGCGGCTCGGACTGTTCTTCCAGATGGAGCCACGGTTCTGGCTCAATCTGCAAACCGAATATGACCTCCGGGTCACGGAGCGAGCCGCGAAGGATCGGATCCAGGCCCGCATCCGCGCGTTCAACCCCGAGGCCGCATAGCGAGATTCCGGGACGCCCACTTTGCTTGAACGCTCGGATACTCCAGAAGCGCCACTCCGGGACGCCCACTTTCTGCATCTATCCGCTCGCGCAGAACTGCCTGCGCGTACCAGGCCCACCTGAAATGAACCATGTGGTACCGCCAGCGACTTGGCTTGCCGCTTAACGTTAAACGGTATAAGCTCTCAGCATGATCAGGAGCTTCCGCTGCAAGGATACGCAGGCGCTGTTCGAGACGGGAAAGACCCGCCGATGGTCTTCTCTCAATGCTGTGGCGGAACGCAAGCTTATACAACTGCATGCGGCGGAAACCCTTGCTGATCTCAAGGCACCCCCAGGCAACCGGCTGGAGGCGCTCGGAGGTGATCGAGAGGGCCAGCACAGCATTCGGATCAACGACCAGTGGCGAGTCTGCTTCCGTTGGACGCCGGAAGGACCCGAGGATGTAGAAATCGTGGATTACCACTGAGGAGACGAAATGATGAGCACCAACGGCATGCGGCCCATCCATCCCGGCGAGATCCTCCGCGAGGAGTACCTGGCACCCTTGGGCATGAGCGTGAATGCTTTGGCGGGCGCGCTGCACGTGCCAACGACCCGCATGAATGACATCGTTCGCGAGCGACGCGGCGTAACGGCCGACACCGCCCTGAGACTCGCACGCTATTTTGGTACCACTGAGCGCTACTGGCTGAACCTGCAAACGGAATACGCACTTCGCCTCGCGCAGATCCAGTCTGCCGCCCGCGTATGCCGCGAAGTCGAACCGCGCGCGGCTTAGCACATCACGCCCCCCCGCAACCACTCCGGGACACCCGCGGAACTCCGGGACACCCACACTGGTTGAATGCCGAAGGCGCGCACGCCGAACTCCGGGACACCCATATCGCTCGTGCATCTGCAGGACACCCACCTGCCTTCGCCGCGACGAGATCGCCGCTGCGCCGCGTTTCCCCGTTCGGCGTTTCTGAGCGAAAGGAGGCGGTTGGATCCCGCGTCGGGATGCAGTTGCAGTGGGTCCGTGGGCAAAGTCACCGTAACCCCGAGCACCACTCACCCACTTCCCTGCCGATCACTCGTGTATCCGCAGGAAATCAGCAGGCCGAACGATGCGTACGCCATGGAACGGGTCGAGATCCAGTAGGTCGGCGTCTCCGGTGATGATGGCCCGGGCCTCGCCGTGAACCGCGACTTCGAGGAACTTGTCGTCCTTGGGATCGCGGCATGCGCGGATGGGAGCGGGAATGGGGACCACGCGAGCGACGCCGCCGAGGAGACGGATGAACTGCTGGCGATCTTCGCGGCTGACGTAGGGATCGAACTTCGATCGGCCAAGGACCGTGACGAGTTCCTGCAACGTGGCCTCCGACACCAGAAGGATGCCGCGGTCGAGCGCGTGGTCCACCGCCTTGGCCGCGGTGCCGGACGGCATCAGCAGACGACTGACCAGCAGGTTGGTGTCCAGAACCCAGGCGTTCGCGCCCCGGGAATCAGTCATCGGCCAATAACTGGTCGAGTTTCTCCTGGGTCAGTCCGGCCGACTCGGCCTTTTGGCCGACTTGATCGCAAAAGCGCTGGAATTCGTCGATGTTCAGGCGCACCAGGCGTTGGTATTCGGCCGGAGACAGTACAACGGCAACATCGCGCTTTTGCCGCTGGATGATCACCGGCTCCCTGCGGGCGGCTTCGATCACGCCCGCCAGCCCTTGTTTGGCTTCCGTTGCGCTTACGGTGCGCATTTCCGATTCTCCATGTCTATTTTGTACAAAGTGTATAACTCTGCGGTTTGCGTTACCAGCATTCCAAGGAACTGAACCACTCTCGAAGCCACTCTCAGACACCCAGTGCGCCGCGACGAAGCCGGCAGAAGATTGGAGGTGCAATTCCTCTACCCGGTAAGGTGTAGCGAGCCGCCGGGGCTCCGAGTCACGGGCGTCTGCTCGGGAGGCCACTCCGGCGGCGCCTGGGGCGAAGACTCCTGGGACGGCGCAATTAATCCGGAATTCCGGTGACAGTGTCCGTAATTCTGCGCTGCTTGTGTATGTATGTACAAAAGTGTAGCCTTCTGCGATGCAGAACATCCGGGTCGCTGGATTCGAATGGGATGAGGGCAACTGGCCCAAATGCGGGAAGCACGGGGTTACAAAGACACAGGTCAAGTCGCTGTTCGCCCAATCGCCGGCTGTCTATCCCGATCCCGCGCATTCGACCGCTGAAGAACGGTTCCTGGCCATTGGAACCAGTGGTGATGATGGGCGCTTCCTGTTCGTTGCGTTCACCCTGCGGACACACGGACAGGCGGTTCTAATACACCCGATCAGCGCCCGGTTCATGCACCGCAAGGAGATCGAACACTATGAACGACAAAGAAAAGCGGCCCGTACCGCCCCCGCTCAAGACGGATGAAGCAGCGGAGCGGTTTGTCGATCATGCTGATTTGACGCGTTACGACCTCTCCGGCTTTCGGTCGATGAACTTCGAATTCGAGAAGAAGACGGCCCGCGTCAATATGCGATTACCCGAACCACTGCTGCGAGCCGTGAAGGCCAAGGCGCAGACACGAGGGATTCCATATCAGCGGTTGATCCGGGAGGCGATCGAACGGGCACTCGAAGACGAGTCAGCCTGACGTGTAAGTGCCAGCCAAAACCCGCGGCTATTTGCCGCGGACCCGATGAAGGCCTTAGCGGTGGTAGGATGCCAGCACCCTCCGGG
>JAWLFM010000271.1:0-3576 GCA_041685565.1 Thioalkalivibrio sp.
TCGTCGACCGAGTCCGGCAGTTCGTGTTTCTCGATTCTCGATAGGCTCCACTGATGCGCGAGCAGGGTCGCGCCGGTGGGTCGCTACGGCTGGACAGCCAGACACCTCTCGACGGAGCCGATATGCCCCTTCAATGGCGTGAACAGATGAGCGTCAACAACCTGATCATCGATCTCGATCACAAGTATCTGCTGTGCCTGATCAACACCGTGGAGCTCTCCCTACGCCACCCGGAGTCTACGGACCATCTGCGCATTGCATTGGAGCAGTTGTCGCAATATGCGCGCGAGCATTTTGACCGGGAAGAGCGCATCCAGTACGCGATCAAGTATCCGCAGTACGTCGAGCACAAGCTGACGCATCAGCGACTGCTGGAGCGTCTCGCGGGGTTGACGGAGCGGATCCTGGTGGAACGCGACGATCAGAATCTGAGCGGCGATCCCGAAGAACTCACCCAGCTCCTGCGCGACTGGTTGCTCGATCACGTCCTGAAAGAGGACATGAAGCTGAAGCCGCATCTCTCGCTGCACCCAGCCAATCTCCTGGGCTGATCGAACCGCCGCGAGCGGGCCGAACCCCGGGGGTCGGACCAAGCCAACCCCTTGTTTGTACACAAATATCCGCGATTCAGGGCCTCATTTTTGGCCTTAGAGCGCCATTTTTGGCCCCCAAATGCCTTGCCTAAGGTCTGACTTGGCCGGTCCCGCCGAGATGCATTGCAGTATGCGCAGGGCGGGAGGGGCCGCGAGCGTCTTGCCGCGGGCCGTCGGGTTCGGGTGCCGGCTCACCGGTGTAACGTTCGGTCTGCGGGTGGAAGGCGTACCAGGCGAACCAATAGGAGATGATGCTCGGTATCTCCTCGCCTTGGGCATCGAAGACTTGGCCAGTCTGCGCATCCGCGTCGATCAGCACGGTAATCTCGCGACCGGCCAGTGTGTCCTCCAGGCGATGGCGTCCGCTTTCGGGGAAGGCGGGGAAGGGATAGGCGCGGGCCTGGTCGCCGATGCGCACACCCACGACCGGGGTCTTCGGATGCTGACCCTGCATCCGGAAGGCCACCGGAAACAGCAGGGCTTCGTCCTCCGCGTAGTCGGCATAGGGATCGCGGTCGTAGTCGCGTGCGTAATCCGTGTTTCGGGAAAGGACCAGGGTGTTCGGGTGTTCGCGGTGCCAGCTATCCCAGGTGGTGTTGGCGATGGGAATCAGCGTCAGTTGCTCACCGATACGGGCTCCGGCCACGGCCGTTGCGGAGATTTGGGACCATAGGGACTCGCTCCCGCGGTCGTAGAGCAGGACGGCCGAGTTATAGAGGAGTCCAGAGACGCCGAACAGGCGCCGGGAACCGTCCTCCGTTCTCGCCTCGAAGGCCACCCCTGTGAAGCACAGGGGGCAATAGGTCACGGCAATCGCCTCACCGGCCACGATGTCGTTCACGACCTCATGGTAGTTCATGATGCCGAGCGGGTAGGCCTTGCTGACGCCGTTCCGTTGGAGTCCCAGGATACGGTCGTCCGGTTGCAGGCCGTGGGCGGACGCGGCGGTCACAAACTCGGGATCGGTCAGGGCGGGAATGCCGTCGCGCGGCGGCCCGCCGCGATGGATCTCATCCAATGGAATGTCCCGTTTGGAGAGGTCGAACCCGTTCATCACCTGTCCTGTCGCCATCGGTGTACAGCCAGCGAGGCCGAGCACAACGGCGAGAGCCGTGACGGCGCGGTCGAGCCCGAGCCAGCCGCGCGGCGCGTGCGCCCCCTCTCGGGCCACTGCGTGCGCGGGGATCGTGGCAGATGAAGGGTATCCGGATTGCCTGGACAGGAGGTTGCCTTGCGCGGTCTTCATGGTGTCTCCTGCAGCGTTGGTCCGGTCGTGCCTTGCGGATCGAAGCCAACTCGCTGGCTTCGATCAGAGGATCAGGCCGGGTTGTTGTTGCCGATGCACATGCCATGAATAAAACATGCGGCAACGCTGGGCACACTACGGGAGAATGCCTATGCGGCCGGGAGGGCGCTGAGGGTTTCCAGAATCCTGGGTGCAAGCGAGAGAAGTGCCCGCCGACCATGTGGCCGACGGGCGGGTGGCGGTCAGCTGCCGGTAACGCCCTTGGCGATGCGGTCGCCGACTTCCTGGTCGATATTGCGCCAGTACGCGAATGCCCGCTCCAGTACAGGCTGCGAGACGCCGTCCTTCAGGTGTCCGACGACGTTCGACACCAGGCGATCTCGGGCGGCGGCATCCATGACCTCGCGTACCAAGGCATGGGGCTGGCCCCAGTCATCGTCGTCCTTGCGCAGGGTGTACGCAGCCCGCACCATGTCGCCGCGGGACTCCCAGGTCGCCGCCTCGGGATAGCCTTCGCCATCCGCCACCGGACCGCCCTTCGAGTTCGGGGCGTACACGGGGTCGGACACCTTTTTCACGCGCATGGCCCCGTCCTTGCTGTAGCTGTGCACCGGGGCCTTCGGAGTGTTCACCGGGATCTGTTTGTAGTTGACGCCCAGGCGTGCCCGGTGCGCGTCTGCATAGGAGAATATGCGTGCCAGCAGCATCTTGTCCGGGCTGATGCCGGTGCCCGGCACCATGTTGTTGGGCTCGAAGGCCGCCTGCTCGATTTCGGTATGGTGGTCGGTCGGGTTGCGGTCCAGGGTCAGACGCCCGAGTTCGATCAGCGGGTAATCGCCGTGTGGCCAGACCTTGGTCAGATCGAAGGGGTTGAAGCGATAGGTTTCGGCGTCCTTGAACGGCATGATCTGCATGTGCAGGGTCCAGCTGGGGTGGTCGCCGCGCGCGATCGCGTTAAAGAGATCACGGGTATGGTAATCCGCGTCGCTGCCGGCGAGCCGGTCGGCCTCGTCCTGGGTCAGGAACTCGATGCCCTGGTCGGTCTTGAAGTGGTATTTCACCCAGAACTTTTCACCCTCCGCATTCACCCACATGTACGTGTGGCTGGAATAGCCGTTCATGTGGCGCCAGGTCTTCGGAATGCCACGGTCGCCCATCAGCCATGTGACCTGGTGGGCGGATTCCGGCGACAGTGTCCAGAAGTCCCACTGCATGTCGTGGTCGCGCAGATTGCTGTCTGCCCGGCGTTTCTGCGAACGGATGAAGTGCTGAAACTTCATCGGATCGCGTACGAAGAACACAGGGGTGTTGTTCCCGACCATGTCGAAGTTGCCCTCGCGGGTGTAGAACTTCACCGAGAAGCCGCGTGGGTCGCGCCAGGTGTCCGGGCTGCCTCGCTCGCCGGCCACGGTGGAGAAGCGGATCAGCACGTCCGTCTTTTCGCCCGGTTGGAATACGGCGGCCTTGGTGTACTTGCTGAGGTCCTGTGTCACCTCGAAGTGCCCGAAGGCACCGCTACCCTTGGCGTGCGGCTGCCGCTCCGGAATCCGCTCGCGATTGAAGTTCGCCATTTGCTCGATCAGGTAGTGATCATGAAGCAGAATCGGGCCGTCCGGCCCGATGGTCAGCGAGTGTTCGTCGCTCGCTACCGGAATTCCAGCGTCGGTGGTGGTGGGCTTTCTTCCGTCGTTCGCCATGCTTGATGCCTCCTTGGTCTGGGTTGTGGATCGATGTCTG
>JAWLFM010000272.1:0-3554 GCA_041685565.1 Thioalkalivibrio sp.
CGGACACGAGTGGCCCATGCGGACGGTTCGCGACCCGCTCGCTTCGCCAGAAGCGCCGACACTGCGTCGGGCACGTTGGAAAACAGGTGAGCGCTGCCTGCATCGGGCCCGCCTTGCTCCTGCGCATTGGGCGATGCCTCATCGGCAGCGGACGTGCCCATGGCCCACCCGGGAGCCTTGCCGACATCAGACTGAGGGCCGGATGCCAAACGGGAAAGCCTTGAAGCCGTTTCGATGCCACCAGCGACAATGCCGCGCCCGCCGGTGCGACCCTGGAAGGCTTCTGCGCAACCTGTTGGCGGGTGGCCTCATGCTCGGGTTCCTGGTCGCCGCGTTCGGCTGTGCGGTCGGCGGGGGCGCTTCGAGCGCCCGGCTGGCCTACGAGCAGAACACCATCGAGGTCGTCCGGGCGGCCGGGGCCAGCGTGGTCTCCGTCCGGGTCTCCGCCGCCGGCGAGGCGGGCGAGGGGCCATCCAACGGGCGACGGGTCGCGGGTGGCAGCGGCTTCGTGGTCGACGGGAGCGGCCGGATCATCACCAACTTTCACGTGGTCGCGATGGCCATCGGCGAGGCCTCGGAGGATCGCGTCGACCTGGCGCCGGGGGCCTCGCTCAGCGTGTCCTATCTGGGCAGCCCGGAGATCGAACACCCGGTGCGGGTGGTGGGCGCGAATCCGGACGTGGATCTGGCACTGCTGGAACTGCTGGAGCCGGGTCAGGCGCCGACCGTCGCCGCCATTCCGCTGGCGGATTCGAACCGGGTCCTGGTCGGCCAGAAGGCGATCGCGATCGGCAACCCCTTCGGCCTGCATTCCAGCGTCACTGCCGGTATCGTGTCCGCGGTGGAACGGAACCAGCCGGGCCTGGTGGGCATCGACATTCCCTATATCCAGACCGACGCGGCGATCAATCCCGGCAATTCGGGCGGCCCGCTGCTGAACTCCGCCGGGCGGGTGGTGGGCATCAACAACACCATTCTCGCCCCTGCCGGGGCCTTTGCCGGCATCGGTCTCGCGGTGCCGAGCAATCTGCTGCGCGAAGCGATGCAGGAGTTGCGCGCGGGCGGTCTGTCGGGACTGGCGGCCGCCGCCGCCCAGCTGCCGGACCGGCCCCGGCTGGGCCTGCAGATCGGGCTGCGGGTCACCGATTATCCGGCTGCCCTGCGCGAGCAGCTGGGTTTGCCGGCCCAAGGCGTGGTGGTCACGGGGGTGTCGGAGGGCGGTCCGGCCGATCGGGCCGGTATCCGGGGCCCCGAGGGCGTCGTGCTGATCGACGATCAGCCGTATCCGGTGGGCATGGACGTGATCACGGCGATCGACGGACAATCGGTCGCTGGCGCCATCGATGTCCAGCGGATCATCCTCCAGCGCGAGGCGGGCGACGTCGTCACCGTCACCGTCTGGCGGGACGGGAGCGAGACCGAGCAGGCGATTGCATTGGAGGTGGTCCCGCTGGCGGACTGAGGGCACGGCGGTGCGTGCCCGCATCACGGGGCGCGGGCCACCCGGGAGGAGAGGAGCCATGGCCGAGAACGATCGCGAAGGCTACGACCGCGCCATCGGACTGATGCGGGACTGCGCCACCGAGGACGGCTTTCTGGCCACGCCCACGGAGCGTTCGAACTACCGCCGCATCTGGGGGCGCGACGGGGCGATCCTGGTGCTGGCCGCCTTGCGTACCGGCGACAGCGACCTGATCACGACCGCGCGCCGCACCCTGGAGACGCTGGCGCGACACCAGGGCCCGCATGGCGAGATTCCCAGCAATGTCGACCCGGCGACCGGAAGGATCAGCTATGGGGGCACCACCGGACGCGTGGATGCCGGCCTCTGGTTCGCGATCGGTTGCGCCGAGTACTGGCACAGCACCGGCGACGGGACCTTCCTGGACGCACTGCTGCCCGCGATCGAGAGGCTGCGGTTCCTGCTCGGCGCCTGGGAGTTCAACAACCGTGGCCTGCTCTATGTGCCGATGACCGGGGACTGGGCCGATGAGTACCTGCAGAGCGGCTATGTGCTGTACGACCAGTTGCTGTACCTGCACGCGCAACGCGGCTTCGCGGCCCTGCACGCCGAGGTTCACGGTTCCCGCGACCATGCCCTGCTCGAACGTCTCAGCCGGCTGCGCCACCTGATCCGCGCCAACTACTGGTTCGACGAGCACGACACCGCCGCGGGCGACGCCTACCATGAGGTCCTGTATCGTAGGGGCCAGGAGGCCGCTCCCCACTGCGCCAATCGTTACTGGATGCCGTCATTCTCTCCCAGTGGCTACAGCTACCGCTTCGACGCCTTCGCCAATGTGCTCGCCTCCCTGCTCGACGTCGCCGATGCCGGGCAGCGGCAACGGGTGGATGCCTACATCGAGGAGGAACTGCTGCACGATGACCTGCCCCTGCTGCCGGCCTTCCACCCGGTCATCGAGCCGGTGCACGAGGACTGGGAGGATCTCCAGATGATGTTTTCCTACACCTTCAAGAACAACCCCTATGAGTACCACAACGGCGGCCTGTGGCCCATGCTGACCGGGTTCTATGTTGCGGACCTGGCGCGCCGGGAACGCTCCGACCAGGCCCGAAGCCTGCTGCGGGCCGTGCATCGGGCCAACGCCCTGGCGATGGACGGTGAGCCCTGGAGTTTCCCCGAGTACCTGCACGGCCGGAATCTGACCCCCGGCGGCACCCGCCACCAGGGTTGGAGCGCCGCCGCGGCGGTGATCGGCCATCATGCCCTTGAGGGGCGAAACCTGTTTGGGATCGACGATGACCAACTCTGAGATTGTCCTGTGTACCGACCTCGACCGCACCGTGATCCCCAACGGTGCCCAGCCGGAGTCACCCGAGGCACGGCCGCGCCTGCGCCGGCTCGCCGCCCGACCCGAGGCCACGCTGGTCTATGTGACCGGCCGCCACCAGGCACTGCTGGAGGAGGCGATCCGCGATTACGACCTGCCGGTGCCGGATTACGCCATTGGCGATGTCGGCACCACCATCTACCAGGTGCAGGACGGCGCTTGGCGTCCGTGGCGCGCGTGGTCCGACGAGATCGCACCGGACTGGCAGGGCCACGACGGACAGGCGATCGCAAACCTGCTGGCGGATCTCGACGGCCTGCGCCTGCAGGAACCGGAGAAGCAGAACGACTACAAGCTGAGTTATTACGCGCCCGCCGGCACCCGGCCCGATCCGCTGCTTGCGCAGATCCGCGAACGCCTGGAGGGACGCGGCATCCGCGCCAACCTGATCTGGAGCATCGACGAGGCCGCGAACTGCGGCCTGCTCGACGTGCTGCCGGCCGCGGCCAACAAGCTCCATGCGATCCGGTTCCTGATGCGGAAAAAGGGCTTCAGCGACACCCGGACGGTGTTCTCGGGGGACAGCGGCAACGACCTCGAGGTCCTGGTCAGCGGCCTGCAGGCGGTGTTGGTGCGCAACGCCCCCGACGACGTGCGCGAGGAGGCGCTGGCAAGGGTCAACGAGGCGGGCTACCCGGAGCGGCTCTACGTTGCCTGCGGAGGCTTCCTGGGCATGAACGGCAACTACTCGGCGGGCGTCCT
>JAWLFM010000273.1:0-3550 GCA_041685565.1 Thioalkalivibrio sp.
GTCGCGCGGCCACTGAGGCCCTTCCAGCAGCCGAAGGTGTCGGCCTTCCCGCTGAGATCAATGCGATCTTCCCTGCCGGCCGAGGATCTCCGCGATGACACCACGCGGATCCTCCATGACTGCCTCGGCCTCGATGCGAACCCGTTCGTAGCCCATCCAGTAGAGGTAGGCCTCACGGGCCTTGTCGCGTTCCATGTCAAGACGCGACGCGCCAGCGTCGACCTCGATCGCCAGATGGTGCTCCGGCGAAGGCTCCCACACAAGGTCGACCTCGAGGTCACCAATGCGGGGACGCACCGTCGGCGCCCAGCCCTGCAACAGCATCCAGGTGAAGAGTTCGAGGGGCGCGGGGCCGCGCGCCCGCAGGCATTGCACCTCGCGGCAATGGCGGGCCACCTCCCGCAGCGCGCCGTCCTGTTCGAGGCAATGGTCGAACTCCGCCAGCACGAACAATGTCCTGCGCGCGCGGGTCAGGGCAAGGTTGAGCCGGTTGGGCGGCGAGTCCACCCACCTTCGGGCCATGGCCGGCATGCCCCTGGACACGACGGGACTGTAGACGATGACGTCCCGTTCGTCTCCCTGGAGGGCCTCGGGTGCCCCGATGAGCAGGTTCGGGGCAATGCCCAGGGTGTCCAGGCGCTCTCGCAGGAGTTCCCGCTGCGCGGCAAAGGGGGAGATCAGGGCAATACCGAGGTCGTCCGACTCCCCCAGGAGGTCCCGGATCAGCTCCACGGCCCGCGTAGCCTCCGGCTCGTTGATCCAGCTCCTCCCTCCGGTACCGGGGCAGGCCAAGCCCGCCACTGCAATCGCGTGCAAGCCCTGGCGATGACTGGATCCGTCCCACCCGGACGGCGCCTCCGGCAGGAGCAGTCTGCGCCGATAGACGCAGCGATTGGCAAGGGCCACGATCTCGGGATGGCTGCGATAGACCGTGTCCAGCATGACCGGCGGATCCTCCCGCCTGTTCAGTACCTCCGTGACCGTGCGGTGGACGTCATTGCCCGAGTGGCCGAGGTCCCCCAACCAGGCCTCGACCTGCAGGCGAGTACCCAACGCGCGTTCCTCGCCCGCCGGCACGCCATGCACCGCGGGCAGCGATCCCCTGTCCCCGGCAACCACAAGCGTACGGCCCCGATAGATGGCGGGCAGCATGCTGGTCAGGGTGCATTGGGGTGCCTCGTCGATCACCACCATGTCGAAGAGCCCGGCCTCCAGGGGCAGGACGCCCACATCGTCGGCAGTGGCGATCCAGATCGGCAATACGCTCAGCAGGGTCCGGAAATCCGAATGCGGTAGCAACCCCGCCTGCCCGTCGGCCTGGTCCACCGCCTGCCGCAGCGCCCTGACCGCATCCGAGAGCCCGCTGTCGGTGCGCAGGCGCTCGCGTCGCTCCGCGCTTGCATACGCAAGGGCCCGCTGATCGAATTCGGACTCGATGGACTCAATTCTCGCCTGCAGGGCATCCGGCTGGAACGCGGCGTAGGCGTCGCGCAGGGCCGACTCGGGCCATTCCCTGCCCGGGTCCTCCCGGATCGCATCCACGAGGTCTTGCAGGCGTTCGCAGGCAGCCCCAGGGGGCAGCATCCGGAGCGACGCCTCCAACCCGCTGATCGCCGTGTCCAGCTGCCCTTCCGCACGCCTTAGCGCGAGGGGACGATCCTCCTGCTGGAACAGCTGCCAGCGGACGCACCAGTCGGCAACACGGTCAAGCCTGGCCAGCGCGTCGTCCTGATGCAGCCATCCATCTCCGTCATCGAGATCCAGCAGGCCCTGCCCGACAGACTCCTTCCGCCAGTCACGGATCCGATCAGCGGATGTCGGAATATCCTGCAATTCCCCGACCAACCGCCTGGCCGAGCGTTCCCGCTCGGCAGCGCGCTCCCAGCATTGCCGCAGCCCTGCCAGGGCGCCGCTGGAGAGCGCATTGCGGGCCGTAACGACCCCGGACACATCCGGTTCCACCGCGAGCGCACGGACCGCTGCGTCGAAGGCCTGCCCGGGTCCCCGGCACCAGGAGTCGACCAAGGGAAGGTCAGCGACCAGATCGACCCAGTCCGCCGCCACCCTGCGCAACGACGCCTGGGCCTTCTCCTTCTTGGCTCGGCTTCGCCAGGCCTCGGCGGCACGCTCGGCGAGCATCGCCTCCTGCTCGTGCCGCGCGGCCCATTCCGTCCAGACATCCGGGTCCAGGGCCTCCGGCGCAGTCAACAGGCCCAGGGAAGCGGCCTCCCTGCGCAGGTCTGCGGACCGGTCTGCCAGTGGCCGCGCAGAACGCTGCCATTGATCCCGTTCCGAGGAAAGCTGCGCCCAGCGCTGAGCCGCCTCCAGCACGGTCATCAGCCGGGAGCGACCGCGCTCGTCCATCACCCCCACGCTGATGAGGACCGCCGCCGGCAGGGACGGCAACAGGTGCCGCTCGATGCGCCGCAGACGTCTTTGCAATCGCGCCCGGGGCGACCAGGGCAGGAAATCCATGCGGTCGCGGGCAAGCCCCTGCAGCAACGACTGTGTCGCCAACCAATCCTTGATGGGCCCGGTATTTGCGTCGAATCCCTCGGGAAGCCCGAGCCCGCGGAGCTTCACGCGCTGCTTCTCCAGTGCCGTATCCAATCCCTGGACCCGTTCCTGTTCCCGTCCCTGTTCCGGCGACGACAGCTCCCGGGAGAAGGATCGAGCCTGCGCAGCCAGGGACCGGGCACGTCCCGCCCAGTCTTCCGCCGCCTCCAGCGACGGCCAACGGTCGTAGGCCTCGGGCCACTCGTGCTCGGCAACAGCCACTTCGAGGGGTTCGCGAAGGAAGGCCGCCGAGCCCTCCTCCCAATCCCGCAGCAATTCGGGGCCCGGGTCTTCCAGAAGCCAGTCGCAATCGGCGCCGTCCGGGACCGCGGCGCCCGCCTCCGCGAGCGCCTGATCCCGCCCACGCCGGCATTCGCCGATCTCCCCCTCGAGATCGCTGCGGCGCTGATCATCCTGGCGCGCGAGATCCTGATAATGCGCCATGCGCTGCAGCCACTCGCGCGTGGCGGCGAGGGCCTGGTCGACGCGGTCCGGAGCAAAGGCTGCGAGCCCCAGCGCCGACTGTTCATCGACCAGTGCCGCCGCATCCTCCGACAGCCGATCCCGGGTTGCCTGCGACCCCGCATAGGCGGCCAGCACGGCGCCCCCCGATGCCTCGATGCGATCGGGCAGACCCGATTCCAGGGCTGCGCGCAGTCGGGCCGCCTCTTCCCGCAACGCCTGCTGCTGTTGCAGAAGGCCGGCCGCGTTTGCTGCGCAACCCGATTCATCCGCATCCGTGTTCTCAAGGACGCGCCGCAGGGCTTCAGCGACCGCTGGCCACGAGCGGCCGCCGGCACGCACTGCGATGGGGAAACCAGTCTCGAAGCGCTGCAGGCGTTCCCGTATCAGGTCCACGGCCCTGTCACCCTCGCTCACCAGCAGGGCGCTGCGACCACGAATCCAGGCATTCAGCAACAGCGACACGAGGACCTGGCTCTTGCCGCTCCCGGCCGGCCCGTCGATGACGCTCAGCCGTTCGCCCCGAAGCACC
>JAWLFM010000274.1:0-3544 GCA_041685565.1 Thioalkalivibrio sp.
GGTGACTATGGAGCACAGCCAGAAGGGCCGGAGCAAGGCGGGCAAGTGCAGGAATAGTGGGCCTATTTCAAACTTGCCCAACGCAGCGCCGGCGCTTCGGGCGAAGCGATCTGGTACCGAACTTTCCGCATGGCCCACTAGCTTCGAGGAGAGGCTGGAAAATGGCCCCATTGTGCCCGTGGGCACAATGGGGTCTCTTGGGCGCAGTTGGAACCGCTGAAGAGGCGTCGACAAGAAGGACCTGGAGGTCTCTACCACCGACAACACGGTGACCATCAAGGGTTCGACTCGGCATGAGGAGAAGGAGGAGAAAGGGGATTTCTACCGCTGCGAGATCTCGAGAGGCTCGTTCTCCCGTTCCGTGGTGCTGCCGGCCGTCGTGGATGGCACGAAGGGTTCCGCGACCTTCAAGGACGGGGTGCTGGAACTGGTGCTGCCGAAGTTCGAAAAGGCCAAAGGCCGCGGCATCCCCATCAAATAAGCGTTCGGGGGTTCGATAGGCGGGGTCGCAAAGGGGAGCTGGTTCGCCGGGCAATCACTGTCGCGCCCGGCGTGCGGCGTGCGGCGTGCGGCGCGCCAGCGTAGGCTTTGGAATTCCTCGGGTTCGGACTGCCGCGGGGGCATAAGGACCGATGCCGCGGCTGCGGCCATTGGCGTATCGTCAACCGGCCTGCCGCCGTCGAGCAAACATGGCCGGATGGATGGGCGACGAAATCACGATACCAGCATGGGTTCACGCAGGAAATGACGACGGTATCGATCCGGCACATCCCTGACGTCCAGAAGGATGAAGACGTCGGCGACGCCGAAGTCCGGGTCCCAGCAGGCCTCGCCGCAGATGCGTGCACCGAGACGCAGGTATGCCTTCAGAAGGGGTGGCAGGGGCGCCGGCGACGCGGACATACCGGGCGATGCAGGTACCGGCTGGCGGGGATGGACGCGGTACTGCGGCGCCGAGGCGTGATTCGCATAGAGGTGGTTGAGCAGGGCCTGCGCCCCCTTGTCACCCGGTACGAAGGGAATGCTCGCGCAACCGATCATGAAGTCGAAGCCCTCCCGTGTCATGACGCGGGCCAGGCCGGTCCAAAGGGCGTTGATGGCCCAGCCGGTCCTGTAGTCCGCACGCACGCAGGTGCGTCCGACCTCCATGACCCGGCCGGGAAGCTCCACCAGCGCGCCGAGGTCGAACTCGCTCTGGGAATAAAAACCGCCTGCGGCGGGTGCATCCTCCGAGACCAGGATGCGGGTGCAGGCCACCACATCGGCGGTATCGGCCTCGCGCACCAGGAGATGGCGGCAGAACGCGTCATAGCCATCGGCGTCGATGCCCAGATCCGCGGTCGGCAGACGGGCGCCCATCTCCTCGGCGAAGACCCGATAGCGCAGCCGCTGACAGGCCAGTACATCGGCTGGGCTGGAGGCCAGCTCCGTTACCAGGGCTTGATGGGGACCTCGTGCCCAGGGGGCGTACTCAGCGAGTTGCGGCATCAACGTGCCCTCCGGTGACTGATCTGACTAGCATGCAGCCCCGCGGTGACAGGTCCTTGAAAATTCCTTGACAGCACCATGAATCTTGAACCCTTGATCCTGCGGCCCTGCCGGCATCTAAGGGATGAGGGCTGCCTCGATCTCCGTCGCGCCCCCATCCTCTCTGTCCCCGGAGGAGAGGGGATCCGTCCGGGGCTGCGGGTGCGCTGTCACCAAATGGCTTGAAACCCGTGCGCGGGCAGTACATTCTTCCCCGTGCACGGCGTGTGCGGACGGAGACTGTTACCGATGAATTATAAAATCGAGGATGTCGAGGGGATTGGTAAGGCGCAGGCTGCAAAGCTGACGGCAGCTGGCATCAAGACGACGGGGGATCTTCTGTCCCAGGCGGCGTCAGCAAAGGGACGCAAGAAGGTGGCTGAACAATGCGGCGTCAGTAGTGTGCGTTTACTCAAATGGGTCAACATGGCCGACCTGATGCGGATCTCCGGTGTCGGGGAAGAGTATTCGGAACTGCTGGAGGCAGCCAACTGCAATACGGTCAAGCAGCTCCGCCGCCGCAACGCCGCCAATCTGACCAAGACCATGCTAGCGATCAACGAACAGAAGAAGCTGGTGCGCTCACCGCCCACACTTGCGCAGGTGACCAAGTGGGTCAAGCAGGCGGAGAGTCTCGAGCCAATGCTGACCTACTGAAGTCGGCTCGGGAATCTTGGGACGCCAGTCATCCGGAGAGGGTGAAGGCCCGCTCGTGGATGCGCTGGCGGACCCCGGGGCACAGCGATTCGGCGGGTGTGGCCCTCAGTGGGTGGTGAGACGCCGGGAATCCGGGATCGCCGACGAGACCCGGGAGTCAGAAGACGAAGTCGATGCTTGCGAGAAGCGTCCCCTTGGAGTCAAGCAGTTCCACCCTCCACGGGCCTTCCATGCTCCGATCCATCCGTTTCGTGGAGTGGCTGCGCCAACGGTTGGCGCCGACGCGCACGCGGACAACGGCGACCTCCGTGCCTTCCTGCAGCCACCGGTAGTGGAGAACCTCACCATTCAGTCCGATGACCTCGCTGAACGCGGAAACCGAGGTGAAGCCTGCGGCGTTGTAGGTGATGTCATCGAGGTCACCCCTCGGCTCGCGGTTGAGGACAGACTGCGCGAGTGAGAATCGCTTCACGGCGGTCGAGGAGAGGGAGATGTCCTGTGACCGCGCCCGTACTCCACTGCCGTCTGGCTCGGCGGTGGCCTGTCCGAGTTCGGGCTCAGGTTCCGGCTGGGCCTTCACTGACGGGGAGGGATCCGGGGCTTGTGCGGCCGGGGATTCCACGGAAGTGGGGGATGCTGCAGCAGCTTCTGCGGACGGCAAACGGTCCATGGCGGGTGGCTCCGCTGCGCCTGCGGCATCGTCAGGCTCCTGCTCGCGGTCCGTGGCCAACGGGGGCTCGTGCTGGGGACCGCCGGCCGAGAGCCCTTCCTGTTCAGGATCTGTGCCAATGGCCGCTTCCTGCTCGGGGGTCGGGCCCCAGGTGGTCTCCCGTTGGACGGGCTCCTCATCCGTTGATTCAGGGATCGCCGGGCTCGCAGGCGGCTGCGCAACTGCCTGCCCGGGGGTGGGCGGAGAGGGCACCGGGGATTCGGCAGGGTGCTTCTCCAGCGTGGCCTCCGGCGTCGTTTCTGCCTGAGGCGGCGGGGTGTCGGTCAGCGGCGATGGGGTCAGCCAGGCATGGATGCCGTAGCCAAGCAGTCCGATCACCAGGACGAGTGCGAATAGCGCCCCGATGATGCGGTTCCAGTGATAGATGTACTCCGGTTCCCGCTTGTCGATGTTCAGCGGGCCTCGCCTACGCCGCCTTCGTTCGGCCATGGATTCCTCGCAAGCGCAGAATGCATAAACCGCTTTACTGACGCGCGCGCTTCGTGTCGACACCATGGTACGCCGGGCACACCACCAATCACAGCGGTGACCCGCGGCGGTGGACTGCAGGAGGTCATGGGTCCGAGGCTCGAGTGTGAGGCCTTTCGGAGGGAGGCTGGCGGTTCGCGGCCCTCGCGCCTTCAGGCGGGT
>JAWLFM010000275.1:0-3526 GCA_041685565.1 Thioalkalivibrio sp.
CCCATGCCCATCCCGGGACCCATGCCCTGGCCGGAGCCCGTGCCCCCGTTTTCCGCATCCGTACTTCCCTGATCGTCGCCCATCATTCCACCGCCCATATCCTGGGCCAGGGCGACGCCTGTACCGCCGGCACCCAATGCCAGGGCCAGGCTGAGTGTCAACGCTCGTACTTGATGATGCTTCGTCATAGGTTGTCTCCTTGTCTCATTCATGGAATATTCAGCGGAATGATCATCCAGCCGTGAATCACGAAATCGCCATCTGGATTCTGGCGGCATCGGCGATAAAAAAGCGGAGCTTGCGTGATCATCGGGAACGCACAAGCTATTGAATACCGTTGCTATGGTTGCAACAAGGCGTGTGAGTACCCTGCCGGGTCCGTCGGCGACGCCTCGTCACGAACCGGAATGGCGGTCCTGCAGGTCCCGCTTGCGGCGCACGAACTCCTCGTGTTCGATCTCGCCCCGGGCATATCGGGCCTCGAGAATCTCCAGGGCGCTCCTCTCCTTTGTCGGGGTCTTGTCGTCGGTGTTACCGCTGCCGAAACCGCGCAAGATGAATGCGGCCACCACGACCACCAGAACCAGGATCAAGATCCAGAAAAGGAACCCGAATCCGTGGCCAAATCCGTAGCCGTCCATCATCAGAACCACCCCTCCTCATCAGACCAATGCGAATGTCACCCGCAGGTTGCCGCAGCGGGTCCGGACCAACACCTGCGAACCTTGCGTATCCGCTCCGTGGCAACGCCAGGATGTCCATGATGCCGATGTAACCCCGACGGGAAGTTGTCCGGGGCATTACAACTTTGCAATCTTGGGGAGCGGCGGCCCGGCCCGATTGGCAATGCCGTGCTCCGGACCACGATGGGGGTGCAGGTGCTGGTGCCCGATTGCGGAAGCGGCCGCAAGCCCTGGCGGCGGGGGTCATGCTGCAGTCGTGGCCGCGACCGTAACATTCACCCTGGCCTCGAGGCATCGACGCGCCACAGGCCATTCAGGGAAACTCATGCCGTCGCGTCGCGGCTCGCTGCCTGCAGCAGTGCATCGAAGCCCGCGGCCGACAGCGGACGCGAGAAGAGATAGCCCTGGGCATAGTCACAGCCCATCTCTTCGAGGATCCTTTTCTGACCCTCCGTTTCCACGCCCTCCGCGATGGCCTTGAACCCGAGCGTGTGTGCGATCACCACGATGGCCTCCGACAGCGCGCGGTCGCTGGCGTCGGTTTCCAGATTACTGACGAAGGTCTTGTCGATCTTGAGGTAGTCGATATGGAACCGCTTCAGATAGGCGAGGGAGGAGTAGCCGGTGCCGAAGTCATCGATTGCCACCTGGACTCCGGCGTCCCGGAAACGGAGCAGCTTTTGGTTGATCCTCGCAGCGGCCTTCAGCAGGACGCCTTCCGTGATCTCGACCACGAGTGCCTCACCCGGCAGGCCGATCTCCTTCAGGTAGTCCAGCCAGTCGTCCTCGGTCGGTCCCTCGGCCAGAAACTGGACCGGTGACCGGTTCACGCTGACCTGGAAGTCCGGGTTGTAGCTGCTGCGCCATTCCCGGGCCTTGTTGCTGGCCTCCTTGAAGACCCAGTTTCCGATCTGGTAGATGGCCCCGGTCTCTTCGGCCACGGGGATGAAGTCCGCAGGGCTGATGAAGCCGTCCTCCGGATGTTCCCAGCGCACCAGCGCCTCGGCCTTGTCGATCCGGCCGGTGGCAAGGTGAACGATCGGCTGGTAATGCACGTGGAACTGGTCGGCAGCCAGGGCCTGATGCAGGTCTCGCACCATGCGCATGCGTTGCTGTGCAGCCTCCTGCATCGCTGCCGTGAAGTAGTTGAAGCGGCTGCGCCCGTTCTGTTTCGCCGCGAACATCGCCTGGTCCGCGTTCTGCAGCAGCACATCGGGCCGGGTACCGTCCTCCGGGTACACGGTGATGCCGATGCTGGCGGATAGATAGACCTGTTCGTCACCGAGCTGGTAGGGCTGGCCCAGCTTGGCGATGATGGCCTGGGCGATGCGTCCCACGAGGGGGACCTCCTGGAACTCGTTCAGGATGACCGTGAATTCATCACCTCCGAGGCGCGCCACCGTGTCCGAGTCGCGCACGCAGCTCTGGATGCGCTTCGATGCCTCGAGAAGGAGTTCGTCGCCCATGTGATGCCCGAGCGTGTCGTTGACCTCCTTGAAGCGGTCTAGGTCGATGTACAGCAGGGCCAGATGGGTGCTGTCCCGCAGCGCACGCTTGATGCCATGCTCCAGCCGGTCGAAGAAGAGGCGGCGGTTCGGCAATTCCGTCAGGGAGTCGTAGTTGGCCTGGGTCCAGATGAGGCTGTCCGCCTTCTTCTTTTCAGTGACGTCCGAGAACAGGGCCACGCGGCGGTGGACCCGCCCTGCGGAATCATGAATCGTGTTGATGGTCAGCCACTCCGGAAACTCCTCGCCGTCCTTACGGCGGTTCCAGATCTCGCCCTGCCATTGACCGGTGCGCTCCAGTTGTCGCCACAGGGACTGGTAAAAGGCCGGTTGCTGTTGGCCGGAGTTGAGAATCTTCGGGTTCTGGCCGATCACCTCATCCTCCGCGTACCCTGTGGTCTCGGTGAAGGCCGGGTTGATCGCGACGATCCGATTGTCCTCGTCGGTGATCATCATGGCCTCGCTGGAGTTCTGGTACACCATTGCCGCGAGCCGCAGCGCCTCCTCCGTCTTGCTGCGCTCGATGGCGATCCCGGCAAGATTCGCGGCCTGCGCAAGGGTGGAGAGCTCCCGGGAGGTCGGCCGGTGCGGTGCAGATCGATAGACGGCAAAGGTGCCCAGCAATCTGCCCGAGGCGGCAAACACCGGTTCCGACCAGGCCGATCCGATGCCGGCCTCAGCGGCAAGGGTCCGGAACCGTTCCCAGAAGGGGTGGTGGCTGACGTCCTCGACGATGACGCGCCTGCGGGTAAAGGCCGCCGCACCGCAGGAGCCGGCAGCCGGTCCGATCTCCAGGCCGTCGATCGCGGCATTGTAGGATGCGGGAAGATGGGGGGCGGCCCCGGTGAACAGCCGTGTACCATTGTCGTCGATCAGCAGGATGCTGCATCGGATCGAGGGATCTTCCTTTTCCACCCCGAGGACAATGGCATCGAGAATGTGGTTGAGAGGCGCGGCCTTCGCCAGCAATTCCAGCACCTGATTGCGCACCTGCTCCCGCTGTTGGGTCAGTTGCCGCTGGAACCGCTCCACGATCATCTGTGTCAGGTTGCGGTGCATGCGGTTCGCCAGGGCGATCATGAACAGTGCAAACAGGAGCACCATCAATGACATCGTGTGTCCGAGGGGGTGTGAGGGGTCGGCAAAGCGGAACACCAGCGGCAGCGTCACCAGGAGCGCAAAGCTGATCGCCGACCAGCGAAGGGCGGCGAGCGATGTGACACCCCCGGCCGTGATGCCGGCGATCACGAAGGCCAGAAGGCCCTGGTGGGGGATGCTGTCCACCGGGAACAGGAAGTAGCCGGCGCTGCCCCAGCCGAGTGCGGACAGGAACACGCC
>JAWLFM010000276.1:0-3521 GCA_041685565.1 Thioalkalivibrio sp.
CCGTATCGAAATTCGCGGCGATGCCGTCCAGGAAGGCCTCGGCATCCGCTCCCAGCGGCGGAACCTCGGCGATCCGCGCCTCGGCAGCGAGGGCCTTCAGCCAGGCGATCTCCACCCGTACCCGTGCCTGCATCAGGCCCTGTTCACTGAAGTGGGGGCGCAGGGCCGCAGTGTGGCGGGCGTAGCGGCCATCGATGGGGCTGAGGGCAGTGAGCGGCGAGAGCGTCATGGTCATGATCCGGGCCTTGGCATTCGGGGCGCGGCAGTATAATACAGGGTCAGTCCCCAGCCGGAGCAGGCACATGTCGAAACCCGCGCAGCGTCTAGAACAGGACAGCATGGGCACCGTGGCGATTCCGGTCGATGCCCCCTGGGGTGCGCAGACCCAGCGCGCGATCGACAACTTCCATATTGCCGGTCGACCACTGCCTGCGGCCTTCATCGAATCCCTGGCCCAGGTGAAGGCGGCGTGCGCAGAGGTGAACCGGGAACTGGGTCAGCTGGCACCGGAACAGGCGGAGGCCATCGTGGCCGCGGCCGATACCATCACGCTGGGCCATCGCGCGGACGCCTTCCCGGTGGACGTGTACCAGACCGGCTCCGGCACCAGCACCAACATGAACATGAACGAGGTGATCAGTCACCTCGCGGCCGCCGCCGGCACCACGGTCCATCCGAACGATCATGTGAACCGGGGGCAGAGTTCCAATGACGTGATCCCCACCGCCATTCACGTGGCCGCCGCGCAGGCCCTGGAGCGGGAGCTGCGTCCGGCCCTGCGGCACCTGATTGCGGTGATCGCCGGCCGTGAGCGGGAACTGTCGGACGTGGTGAAGACCGGGCGCACCCATCTGATGGATGCAATGCCGCTGCGCCTGGATCAGGAACTCTCCGGTTGGCGCACCCAGCTGGAACTGGCGGATGCCCGACTGACGGACACCGAGCGCAGGCTGTGCAAGCTGGCCATCGGCGCGACGGCCGTGGGCACGGGCATCAACGCGCCTGACGGGTTCGGCGAGAGGGTGGCCAGGCGACTGGCGCAACGGCTGGAGTTGCCGTTCTCGCGCCAGGCCAATGGGTTCGCGGCATTGTCCAGCCAGGACACCGCCGCGGAGCTCTCGGGCCAGCTCCGGGCACTCGCCACGGCCGTGCTGAAGATCGCCAACGATCTGCGCTGGATGAACTCGGGACCGCTGGCCGGCATCGCCGAGATCCAGCTGCCCGCCTGGCAACCGGGCAGCTCCATCATGCCCGGCAAGGTCAACCCGGTGATTCCCGAGGCGGTGATGATGGCCTGCGTTCAGGTGACGGGCCTGGATGCCGCCAACAGCCTGGCCGCGCAATCCGGCAGTTTCCAGCTGAACGTGATGCTGCCGCTGATCGCGGACAATCTCCTGGCACAGATCCAGTTGCTTACCGGTGCGATGTGCCACCTCGCGGACAAGGCCGTCGCAGGCTTTACCGTGAACCACGGGCAGCTCGAGCAGGCACTTAGCCGCAACCCGATCCTGGTCACCGCCCTGAATGCCGAAATCGGCTACGAGGCAGGCGCCAGGATCGCGAAGATGGCCTATGCATCCGGGCGCCCGGTATTGGACGTCGCTGCCGAGGAGACCGGTATCGATCGGCAACGCCTGGCGGAGATCCTGGACCCGGCGCGTCTTACCGGCCCCCGGTGAAGCGCCGGGCACTCCGTGCCCGGCTTCCTGCGCGTTCCCGGCCACTGTCTCCGCGACGGGAGAGGACCGGGGGCCAAGGCATCAGGCGGCCAGTTGGCGGAGTACGTAGGGCAGGATGCCGCCATGGCGGAAGTAGTCGATTTCCTGCGGGGTGTCGATGCGCACGCGCGCCTGGAATTCGAGCTCCGATCCGTCCTCACGCGTGGCGCGCACGGTGACCTGCCGGGCCCTGCCTTCGTCGAGACCCTCGATGGCGTAGACCTCGCGCCCGGTCAGGCCCAGGGAGGCGGCGTTCTCACCGGGGAGGAACTGCAGCGGGAGCACGCCCATGCCGATCAGGTTGGAACGGTGGATGCGCTCGTAGCTTTCCACGATGACCGCCTTCACGCCGAGCAGCAACGTGCCCTTGGCCGCCCAGTCGCGGGAGGAGCCGGTGCCGTACTCCTGACCGGCAATGACCACGAGCGGTGTGCCTTCTTCCTGGTAGCGCATGGCCGCGTCGTAGATCGACATCGCCTCGCTGTCGGGCAGATGCAGGGTCACGCCGCCCTCGGTGCCCGGGGCGAGCAGATTGCGCAGGCGCACGTTGGCGAAGGTCCCGCGCATCATGACCTCGTGGTTGCCGCGGCGCGAGCCATAGGAATTGAAGTCGGCGGGCTTCACGCCCTTGCTGGCCAGGTAGCGGCCGGCGGGGCTGTCGGCACGAATGGCGCCGGCCGGGGAGATGTGGTCGGTGGTGACCGAGTCGCCGAGCAGGGCCAGTGCGCGCGCGCCCTTGATCTCCGTCAACGGTGCCGGCTCCATGGTCATGCCGTCGAAATAGGGGGGATTGCGGACGTAGGTGGAGTCCTCCTTCCAGTCGAAGCGATCGCCTTCGGGCGAGGTAAGGCGCATCCAGCGGTCCTCGCCCCGGTAGACGTCTTCATAGCTGCTCTTGAAGCTCTGGGCGGTCACGCTGCTGGTGACGACGGCCTGGATCTCGGCATTGCTGGGCCAGATGTCCTTCAGGTACACCGGCTTGCCCATGCCGTCCTCGCCGATCGGATCCGTCAGCAGGTCCTTGGTCATGGTGCCTGCAAGGGCATAGGCCACGACCAGGGGCGGCGAGGCAAGGAAGTTCATGCGGACCTCGGAGTGGATGCGCCCCTCGAAGTTGCGGTTGCCGGAGAGCACGGAGCTCACGATCAGGTCGTCCTTGAGGATCGCCTCACTGATCGGCGCGGGCAACGGTCCGGAGTTGCCAATGCAGGTCGTGCAGCCGTAGCCGACCACATGGAAACCCATGGCCTCGAGGTCGTTCAGCAAACCGGACTGCTCGAGATATTCGGTGACCACCTTGGAACCGGGAGCCAGGGACGTCTTCACCCAGGGCTTGACCTTCAGCCCGCGCTCCCGCGCCTTGCGCGCCACCAGGCCGGCCGCGAGCATCACCGAGGGGTTGGAGGTGTTGGTGCAGGAGGTGATGGCCGCGATCACGATATCGCCGTGATCCAGCGAAAAATCCTCGCCGTTCATGGTGACGGTGGTCCGCCGCGGTGTTGCCTCCGCCTGGTGTTCGACCCCCACGGCGGTGTGCCCGCCCTCGGCCTCGAAGCGTTCCGCCCCGGCCGGCTCGGAGAGGGCGCTGGTACGCTCCTTCAGCAGGGTGTCGATCATGCCGGCAACCCGGACGCCGGCCTCACTGAGGAGGAGCCGGTCCTGCGGGCGGCGCGGCCCGGCGAGGCTGGGCTGGACGGTCGAGAGATCGAGTTCCAGGACGTCCGTGTAACGGGCCTCGGGGGCGTCGTCCTCGCGCCAGAGGCCCTGTGCGCGGGCATAGGCCTCGACCAATTCGATCTGCAC
>JAWLFM010000057.1:0-14515 GCA_041685565.1 Thioalkalivibrio sp.
GACCCGGAGAGCGTGGCGGTGCTGCGGGTGATCCAGCGCGAGGAGGTGAGCCATGTCGCCATCGGCTCACAGTGGTTCCGGTATCTCGCGGTCCAGCGCGGACTGGAGCCGGAACAGACCTTCCTGGACCTGCTTGCGCGGCACATGCCAGGGCGGGTACGGCCGCCCTTCGCCATGGACGCGCGCCTGGCCGCCGGGTTCAGCCGGCGTGAGATGAAGGCGCTGGAGGATCAGGCCCACTAGGGGGCGGAAGCCACCGGGTATGGTCTTCCGTCCAGGGTCACCAGTTGCGGTCCCTGGGCGTCGAGCGACAGATATCCCGGCACTTCGTCCCAGGCAGGCAGTACGCAGCGCAGGCAGGGGCGCCCATCGACCTGTAGGCGGTGGATCGCCGGGCGGTGCGTGTGGCCATGCACCAGCAGCGAAGAGCCATGCGTGCGCAGGACGTCCATGATGGCGCCCGGGTGGACATCGGTGATCTCGCTGGCCTTGACCTTGGTGGCGTCACGACTGCCTGCACGCAGTCGTTCGGCCTCGGCGATGCGCTCGGCAAGGGGCCTTGCCAGGAAGGCCTGCTGCCAGGCCGGCGCCCGTACCATCGTTCGGAAACGCTGGTAGTCGACGTCCGTCGTGCACAGGCTGTCGCCATGCATCAGCAACGCCGGGCCGGCTTCGCCTTCGATCCGCAGGATCTCGGGGGCCAGTGCCATGCCTGCACGGCGCGCATAATCGCGACCCAGCAGAAAATCCCGGTTTCCGTGCTGAAAGGTGACGGGGACCGGCAGACGGGCCAGCGCAGTGGCCACTGCCTCGGCGGTGGGAAAACAGGCATCGTCGCCGATCCAGTACTCGAAGAGGTCCCCGAGGATGTACAGCGCGGAGGCCTGGCGCGCGGTCCCCTCAAGAAAGGCCAGGAACTGCTCGAGCGTGGGTCCCGGTTCCCGATCCAGGTGCAGATCAGAGACGACCAGGACCCGCGACTCCGTGCTCATCCTCCCGCTTGCCGGCCGATCGCGCCCACCTACTCGACGCGCGTGACGCTCTTCATGATCACCGGCTCCAGCGGTACATCCTGGTGCATGCCCACGCGGCCCGTCTTCACGCCCTCGATCTCCTTCACCACGCTCATGCCCTCGGCCACGCTGCCGAAGACTGCGTAGCCCCATCCCTGGGGGGTCTTGGAACTGTGGTCCAGGAAGCCATTGTCCGACACGTTGATGAAGAACTGGGCGGTCGCGGAATGCGGGTCATTGGTACGGGCCATCGCAATGGTGCCGGTCTTGTTCTTCAGGCTGTTGTCGGCTTCGTTGGGGATCGGCTCGTGGACCGGCTTCTGGCGCATGTCCGGGTCGAAGCCGCCGCCCTGGACCATGAAACCGGGGATCACCCGGTGGAAGATGGTGTTGTCGTAGAAACCTTCGTCCACGTAGCGGAGGAAATTGGCGACGGTCTGCGGCGCTGCAGCGGCGTCCAGCTGCAGCACGATGCGGCCGTGATTGGTCTCGATTGCGACCTTGGTTTGCTCATCAGCCATGAGGGCTCCTGAAAGAGTGGTTGCGGTTAACAGCACCAGGGGCATGAAGAAACGATGCATTCGGCATTCCCGATGTGACGTGGGCTGAGGATGGTACCGCCTGCGCGGGCGCCAGGCCAGTTCACGGCGCTGTCCCTCAGCGCGAAGGTTCGTTCTCGCCGAACTGGCGTGCCTTCAGGGTGTTTTCCAGCAGCATGGCCACGGTCATCGGGCCGACACCGCCCGGTACCGGGGTGATCCAGGCGGCGCGCTCCGCAGCGGCATCGAACTCCACGTCTCCGGCCAGGGTCCCGTCCGCGAGGCGGTTGATGCCGATGTCGATCACGGTCGCGCCCGGCCTGATCCACTCGCCGCGGACCAACCCGGGCTTGCCCGCTGCGGCGATCACGACATCGGCCTCGCGCACATGCGCGCGGGTGTCGCGCGTGAAGCGGTGGCATACCATCGTGGTGGCCCCCGCCAGCAGCAGCTCCAGGGCCATCGGGCGCCCGACGATGTTGGAGGCGCCGATCACACACGCGGTGCGCCCCTTGAACGGTTCCCCGATTGCCTGCAGGAGCCGGATCACGCCCCAGGGAGTACAGGGACGGAGGCGTGGCAGCCGGACGGCGAGCCGCCCAACGTTATAGGGATGGAACCCGTCCACGTCCTTGGCCGGATCAATGCTCTCGATCACGGTCTCCGGATCGATATGCGGGGGCAGGGGAAGCTGCACCAGGATTCCGTCGATGGCGCGGTCCCGGTTGAGGCGGTCGATCAGCGCCAACAGGTCGGTCTGCGGCGTCTGTGCCGGGAGGTCGTAGGAATGCGATGCGACTCCGACCTCGGTGCAGGCCTTGCGCTTGTTGCGCACGTAGATCTCGGAGGCCGGGTTGTCGCCCACCAGCACCACGGCGAGCCCCGGGGGGCGCAGCCCGGCAGACGTCATGGCTTCGACCTCTTCCGCGATGCGGGCGCGATGCGTTGCCGCGATGGCGCGGCCGTCGATGATCCTGGCACTCATGGCAGATCCCCCGGAACAGGCCGCCGATCATCCCATGATGCCCGGCCACCCTCAAGGATCGATGCCAGCCGGCGCGATCCCTGGCCTTGACTGCACCCCGCACCGACTGAGCCCGTCGCGGGTCGCGGCGCTCTTCGCCCCGCGAACTCGGCGCGACTGGAAGGACTTCTTCCTTGACCATGAAGGCGGTGTGGCGCTATGATCCCCGGCTCGCTGTACTGGGCTTTACGCGGGATGGCACCACGGGGTATAGCGCAGTCTGGTAGCGCGCCTGCTTTGGGAGCAGGATGTCGGGGGTTCGAATCCCTCTACCCCGACCACTTGCTCCATGCCACACGCGCTCGTAGCTCAACCGGATAGAGCATCGGCCTTCTAAGCCGACGGTTGCAGGTTCGAGTCCTGCCGGGCGCGCCAACGCCCCAGGAAGTGGTTCAGGTACAGTGAAACGGTGGTGACCGTAGCTCAGTTGGTAGAGTCCCGGATTGTGGCTCCGGTTGTCGTGGGTTCGAGTCCCATCGGTCACCCCACCCCCTCCCTCCTGCGGGCCGTTAGCTCAATTGGTAGAGCAGTGGACTCTTAATCCATTGGTTGTAGGTTCGATTCCTACACGGCCCACCAATCAACGTACGCTCATCCCTGCTATCCATGTGGAGCTCGTCCTGTTGGCCTGGATCCTGTGTTTGCCTTCCGACGTCTGTGCCTCGACCCGACGCGCCATGACCCCCCTCATGAGGCTGGTCTCACTCGCGCTTGTCGCAGCACTCGCCATCCTGCCATTGTCGGGCCCCTTGGCCGAGGACAAGCCGATGACCGACACCCTGCTGCTCGACGACTTCCAACGCGACGACGGCCTGTCGACCTTCGGGACCCGCTGGGAAGGCCTTGGCGATCGTGTCATGGGTGGCCGTTCCGACATGCAGATGGGCTACCGCGACAGTGACACGGGCCGGGTGCTCTTCCTGCGCGGTCAGGTGCGGCTCGACAACGGCGGCGGTTTCATCCAGGCGCGACTCCCGCTCGATCCGGCCGGCGGAAGCTTCGACGCGACTGCCTGGCAGGGTTTGCGCATCAAGATTCGTGGGGCCCCTGGCCCCCATTACCTGCACCTGCGCACCCGACAGAACTGGCTGCCCTGGCAGCACTACCGCGCACCCATCGAGGTTGGCCCCGGGTGGCAGGAGCAATTCATCCCCTTCACGGCCTTCGAGCGACGCGCCACGGTGCGCGGGCTGGACGTCAGCGCATTGAAGTCCGTGGGCGTGGTGGCCTACGGCGAGGCCTTCGAGGCGGATGTCGAGGTAGGGCGGCTGGAGTTTGCCAACTGGTAACCGACGTTGCCGGGACGAGCCCGGAACCTGGGAACCCGCCAGGAGCGTCTCGCGCCCGGTCTTTGCCCCCACGGGACACCACTGTATGCAGGGAGCGGTGAATCTGGGGTCGGGGTCAGCGGCCCGGCAGGGTCGGTGGCAACTTCTCCCGCATGGATTCGGTCAGCCTGACGTCGTGCACCACCATGATCGGTAGCCGGGCATGACGGATGAGCCATTCGGTCGCGGATCCGGACATCATGTTCGCAAGCTGACTGCGCCCGCGCGTGCCGATCACGATCAGATCTGCCCCCCATTCTTCGCCGTGGCGGGAAATCTCCTCGGGCGCGCTACCGAAGGCGACAGCGCATTCCTCCCCGTCCCGGGCCCACTCCCGCAACCGAAGCAGGGCCGAGTCTTCGGCGGTCTGCCGCATGTCCTTGGCGTTGAGCGGCGACGAGCCCGCCGAAAAGGCCCCTGCCGCACCCGCCGCCACCTCGGAGGGCTTGATGACCGTGAGCAGCAGCTTGGTCGCCTCGGGACAGTGCTGCCGTGCGATGGCGAGCGCTTCCGCGGAGCATTGGGAAAAATCGATCGCGATGAGGACTCGTTGCAGCATGTGTCTTCCTTGTTGGCGTGAGGATCCCAGGCGCGGCGGCGGGGTCCGCCTGAACCCGGTTGGTCATGACCAACGGGCTGGCAGAATGCGACCCCGCGCCGTCCGAGTCCAGGTGGAGCATGAAACGGCTGCCCGCTGCGTGCAACCCCTCCCTCACCCGGCCCGGAATCCCCGCCGCTTCGGCCCGTCTGCCGTGGGCCATCGTATGGGTGTGGGGGCGACGCTCACGTTAAGGTAGACGGCCAGAGCCGTTCGCAGAGGTCCCGATGTCACTTCACTTCACCAAGCCGGTGCCCGCCCTGATCCTGTCCTTGCTGTTCGGCCTGGCGCCGTTGCAGGGGCAAGCGACACTGGATGAGATCCTCGATCCCGAGCTTCCCCCGCCTGAGCCGGAACGAGGCATCCTGGTGCTGGAATACGAGAACGACCTGTTCGCTGGCGAGGACCGGTACTATACCAGTGGCGTTCGTGCCAGCTGGATCACACCGCGCGCCGACGTACCCGGCCTGCTCCGGCATGTGGGCGACCTGATCCCCTTCTTTCCGGGGCAGGGAGACGTCAGGGCCTCCTGGTCCATCGGCCAGAATATGTACACTCCCGAGGACATCGAGGAGCCCGTCCCCGATCCGGAGCAACGCCCCTATGCGGGTTGGCTGTACGTGGGCGGCAGTGTCGCGGAGGAAACCGGTGCGCGTCTGGATCGTCTGCAACTGACCCTGGGTGTGATCGGTCCCGCTTCGCTGGCGGAGCGAACCCAGAAGACCATCCACGAATTCATGGGCGCCCCCGCTCCCCAGGGCTGGGATCATCAGCTCGGAAACGAAGTGACCCTGATGGTCAGCTACGAGCGTCAGTGGCGGTCGCTGATACGCACCGCGGATCAGGGTTGGCGCGTTGACCTCACGCCACATTGGGGGGGCACCCTGGGCACGCCGTTCACCCTGGTCAGTGCCGGCCTGACGCTGCGCGCCGGTCAAGATTTGCCCTACGACTATGGCCCACCGCGCATCCAGCCGGCGCTGCCCGGCTCCGGCCTGTTCGTGCCTCGCAGCGAGTGGGGCTGGTATCTGTTCGCCGGCGTTGACGCCCGGGCGGTAGCCTGGAACGTATTTCTGGACGGAAACACCTGGCAGGACAGTCCCAGTGTGGACCGCGAGGTGCTCGTCGGCGATGTCCAGGTAGGCGCCGTGCTGAGCCTGGGACGGGCGCGGCTCGCCTACACCCACGTGATTCGCACCCCGGAGTTCGAGAACCAGGTGGAGCGGGATGACTTCGGTGCCCTGAGCTTGTCCTGGATATTCTGAGCCTGTGGACGATGGCAACGCACCTGTAGCCCCTCCGGAAGCTGCGGCATCAGATCGTCTCGCCAGATACGCCGCCCGGGAATTTCCGTGGTCGGATGGGAAGGGGCCCGGGCTCGCCGCGTCGTCGCCAGGTTGCGCCTTTGATGGGCAGCGTGACCAAGGCATCGGAACTGACATCAAGCCGGAGCGTCCAACCAGCAGATGCAGTCCCGGAACCCGGCGCGCCGTCCGCGCCAAGCCAAACCGCAAACCGGAACACATCGGGTATACGCCGCTTTCGGCGACCGAGGGTTGAACGCGCGGTCCGTTCAATGCCATGGCCCTCGGCATTGCCCGGCCAACCATGGCCACACACTGCGTCCAGACGAGGAGGTGACGACGTTATGGATTCCGCAGAAACCCTGATTGCCCAATATGCACGGGAGTACCAGAAGCGCCAGGAATCGGAAATGCCGCTTGCGGCCTATCTGGAGGCCTGTGGCGATGACCCCATGCTGTTCGCCACTGCGGCGGAGCGCCTGGTGCATGCCATCGGCGAGCCCCGGATCCTCGATACCGCCAAGGACGAGCGCCTCGGCCGCATCTTTCTCAATCGCACGATCAAGATCTACCCCGCCTTCGAGGACTTCTACGGGATGGAGGAGACCGTCGAGCGCATTGTGGGCTTCTTCCGCTATGCGGCGCAGGGGCTGGAGGAACACAAGCAGATCCTCTATCTGCTGGGTCCGGTGGGCGGCGGAAAATCCTCTCTGGCCGAACGACTCAAGGCGCTGATGGAAAGGAATCCCATCTATGTCCTCAAGGCGGGCGACGAGATCTCGCCGGTGTTCGAGGGCCCCCTGGGGTTGTTCAACCCGGACGTCTACGGGGACGAACTGGAGACCCGCTTCGGCATTCCGAAACGCCGGCTTACCGGATTGATCTCCCCCTGGGCCGTCAAGCGTCTGGACGAATTCGGCGGCGATCTGTCGCGCTTCTCGGTGGTGCGCATGCATCCCTCCAGGCTGCGCCAGATCGCCATCGCCAAGACCGAGCCGGGCGACGAGAACAACCAGGACATCTCCTCGCTGGTGGGCAAGGTGGACATCCGCAAACTGGAGCTCTTCAGCCAGAACGACACCGATGCCTACAGCTACTCCGGCGGCCTGAACCGTGCCAACCAGGGCATCCTGGAATTCGTGGAGATGTTCAAGGCGCCCATCAAGATGCTGCACCCGCTGCTCACGGCCACCCAGGAGGCCAATTACGTGGGCACGGAGAATGTCGGCGCCATCCCGTTCCAGGGGGTGATCATGGCCCATTCCAATGAATCCGAATGGCAGGCCTTCCGCAACAACCGGAACAACGAGGCCTTTCTGGACCGCATCTCCGTGATCAAGGTGCCGTACTGCCTGCGCGTCACGGAAGAACAGCGCATCTACGACAAGCTCATCCGCACCAGCGAACTGAGCGATGCCGCCTGTGCGCCGGCCACCCTGGACCTGCTGGCCCGGTTCTCCGTGCTCACCCGTCTCAAGGAGCACGAGAATTCGAGCCTCTACTCCAAGCTGCGGGTCTATGACGGCGAGAGCCTCAAGGACACGGACCCAAAGGCCAAGTCCATGCAGGAATACCGGGACGTGGCGGGCATGGACGAGGGCATGACGGGGGTGTCCACCCGTTTCGCCTTCAAGGTGCTCTCCGAGACCTTCAACTACGACAACCGGGAGGTGGCCGCCGACCCGGTGCACCTGCTCTACATGCTGGAGCAGTCCGTGCGCAGGGAACAGTTTGCGGACGAGACCGAGCGGCGCTACCTGGAATTCATCAAGGCGGAACTGGCCCCGCGCTACGCCGATTTCATCGGCAACGAGATCCAGAAGGCCTACCTGGAGTCCTATCACGACTTCGGCCAGAACGTGTTCGAGCGCTACGTGGCCTACGCGGATGCCTGGATCGAGGACCATGACTTCAAGGACCCGGATACCGGTCAGATGCTGGACCGCGCGGCGCTGAACCAGGAACTGTCCAAGACCGAGAAGGCCGCCGGCATCGCCAATCCCAAGGACTTCCGCAACGAGGTGGTGAAGTTCGCCCTGCGTGCCCAGGCAGCCAAGGGCGGCAAGATGCCGTCGTGGACCTCCTACGAGAAGATCCGGGAGGTGATCGAGAAGCGGATGTTCAGCCAGGTCGAGGACCTGCTGCCCGTGATCAGCTTCGGGACCAAGGCGGACTCGGATCTCGAGCGCAAGCACGGTGACTTCGTCCAGCGCATGGTCGCGCGGGGTTACACGGAGCGTCAGGTGCGGCGGCTGGTCGAATGGTACATGCGCGTGAAACAGGCAGGCTGAACCCCGGCAGGAGGTCTCGATCCCGTGGTCAACATCGTCGATCGGCGTCTGAATCCCAAGGACAAGAGCCTGGCCAACCGGCAACGCTTCATCCGCCGGGCCAAGCGCCAGATCCTGGACGCGGTTCGGGACATCTCCGCACGGCGCAGGGTCGGCGAGGTGGCGCAGGGCGAGGAGGCCATCCGCATCCCCTCGGATGGGCTCCAGGAACCCTCCTTTCGCAAGGGCGCCGATTCCGGGGTTCGCCGCCACGTCGTGCCCGGCAACAAGGAGTACCGTGCGGGGGACGCGATCGCCCGTCCCGAGCACGGAGGCGGGCAGGGCCCCGGCGGCAGCGCCGGTGGCGAGGGTGAAGACGAGTTCCAGTTCACCCTGAGCCGTGACGAGTTCCTGGATCTCTTCTTCGAGAACCTGGAATTGCCGGCACTGGCGCGCACGCAGCTCTCGAAGGTGGAACAGCAAGGGGTCCAGCGGGCCGGTTTCTCGGTTTCCGGTTCCCCCGCAAGCCTCAACCTGACCCGCACGATGCGCAACTCGCTGTCCCGGCGGCTGGCGATGCACCGTCCCAAGCGCGACGAGATCCTGGAACTGGACCGGCAGATCGACCGCCTCGAGCGCTCCGGGAAGGACCCGGAGCGCCTGCGTGAGCTCGTCCGGGAGCGGGAGGCGCTCACCCGACGCTCGCGCCTGATTCCCTACATCGATCCGATCGATCTGCGCTACAACCGCTTCGTGCCAACCCCGCGGCCGATCTCCCAGGCGGTGATGTTCTGCCTGATGGACGTGTCCGGCTCCATGACCGAGGACATGAAGGATCTGGCCAAGCGCTTCTTCATGTTGCTGTACCTGTTTCTGGAACGCCGGTACCGGCACGTGGACATCGTGTTCATCCGCCACACCCACGTGGCCGAGGAGGTCGACGAAGAGACCTTTTTCTATTCGAGGGAGACCGGCGGCACCCTGGTCTCGCCGGCGCTGGAGGAGATGGCACGGGTGATCCGGGAACGCTATGCGCCCACGGAGTGGAACATCTATGCGGCCCAGGCCTCCGATGGCGACAACACGCCGTCCGACAATCCGCTGGTGCTGCGTACCATGGAAGAGGTGATCCTGCCTCTCTGCCGCTATTTCGCCTATATCGAAGTGGGCGAGGAACGTGCCTGGACACAGAAGACCCTCCTTTGGGAGGTCTATGAGCGCCTGGGGGCGGGTACCCACGCACTGGCCCTGCGCAAGGTGCGACGGCGCGCCGACATCTTCCCGGTCTTCCAGGACCTCTTCACTCCGGCGGAACTGAGGAGCTGACATGACCGGACGCCGCGAATCCGATGCCCGACTCCTGTACACGGGCGCTGACTGGGACTCTCGCCTGGTCCGGAGGGCCTTCGATGCGATCGAGCATATCGCCGTGGACGAAATGGGGCTGAATCCCTATCCGAGCCAGATCGAGGTGATCAGCTCCGAACAGATGCTCGATGCCTATGCGTCCATGGGGATGCCGCTGTTCTACCGGCACTGGTCCTTCGGCAAGCACTTTGCCCGGGATGAGATGTACTACCGCAAGGGCATGACCGGGCTGGCCTACGAGATCGTGATCAACTCCAACCCCTGCCTGTGCTATATCATGGAAGAGAACACCATGACCATGCAGACCCTGGTCATGGCCCACGCGGCCTTCGGGCACAGCCACTTCTTCCGCAACAACCACCTGTTCAAGACCTGGACCGACGCCGACTCGATCCTGGACTATCTGGGTTTCGCCAAGCGCTACGTGAACGAGTGCGAGGAGCGCTACGGTGCGCGGGCCGTCGAGCGTGTGCTGGATGCCGCCCATGCCCTGATGAGCCACGGCGTGCACCGTTATCCCCGGCGGCAGCCACTGAACCTGAGGCAGGAAATGGAGCGCGAGCACGAGCGCCGGCGGTTCGAGGAGCAGAGCTTCAGCGATCTGTGGCGCACCCTGCCCCGGCGTGAGGCCGACCAGGCCGGGTCCGACCCGGACCTCGACGCACGCCGGGTCAGCCTCGGATTGCCGGAGGAGAACCTGCTGTATTTCCTGGAGAAGCGGGCGCCGCGTCTCGCCCATTGGCAGCGCGAGATCCTGCGCATCGTGCGCATCGTGGCCCAGTACTTTTATCCGCAACGACAGACCAAGGTGATGAACGAGGGCTGCGCCACCACGGTGCACTATGCGATCATGACCCGGCTCCACGAGACCGGCCAGATCACGGATGGCGCCTTCCTCGAATTCCTGCACGCGCACACCAACGTGGTCTTTCAGCCGGACTTCGACGACCCCCGCTTTTCGGGCATCAACCCCTATGCGCTCGGCTTCGGCATCCTGCAGGATCTCAAACGCATCTGCGAGGCCCCCACGGAAGAAGACCGGCGCTGGTTCCCCGACATTGCCGGCAACGCGGACACGCTGGGCACCTGGAAGACCGCGTGGGCCGAATACCGCGATGAGAGCTTCATCCTGCAATTCCTGAGTCCGCGCCTGATACGCAACTGGCGTCTGTTCTCGGTGCTGGACGACACCGACGAGAACGCGCTGGAGGTGGAGGCCATCCACGACGAGGCCGGCTTCCGGGAGGTGCGCCGGGCGCTGGCGGCCCAATACGACCTGGCCCGGCAGGAACCGGACATCCAGGTGGTGGACGTAGACCTGACCGGCGACCGGCGACTGGTGCTTCAACACCGCGTTCTGGACGGGCGTCTGCTGGAGGAGCGCAGCACACGGATGATGTTGCGGCATCTGGCCAACCTCTGGGGGTACCCGGTCAGCCTGGCGGAGGTCGACCCGACGTCCGAGCACGTCCTCAATGCCTACGCGGATGTGGATCCGGAGCTGCGTTTTGCGTGAGCCGGCCTGTCCTGATGAGCAGCAGCCTTTGTGGAGCCCAACGATGAGCAAGGAAGGAAAGAGCGCCGCCGGGTTCGTTCAGAACGGGGGCGAGTCGCGACATTTCCGCCGAGGCGAGCCTCAGAGCGACGCACGTTTCCGCTTCATCGCGCGATGATGCGCAAGGTGTATTTCGAGGATCTGGGTCACGGCATCACGATGATCGATGCCCAGCTCTACCGGCAGGGCCAGGTCTCCACCTACCTGGTGGTGGAAGACGAACGCGCGGCCTTCGTGGAGACCGGTACCGCCCATTCCGTGCCCGGGCTCCTGCAGGTGCTGGACCTGAAGGGCATTCCCCGGGAAAACGTGGACTTCGTGATTCCCACCCATGTGCACCTCGACCATGCCGGCGGCGCGGGGGAACTGCTGCGTCACCTTCCGGCCGCGCGGCTGGTGATCCACCCGCGCGGCGCCCGGCACATGGTGGATCCCGCCAGACTGAACGCGGGCGCGGCAGCGGTCTATGGCGAGGCGGAGATGGAGCGCCTGTTCGGCACCGTGGTGCCGGTTGTGGAGGATCGGGTCATTCAGGCGGATGACGGCTTCATACTGGACTTCAACGGGCGGCAGCTGCGCTTCCTGGATACCCCGGGTCATGCCCGGCATCATTTCTGCGTGGTGGACGAGACCGGCGACGGCATCTTCACGGGGGATACCTTTGGCCTCTCGTACCGGGAATTCGACACGGACCGCGGTCCCTTTGTGTTGCCGACCACCACCCCGGTGCAGTTTGATCCCGATGCGCTGCACACCTCGGTGGACCGGCTGGTGGCGGAAGGACTCCAGTACATGTACCTCACCCATTACAGCCGGGTGGACGACCTGTCGCGCCTGCAGACCGACATGCACGATCTGATCGACGCCTTCGTGGTCCTGGCCCGGAACCACGCGCAGGATGGCCCGGTACGCCATGAGATTCTGTATGCGGAGATGATGGCCTTGCTGCTCGGGCGGCTGCGCGATCATGGCTGTCCCCTGCCCGAGGACGAGATGCGCCGCCTGCTTCACCCCGATGTGGAACTCAATGTCCAGGGGTTGGAGGTGTGGCTCGACAAGGCGGAGTCCTGACCCAGCAGGGTTGAGGTCAGGGACCCCAGGGCAGGTGGTTGCCTGCCGAACGCGAAGAACCGTTCCCGATGAGCGAGGAATGCAAGGCGCGGGTACTCGAGGAAGGGCGAAGGCCCGGTCGCATCATTGCGAAAAACGGGAGCGAGGGGGCCTGCCGCAGGGCCCGCTAGCCCTGGGCGGCCGGTGCCTTCCAGCGCTCGTTCTCGAATGCGGTATCCACGGGGGTCTGGGCGATGTGATTGGTATAGTTCGAGAGCGTCTTGAGCCCGATTCCCAGGATCACATCCATGATCTGCTGCTCGTTGAAGCCGGCGCCCAGGAAGGCCTCGAGATCGGAGGCGTCGACCCAGCCCCGCTTCTCCAGCATCACGTTGATGAACTGGCGGAGTGCCTCGAGCCGGTGATCCGAAAGCACCTCGTCATTCCTCAGTGCGTCCACGGCCGCATCCGGGAGATCGGTCATGCGGCCGGTCATGCTGTGCGCGGCCATGCAATAGTCGCAGCTGTGAAAGCGGCTGACGGTCAACAGGACCACCCCGCGCTCTTCCGGGGACAGCGAACAGCGCTCGAACCGGTCCGTCAAGTCCAGATAGGCCTCTGCCAGTTGGGGCGAGGTGGACATCTTGCGGGTCAGATTCGGGACCATGCCGAAGATGGCCTCGGCCCGATCAAAGGCGGCGGAGGCGTCGGGGGCGCTGTTGCGGTCGTGCAGGGGAAAGTTGGTGTTGGTCATGTCAGGTCTCCTGGCATTGTCGGGTAGGTTCAGGGGAGGGGATGTGCCTGCCCACGACCGGCCGGCGCCATGAGGCCGTGTCCTGCCGGGATGCCGATCAGCAGGTTCAGGGCAGGCCCCAGTCTCAGAATGGTGTCGGGATCCTGTTCCACCTTGGCCATGACCAGGATGCCTTCCATCAGCGCCAGCCAGCGCTCGGCGCCCGCGTCGGCGTCCGTGTCCGCGGGGAGTTCACCCTGTTGGACCGCAGTCGCCAGGCAGCGCCGGAAGTGGATTCTGATGCGTTCCAGGTGGGTCTTGATCGCCAGCCGGAGGTTGGGGCTGTAGGTGGCGGTCTCCACAATCAGATTGCCGAAGGGGCAGCCGGGCAGATGCCCCGAGGCGCGTTGCATCCCGGCCTCGAAGGCGTGTATCCCATAGACGAAGGCCTCGACACGCTCAGCGAGGGATCCCGGTCCGTCAAGACTGGGCAGGAGCACATCACGCTCGAAGTCGTGTATCAGATCGTCGAGCATGGCCAGTACCAGATCTTCCTTGCTGCTGAAGAAATGGTACAGGCTTCCCTTGCGGACACCGGCATGTTGGCAGATCTCGGCGGTGCCTACGTTCTCGAAGCTGCGCGTGACGATGAGATCCCGAGCGGCGTTGAGCAGGGCGGTCCGCGAGTCGTGTCTGGCCTTTGCAGTTTCCATGCGGCGGAATACTAGTGGACCGGTCGGTAAACTGCAAGCATGACAGCCCGGCGCGAAAGGGTGTACTGCTCCCCGTCGCATAGGAGGGTCCGCGGCGGTGCTACGGTGGCCGTTCGGTCTAAGTACGGTTCGCCCGACCGTCGCCGGCGCTGACGCGGGGCATCCTGGATGAGCCAGGTCTTCGGACCCCGGGGATGGCGGACGAGACCTATGGGTTTTTACCAATGGCAGGGCGGCTTGATCGGGACCATCCTCCCCGGTAGTCACGCGACACGGGGAAGCTCCCATGGAAGATGAGGACGAGAGCGGGGCCTGCGGCCTCCTGAAGGAGGTGGCCGCGACCTTTGACGACAACGTGCCCAACCTCTATCGGATGCTGGCGCGCAGCCAGGTCGCGCTCTCCGCCTTCGTTCGCCTTGAGGACATTCTCGAGCGACACGGCAGCCTGTCCCGGGATCAGCACGCGGTCGTGGCCCTCGAGGTCGCCATGTCTCACAAATGCAATTATTGCCGCGGCGTCATGTCGCGGGAGGCCCGGGAGTCCGGCGTTGATGATGCCTGTATCGAGGCCGTTGTGCACGGCTTCGAACCGGCCGATCCGCGCTACCGGCTGCTGGTTGATGCCACCCGGCGTCTGATGTCCGAGGCCGGGAGCATCAGTCGGGCTGAGGTGGCCCTGCTCGAGGAGAGGGGGATGCCGTTCGAGGAATTGCTCGAGATCATCGCCATCATCTCAGCCTTCACGCTCGCGACCTATGCCAACAACCTTGCGCGTACGCGAATCGACCCCGAGTACCGCTGAGCAACGGCTAATACGTAGTGCATCCCATCGACCCAGGATGGATCCTCGAAACCATCCCGATCATGAACTGAACAAGGAGTGACGATCATGGAGCAGGAAAAGCGGATACAGGTCTCTCTGTTGCTGCTGCGTCTAGGGGTCTTCGTCGTAATGCTGTTCTGGACGCTGGACAAGTTCGTGGCCCCGGACCACGCCGCAGGTGTGTTTGCGCACTTCTA
>JAWLFM010000058.1:0-14474 GCA_041685565.1 Thioalkalivibrio sp.
TGACCCTAGTACAACCCACTGTCTGCACCGCGCAAGGCGCACTTCTCGGTGCCCGTAATCGGCCCAATCCTGTCGGCCCCAATCCTTACATCAACGGCAGCTTACCCTCGAACTGCTGATGCTGGGGGGCGCCCATGACAAACGCCGAGGGTCAAGTGCAGGCCAGCAGCCCGTCGCCTGTACCCTCCGGTTAGGCGTTGCTGTCACTTGGCTACATGGTGAACGAATACACAAAGATTCTTCCGTCAGGTGCGATGCCGACCCAGCCGTTGGAGCGTCCGGTGAGGGACTCCGGGCTGTAGAATTCCAACGCGCCTAGATCAGCCCCACTTACCCACCACGGCTGCGCCTTCTTCGGCGCCGCACGCCTGATGTCCTCGTCGTTCGAAAAACGGTTCCAGGTTCTCGATTCGGACAATGCGGCCCTCCATGCGGGGAGATCGTCGGGGGCGACCGTAAGGGCGTAGAACGCCTTGAAATCCGACGGACCGAGCCGGCCATCGCCAATCTGCTCCTCGACGAAGTGAGCGTCCAGGAGTGGACTTGGGAGTGGGACGGTTTTGCTCAGGAGCTTTGAGATCACAGCGACGCGCTCCGGCGTGGTGCCGTCAACCGTCCAAGATGATTCCGGGGGCTTTGGACTGCAAGCCGCCATCGTGCAAAGAAGTAACAGAGCGAGTGTCTTCATCAGTGTTCTCATAAGAATGCGCCGACACCGCCTAACTCCAATTCGGTGATGAAATCGTCGGATAGCAACCCGTCGATCACCCCATAAAAATTACTCGATCTGTTCCATGGCGGTAACCCGGAAGCTCACCAAACCGAGCACTTCAACGCTGCCGGAGGCTTGATCATCACGGTTTCCAGATCCATCAATGCGCGTGCTAAACAAAAGCCGAATAGAGGCGAAATCTTCGAAATTAAGTGATGACGGAATGGCTGCATTCGCAAGCATATCGGCGCTCCTGTAGAGCATCGCCAAAGTCAGCGAGTCGATAGGCTCCTCAGCCGAAAAATTGCGGTACCCGATCGTCATCTCGTCTGGTATGGTCGTCTTTGGATCAGCCGTCTGCGTCACCCCGTCTCTAATTTGAGTGGCGATTTCGCCTACTAGGGCACTGATATCAAACTGGTCGATGGTTATCGAACCCGTGGCATAGTCGGCGAACGTTACACGCCCAGGATTACTGGCCCCTGCAATGCGTTCGGCCCCCGGAGAGAACCCCAAGTTTCCGGTAATTGCCGGAATTTCAGCCGCTTTCGCACTGAGGCTTTCCGGGGGTGGTGATATCGAGACTTGCGCCAATTCAGCTTTGAACCGATAGACGACATCGCCGGCTGAGGCTGCTGAGACAATGGAGGCGGCCATGAAAAGGCTAGCCAGAAAAAATCTTTGAAATTTCATAGGTCAGCCTCTGTGACCAAGATATGTGCCATTACCACGCGTGGCAGGTCGAGCATTACGGCATCGCAACCCCTGTGGCTGCGTGTAAGAGTAGACCGCGTGTTCACTCGGCGCGAGTCCGACGTTGCCCGTCGGACTTGGCACGAGCCGGCCGGAGACAACAATGCCCCGTGACGGCGGTTTCCGAACGTCCGCAGCAGATCGGCAACGGGTCGTGCGTGAACAGTGACTCGGCGGCGCCTCAGGGTCGAATGCGACCCTGAGGCGTTACGCTCGCCTTGGTAGCAAGGAACCCTGCGGTAGGTGCACCGCAGACGCTGATAGCCGTTTGGAACCGACGGGCCAACTCCCGATCCACCTTATCATGGCGCCAGCGAGGGCAGAACTGTGGGGGCGCTTCACGAGATCCTTTGCCCCTTCCAAATTTGCCGAAGCACGGAAAAGAGATTCAGGTCGAACCCGACCGGTAAGCTACGAATAACTGCGTTGCGTGGTCGAGTCCCTCCACAAGGCCCTCCATCCGGACCAAGGCCTCGGCCTGGTCGAGACACCCGGCATCAAAGTCAAAATCATTGTGTCGCCCATGGCGGGCCCGCCAGTAGGACAAGCCTTGGTCCAAGCGTAGGCTCAGCCGAGCCCCGTCCGACCAGTCGAGTGTGAGGACACGGCCGTGGCCGGTCTCGTGTCTGGGACGTGCCAAGACCGCAGCCTGGATACCGAGGTAGCTGAACGCATCGTGGAGTGTTTGGTCGCGGGTGCCGTAATGTGGCCAGTTGGACCAGACGCGGTTCAACGGTGCGGGCCGCGAGCCGGTCGTGACACCCGATGTGGTGGTGATGGTCAGTTCGTCCACCTCCCACCGTGCAGACCCGAGCCTTTGGCGCAGGGCATCGGTCAGCCTTAGCAGCAGTGCCACCGCCAACGGTGTGACCAAGTAGCGGTCTTGGTAGCTCAGCGCCTGGAGCCGGACGCTGGTGTTATCCAGGAGGTCTCGGGTTCTCGAGTGCTCATCCGCGACCAAGCGCCAGAAGCGCTCTCCGAATTCTTGTATGGTGCCGTCGAGGTGGTGACGAACTTCGATCTCGCGGTCGGTAACCTGTGGTGGTGCGGGCCTCAGCGCCTCAGCGCTGAGCCAGTGCGGTTCCGGTGCGATGCCTGTGCTAACACCACGAATCAAGATATCGGTCCGACCCCAGGATTCGTCCGCCAGCGGTGGCACCGACGCCGGGCAGGCCCAGCCCACCGCGCTGGCGCTCTCACGTCTGACCTCGGCAAGTACCCAGCCATGGCCCGCCTTAGGCAACCCGGAGACCTGGCCCACCCGGATATTGGGCACCGTCGCGAGGGCCGCCAAGAGTTGCCGCTCGTCATCCTCCATCGCAGCCAGGCCGGAAGCGTCGAGAATCAGCGCCACCTGGTGGCCAAGCCCGGCCAGACGCAGGGCGAGTTGGCGCCACGGCGCGGGGCCAAGGTCGGTCTCCGTCGCGCTGGCGTAGAGGCCGACGGCGGATGCGCCCGGACGCTGAAGTTCGCGCAGGACGGCCGCATCCAGGGTCGCGTACTCGGGGCTCGAATCCGGGCCGAAGAAAGCGAGCGCCTCTGGCAGGCACAAGGCATTTAGCCACTCGTGGGTAAGAAACTCCAACGCCCGATGCCGGTTGAGCGAATCGGCTTCGAATCGTTGATCGTACGCCAGGATGCATTGGGGACAGGCGCTGTCGCAGTCGCTGGGACAACCCAACCGTATCTGCGCGGCTTGGAGGAGCTCCGAAATCAGCCGGTCGGCGCTAGAGCTATAGCCCGCAGCGTGGCGGTCGAACAGAAAGATGGATTGGCGCTTGGTCTCACCCTCGGGGCTGACGGTCTGCACGGCGCAGCCGATTTCGTCCGCTCGCACCCCGAGACGGCCGGCTAGAGCCTCACGCAGCGCTACGGCTAGCGTCAGTGCGGTTGTGCGATCTGCGAGCCACTGGCCTGATGCGGTTCTCAGTTGCAGTTCGAGTATGTCGGTGTGGGTTTCGACCCCGAGGTGAAGGTCGGGCTTTATCGCCCAATCCTGGTCGCTACCCGGACAGTGCCGTTCAAGGGCCTGCCCCGTCTGGAGTGGCTTGCGATCACCGCGCAACCTCTTGTGGGCCTGCTCGAAACGTCTTGGATGCTTCCCGGCTTCGAGCATTGGCTCCATTCGCCCACATTCGAGGCAGAGCGCGTAGCCCTGCCCATGCAGTCCCCCGGAGTGATGGAAAATATGGCCTCGTGGAGTTACCCGCAGCCGACCCAAATCTGGGTTGGGCAGCGGGCGCCAGTCGCCCGCGGCACTGATCCAGGCCGGCTCCACAGGGATGAAGTCCTGGGTGCTGACATCGTTGTGCGGGTCTTCATAGAAGTCCACCGCGTATCCGGCTGGCTCGATGAAGGCCCGCCGATTCCCTGGCTCGATCTCATCACCGCAGACCTCGCAGTGCATCGCCTGCTCCAGGGTGCGGGCACTGCCGCTGGCCCCGCAGCGGCACCGCCAGGCATGGCGGATGGCCTGGGGTTCGCGCGCCTCGACTTCACTGGCCGGGATTTTCCAGTTCAGGGTAATGCCGGCGCTGCGGTAGACCAGACCATCCAGCACAACCTCGGCACCCGGGGCGTACTCGCGCAGGGCAGTAACGCTGTCACGGCTCGGCAACTCTCGGTGCCGGTAGCGATTGTCGTCACGCCCTTCCAATCGAGACTTGTTCTGGCGTGCCTGCTGGGCCGTCATCTGATCGAAGGCGGCAATGTGCGTCGGGAAGCCGTAGGCCGGCAGGAAACCCTGGTCGGCGAGTTCTCGCAGCAGATACTCACCCTCGAGACGCAGCATTTGGAGGACCGCCGCCTTGTGCGCCGGGTTGTCATCCGGCCCGGTAGAGTCTACCTGCTGGCGCAAGGCCTGCCACTCCGCCAACCAGCGGTCCCGGACCTCCAACATCGCCTCGGCGACCCGATGGCGAATCCGTACCGGGTCGATGCCTTCGAAGCGGGTGTGGCGAGCGAGGGAGCGGATACCGGCGTCGAGGTCGGGGTCAGAGGATTGCGCCGCGCTGTGGGAGTCGATGAACTGCTGCACCGGGGTCGAGGCGTCATCGGGGCCAGTGAAGAAACCGGCACTGTTCAGCTTGATGTTGTCCTGACCAGTACCGGCAGCACTGCGTTTGAGGAAAGTCGCCAGAGCCAGGGCGTTGATGTGGCGTTGGACGATCACCTCGCTGTCGAGTGCTACCCGCGGCGCGGGTAGCGGCGTTATGAAGGGCCAGTTGGTCCTCGAGAAGACGGCTTGGTCGTGGGGATTGGGTTTGCACAGGGTGAAGGCCAGGGAGCGGGCCTCGCGCCTCCGGCCGGCACGGCCAGCCCGTTGCAGATAGTTGGCAGGGTGCGGCGGCACGTTGCTCATCGCAACCATGGCAATTCCGCCAATATCAATGCCCATCTCCATGGTGGTGGAACACGAGAGCAGGTTCAGTTCCCCCCGCTTGAACGCGGTCTCGTATTGTTGCAGGCGCTGCGAGTCCTGTTGAGCCGAGTGCTCGGCGGCGGTGAAATAGGGGGCCAGCTCGATGGTGCGGTCATTCAGCGGGTTCCACATCGCCTCGCTGCGGAGTGTTTCGAATACGGGCTGCTTGGTGATCCATGAACGTGCAGAAGCAACTTGAGCCAGGGCATCGAGGTCGCCGCCAAAGGGACGGTCATAGAGTGGCAACGTGACCGGTCGGCAGCGAGCATTGGCGTCGCTGGCATGGATTGGCAGATACGGGGTAATTCCGCGGAAGCACGTATCGAGGAATCGGCGGGTGACCGGGCAGATCCAGGCGTCGGAGACGGGGGCGAAGGCAAGCTTCCCTGGAAGAAGCAAGTAGCCGTCACCCGTCGGGGTGAGCAGCGGCGTCTGTATCGTTAACGCCCGCCAGGCTGCGTCCAGTGCAGCATCAATGCGGTCCTCGCCATCCGTCGTTTCCAGATCGACCTGGAGCACATGAGTCAGCAGCCGAACCAGTCTGCTGCGCAGGTTGGGCTGCTTTCCACGAAGTACGGCGCGCGGCCAGCGCCGGGTTCCCCGCGCGCTTTCGACGCGATCGCGCGGAACGAGGCGGTTCCGGGCAAACCGCGTTCCCAGCCAGCGGCGGCTGGTGTCGTCGAGGGCCAAGGAGCCACCGCCGCGGACAAAATGATCCAAGGCAATCTTGAGGAAATCGCGCCACTCTTCCAGTGAGAGGCCGTCGGGGGACGTGCGGATCTGCTCCAGCGCAGGGTAGCGCACCGCCACAAGTCCCATGGTCTCCAAGCTGTTTTGCCGCTTTGGCCGACGGCCAAATTCGCGCAGCAGGAACAGTTTGGCCAATGTCAGCGGACCCGTATCGCCGCCGAAGCTGTCATACGACACGTCCTTCCGGTAGTGCTCATGCATCCGCTCGAAGTCCTTTCCGGACTCACTGAGATGTCTGGCCAGGTCATCGAAGGGGATCGGTATGGGTTGGCCAAGCCGAACGAGCTTTTCCCGGTTCTCCCTCAGCCGTTCTTCGATGCTCTGCCGCCCTGGTCCGGGAGGGATGTGGGGCAAGACGCCCTCGTCAACCTCGATATTCTTTCGCAGCTCGGTAACTTCAGCGCTGCTCTGTCGCAGACCCTCGCGAAGGGTCAAGTGATACACCAGCCCGCGTACACGGTTGCGCTCGGACTCCTGCTGCAAGCGCGCGGCCATCCGCGCGGTGCCCTGGCGGCTGTCGTTGAATGTCAGCAAGCGTCGGCCACGATAGGGCAGATCGGCCGGCTTGCAGGACTCATCGGGGGCATACTCCAAGAGGTTCGGCAGCAGGTAACTCAGCGCGAATGGGGTACCGATACGTGCTGGTTGAAACAGTTCGCGGCGGCCCGTTCCGCGACCACCGCAGCAAGGGCAGATCAGCCCGTCACCGGCGTCCTTTTGCAGGATAAGGCGCAGAGTGAGATCGGTGTCTTCGTGATCCACCCAGCGGCGGCTTTCGCGCTCGACGATCTCGCTGCCGGTCTGCGCAAGACCCGGGCGGTTGACGATCAGCACTCGAGTCTCATGGCTCTCCACATCCGCGGTTTCAGTCAGGTCCGTTTCCTCGTCCTGACCATCCCCGACCTCCTCGTCCTCGCTGTCCAGCGCGAATTCATCAACGGCATGCGGTGGCCGTGGCGGCAACAGGCATCCACCCCGTTCTGCGGCGAGTAGATGTGGGGCACCGCACTCGTCGCAGGCCACGAGTTCGTAAACCGGCGCTCCGCAGCGGCAATGCTGCCGTGGTTGAAGATAAATCGCGCCGAAGGGCCAGCTTGGGTCGTCCAGCGCTGTCCCGGCGCGCTTAGTGCAGGCCGGATCGGCGCAGGCCCAAAGGCCGGCCAGGGTCTGGTGGAACAGGTGACCGCGAAGGGGCAGGAATGGGCGTTGCTGCTCGTCACGGGTGCCACTCAGGAGATCCAGCCAGCGTAGGGCCTCCTGTTGTTGCTCGCGGCTGAACTCGCCGGCATTGCCATACAGGACCTCACAGACCTCATCGAGGGTGGCGACCATTCCGCTGCCACCTTCTTGGCGGTTGCGTTCCCCGTTGTCGATGAAACGCTGGCGGATGGCTCGGGCCACGGCGTGACCTGCCAGTGCGGAGTGGCGGTTGGGGGCTGGGGTATCGGGGCCGACAGATGGATCCAAAGCGGCGATCTGTGCAAAGTCATACTGGTCCGACCCGACCCGTTCCGATACCTCGGGAACCTCGCGGCGTCCAACCACCAGATGAACGCGTGCCTCATCAACTCCGGCAGCCTCGGCCAGGAAGGTCTTCAGCCGTTGGCCGGCCTCGCCCTGGGGATCGCCAATGGTGGCCGAAGTGGCGACGAAGCGCACTTGGTCGGCGGTTACGCCGAATGCATGCAATACTCGCCGAATCAGCAGGGCAAGTTCCGCCGCCTGGGAGCCCACATAGGTGTGTGCCTCGTCCAGAACCACCCATTGGAGCTTGCCTCGAGACTGCTCCAGAATCGGCGCGTCGGCTGCTCGTACCAGCATGTACTCCAACATGGTCGCGTTGGTTACAAGGATTGGCGGCGGAGACTCTCGCAGGCGTGTGCGATCCAGCACCTCGTTGGGGGCTTGGTGTTGTTGGTGAGCGGGTAGCTTCTCGGGCGTATTTCCGTTGTAGAGGCAGAAACGGATCCTTCCTTCGCCGAAGTCAGTCCAGGCGCGCAGCCGTTCGCGCTGGCTATTGATTAGCGCGTTCAAGGGGTAGAGGAACAATGCGCGTACCCCGACCAGCGTGGCCTGCGCGGCGGTCTGCTCGCGTACCAACCGGTCCAGGATCGGCACCATGAAGCACTCGGTCTTGCCGGAGCCGGTGCCGCTGGCAACGATTAGCGACTGGGCGGGCTCGCGAGCGAGAGTCTCCCAAGCCTCGAGTTGGTGGCGGTAGGGATGGCGGTCGCGGCCAAAGCGGTACGGATGCGCCTCGCGGCGCTTCTGCGCGTTGCGTTCGGGACAGCGCTCGTTGTCCACATCCGGCGGGTTGTCCATCGCGTCGACCAGGCGGTCGCTTAGCAGGTCACCGGCCAGATCGCGCATTTGCTCACGCGCCACTTTCCAGCCGAAGCTGGCCTCGAAGCTGGGGGCAGCCAACAGGCTCCCCGGCGAGCCGAAGGGCTGTTCGAAAACGGCGCTCAGGTGCCGGTAGAGGGCCGGGTGGGAGAACCCCATGCGGCCCAAGATCGCCGCGCGGGAGCGTTCGGACAGTTCTGGTAGCAGGCGGGTGAAGTAGTCCAGGGATGTGGTCATGGTTTCCACGATTCGGATGGCGGCGAGTCGGCGACGCTATTGTTTATGGCGTTGCGAAAACACATGCACAGGGACAGCAACCGGGGTGGATGCTGAGTGAGTTTACAGCGATCGTTGCCGGAACACGGGAGGCGGGGCCTATCAGCAGGATTGACGAACCTGGGCATCAGCCCTCCAGCAGTCCCCGCGATACGCAGCGCCCAATCGTGAGATCGAAGGCGGCGTCGAACCAGTCGGGATCGAAGGCGCGATAGACGCGCAGGTCGTGGATACGCGCCGGGTCGCTGAAAGCGTCGTCGTCGATGTCCAGGGCGCAGCGCAGGGCGAGCAGGATGGGCAGGTTGATGGTGGTAAAGCGGAAATCCCGGTAGTCGTTGTTGAGCAGGCCGGCTCCGCAGTCATCCTTTGTGAGGTTTTCGATCATCCGGTAGATGTCGGGGCTGTTTGGCCAAGTCTGATCCCCGGCATGGGCACGCAGAAGACGTTGGACCTTGGCGTCGTCGCCACGGAAAAGATCAATGCCGAAGTGAGTGTCAGCGGCCGGCGTGCGCATAAATTCGATGTCCCGGCAGGATTCGTGGAGGGACGCAGAGCGCAGGACACCAAACAGCATGCCCAGCGCCGGTGAGTCGGCCGGGAGCGTGGCTCCGGGTTCATCGAATCGTCGTTTCAATTCGTCGCGTCCATATTCGGACCCAAACCACGCTTCGCATTGCGCTTCAAGGCAGCGAGCGGCGTCTCGCCAAGCACGGTAGGAAACCAGAATCCAGTCAAACGGCAACTCCCGGGAGAAACGATCGATGAATCCGTTCGGCCAGCGTCCCAGTCGCAGCTTTAAGGCAGCCATGGCACGCGGGGATCGGGCCAGGAGACGCCAGGGGTCCAGAGCGACCAGCGGCAGGTGCCCAACTTGCGAAGCGAGGCGCTCGAATTCGTTCCACGCGGGATGGTCGAAGTCATTACTCATCGCCGCTATCAGGTCGTCCAAGGCTCGCTCGCGCTCCTCGCGTTCGAAGAGGCCGATAGCCCGTGCGTAGCACTCCCCGTTAAGCGTGTCAGTTTTTGGTGGCCCGACCGGGACAAGCATGGCGCGTAGCGGTAGCGGCGAATCCGGGGAAGCGTAGATCAACCAGGCGCCCGGTTCGTGCCGCGCGGTATCGAAATCCCAAGCTCCTGTCGCCACACCCTCGCTGCAACGAGGTTCGAGATCCTCGGCCTCGTCACCGGGGTTTTCCAGCGGCAGCGCACGTAGTGTCATCCGCTCGAGATCCGACGTTGAAATGTGGGCAAGATCGGATGTGATCAGCGCGACTTGCGTGCCTGTGTTTTGTAGCCTGGCTGCGTAGCGTGACAGCCGCAGACTGAACACCGTTTGCCCGAAGTGATCATCGAGGCATAGCTGGACCCAGCCATCGATGAGATCAGTAGCCGCCAATAGGGCGCGGATGCGCTCGGCATGATCTTGCAGGCGGATTTCAATGCGTCCATCCGCCAGGAAACTCAACGCGCAAGTGTCATGGGCGACTGGGTGCAAGGGCTCATGGGGGCGGCGCGCCTCGAAACGAAGTTGGGGCCTTCCGGTGAGACCGATTGCAACCATGCGGGTCCCGATCAGCCGGTCTACGGCCAGCCAAGCTTGGTCTTCCAGACTTCGACCCGAACCGTCGTAGGCGCGTGCCCCCCTCCCCGGAAAGGGCAGTCGCAGGCGCGCCGGGTTGGGGTTGCCAGGCCAGGCGAGCTCGACCCGCAACTCGGCCGGCGCATCCCGCAAATTTGCACCGCGCTGAAGAGTTGTTCGTAACGTTGAGCTTTCGCCCTCGGTGTCGAATTCATAAGAGACGGCATCAGCGGGCTCGACCAGGCGCGCCGAGGCAAGGCCCCAGCCGTGGAAGCGGATGGCTCCGCGATCGGCATCGTCGGGCAGGATGTCGATACGGGCTGCCTCAGGCAGAATCAACAACCGCGTGCGGTGTCGGATCTCGCCATCCACCCGATGCATGACGATCGAAGCCCCCCAGTGCCCGCCGCCTGCTGATGGATGCCACTCCAGTTCGTGTTCTGGAATCCGGTGTTCGCCCTCGTAAAGCCTTGGTCGGCCATGGAAGCCCAACGACGGACTGTCGAGATCCAGCCAACAGGGTCGGCCTTGCCAGTGGTAGTCGGCGGCCTCCGCGGAAGCCTGCGCTGTCCGCAGTCGCCAACGGTCCTGGTTGGGCGCCGCAATGACGACAGTTCCGCGAACCCGGTGAATCTCCCGCAACGGTACCTTTAGGAAGGCGATCAGTTGGGTAGCGGCGGGCTGCACCCCGTTGCCGGTAACCGACCAGCCCTCTGGAAGAGCAAGCAAGGCCGTCTCCGTTGCTACACCGCCTCCGCCCTGACGCGCCAGGGCCAGTGCGCCGTCCGGAGGTTCATCGAATACCCACGGCAAATCGGGGTCTAACGCGTCGCCGCCGCGGACGTTGGTTTCGAATGCTCCACCGCTCGACCCCCGCACCTGTAGCCTGTGCGTGGCCGCGGCCGTCTCACCGCTCAGGTCGCGCGTATGCTGTGGAATGCGGTAGGCGCCGTGGCCAGTGAGCCGCTGCAGCGACCACTCCAGAGTCCGGTCGCCAGCGGTAAGGCTCAGGATGGGGCTGTGGCCGAGTGCGTTGGCGTCCGGTACTTGAAAAAGGCGTTCGAGGTCCGCGTAGGCGTATTTGGCTGGCAAATCGAGCCTGGATCTCAGGCTCCAGGTTGTATCGTCATCCGGTTCGAGCCAGCGTCGCAACCGAACATCGTTACGGTCGGCCGTCGCGGGCCGTTGAACAGCGTCTCCGATCAACTGTTCGATCAGGCCCAATGCGTGTGGATCGTCCATTCGGAGAGGCAGTCGGGCGCGCCAAGCAGGAAGCCGGGCGTCCAGCAGCGCGATGGCACCCTCGCTCGACGTAACCTGGACCTCGTTGACCATCTGCAATACGGCCTCGGCAAGATCGGTCAGAAGGTCAAGAGTCTCCTCCCGCCGGTAGCTGTCGGGTAGTCGGTCCTGAAGCGAGTCGACCCAGGCGCGCAGGGACCGGCGCGAGCTATCCGGGGCAGCCAGGCGGAGCACTAGCCCAAGAATGTTACCAATCCGACCCCGGGCTTCGGCGATCAAGGCTACCGGTAGTCCACCTTGGCGGGCGATGGCGCCAAGGAAGCGCAAGCCACCGCTCTCGCTCGAACCGAGCCTCCAGTATCTGAGGCCCTTCTCTACGCAATGCCCCTTGGCGTTTTGAGGCCAGTCCTCATTGGAGAGCCCAATCTCATCGAGAACGGGCTCCCACTTCCAACGGCCCCCGTTGTAGGTGCGCCGCCACCACTCGGCGGCGTACAGTACGAATAGCCCGCAATCCCGCGCACTCAGCGTGGCCAACGCGTTTCGATAAGCGGCAAGTCGTGCCCGAAGCCATGCCTTCAACTCCACATAGCCCGTGTCATCCAGCCGGTAGGCGTAAAGTGGGCGACGATCTGGAGACTCCAGCCCATGTTGTTCAAGAAGCCGGCGAGCGGGGCAGAACGGGCCATCCATGCGCGGGATTCCCTCAGCAAAGATGTTGTCGCAATGAGCCTTCATCATACAGCCGGAACCTAGATGCCGTACTCATGTGCGCTGTGGATTGCTTAGGTCAAGTCCGTCCATTCAAGTATATGAAGGATATGCGCGTATTTCCTGTTGCTACGTGTCCTCAACGCGTCCACCAGTATCTCCGTGCTGTTAGCCGCTGCCAGTAAGGTTCTGCCGGCGTTGCCCACACCTCTCGCCTGCCAACCTGACGACGTGGTACCGTTTTCACAACCTCTGGTGCCGCAGTTCCGTAGACCCAAACTGGGACGGACCGGGTCGGCAGAACAGCTTCCGCCGCAATGGCGCCCATCACGGCGACCGCTCCGGGAGCTTGGGTCTCGGCTATTTTCTTTGCCGCACAGGTGAGGCTCCACGCAGTCAATGCTGGGTCTTCGCAGAGACGAGGTTCCGGGCTTGCCTGGTTAAGTCTGATGGGCTGCCGATGCCCAAGGCTGGTCCGATGTCAGCTTCACGAACGACAGCGGCCCAGCTTTTTCTCCGGCTCGGTGGCTGTTCTGGGTCGTCAGCCGCTCTCGCCAGACGATGCAGAGTGCGCGTCACTCGTCAGCGACCGTTGCCGGTCGCAGGACAGCATCGTGCATCAAACTGCCATCAAGCCCTCGACCCCGCGCAAAAGGCCAGGAACCCGGCGATCACCGCCGACGACGAGCTGATCCGGATCGCCGTGGTGCCCGAAACAGGCCGGACGGTCGATGCGGTTCCGCACCTGCGCCGATGCGTCAAGCTGGACGGCCTGCACCCAGCCCACGTCTCAGTCGGGGTCGTCCTTGCCGGCGAAGCCCGGGCGTAGGAGGCCGTGTAAGGCACTGCGCATTTCGGGCGAATAGAAACCCCACGATGTGCTCACGGTGCGCAACCTTCCGGGCGTCCTTCCCAACGCCCGGAAGGCCGATCCTACACCCATGCTGTCACGGATCGATACGCGTCCCCAGGACTTCCAGGAAGCGGGCCAGCCAGGCGGGATGCGCGGGCCAGGCGGGCGCCGTGACCAAGTTGCCGTCCACGTGTGCATCATCCACCGCGATATCCATATAGCGGCCGCCAGCCTTGGTGACTTCAGGACCACAGGCCGGGTACGCGGAACAGCTTTTACCCTCCAATACACCTGCCGCGCTCAGGATCTGTGCCCCATGACAAATGGCCGCAATCGGTTTGCCGGCAGCAGCAAAGTGGCGGACGATCTCGAGCACTCGCTCGTTCAGGCGCAGATACTCCGGCGCCCGCCCACCCGGTATTACCAAGGCGTCGTAGTCTTCGGGCTGCAGGCCCTCGAAATCGGCGTTCAGGGTGAAATTGTGCCCCGGCTTTTCGCTGTAGGTCTGTGCGCCCTCGAAGTCGTGGATGGCGGTATGCACCTGTTCTCCCGCTTTTTTATCCGGGCAAACGGCATGCACCGCATGCCCGACCATCAACAGGGCCTGGAACGGGACCATGATTTCGTAGTCCTCGCCGTAGTCGCCCACCACCATCAAAATCTTCTTCGCGCTCATCGCCGCCTCCTCCGTCGCAGGTCTCCAGGCGTATGCACAACGTCACACGGTCATAGCCCGGCACACATGGAGTCTAGTCGCTCCACACAAACCGAGAAGGGGATTTCGCGCTATTGAACGGGCCCGTCTGTGGAAACGCTGAATCCGCGGCCAGCCACCATATGGGTCATCGCCTGGAGAAACAGCGCAACCATCGTCACTCAAACCTTAGGAACGAGTACTGAACCAACCCGGGTTTTTCAAAGGCGAGTTGTCGTGGGTCAGGGCGACGTGGTTAGACCTTTTTTATGCTGATATCACCTATCCTGCAGAGGCGGCCGGAGGGAACGATGACCGTGATGGCGGTTTCCGGGCGTCCGCAGCAGATCGGTAACGGGTCGTTCGCGAGCATTGAGTCGGCGGCGGCTCTGGGTCGAAAGTGCCCATCACGCGAATCCGTTCCCACCGCCTTCGGCCAGCTCCCTCACGGCCGCGACCGCGACGTTGTCACCGCTCGGGCCAGCGCGCCGGACGGCAAGGTCCACCAGATCGGTCAACGATTCCTCAAGGTTACTGGCCGCAAGTGCGGCTGCCATCTCCTCGACGGTGATCTGTTCCCAGAAACCGTCCGAGCAGAGCAAGAAGCGATCCTGCGGCCGAAGAGAGGCGCTTCCGTGCGTGGTCTCGGGTGGATACTCGCCGCCGATGCTGCGCAACAGCTTGTTCTGGTCCGGGTGGGTCGCCATGTCCTCTTCTGTGACTTGGCCCGCCTCAACGAGCTCCTGCACGAGTGAGTGGTCCCTGGTGCGAACCCTCAGTTCCCGATCGCGAAAAAGGTAGAGTCGGCTGTCCCCAACGTGGACCCAGCACGCCCTGGACCCCCGGACAATCAGCGCCACCAGGGTGCTCCGCGGGTCGAGTCCCCGCTCGCACCCGCGCAGGTTGATCTCGTGGTCCGCGTCCTGACACAGATGCTCGAGGAAGTGCTTCGGATCCCCGGGCGCGCCACCACAGGAATCCCACTTCGTTTCCGCGATCTCCAACAGCGTCTGCGCGGCCAGCGAACCACCGCGATGCCCACCCATGCCGTCGGCAACCAGCAGCAGACAGGCCGCGCCATCGCGGGAAGGGAAAAACCCGACGCGGTCCTGCTGCTCCTCGCGTCCGCCGATACGCTCA
>JAWLFM010000277.1:0-3501 GCA_041685565.1 Thioalkalivibrio sp.
CCCGGTCCCGGGACCCAAGCCGCTCGACTGCGCCAGCGAGTCCATGCATCCACCCCTGGATCAGCGCCTCGGCGGTGTCATGGCCGGGATGGCAGGATTGCCCGGACGCTGGCGCCCGTCCCAGCGCGGGGCCAACCCGCGCCTGCAGCTCCGCGGGCAGCAACTCGGATACCGCGGATAGGCCACGGCGAAGGCCCGGGAGAATGTAGCCCCCAAGATGGCGCCCATCCGCTCCGAGCAGATCGATGGTCACGGCGGTGCCGGCATCGATGACCACCGCCGGTGCCCGCGTACGCCCGAGTACGCCGACCAACGCGCAGTAGCGGTCGGCACCGAACTGGCTGCAATCGTAGTCCAGACAGAGCCCGGCCGGTCCGTCGGGTTGCGGGCGGACACTGTGGACGGCGCGATCACCATGCCGGGCCCGAATCGCACTGCGCAGTGACTGCTCTCGCCCGATTGGGCCGACCCGCGCCAACCAGACCGCGCTCGGCGGCGTCTTCGGCAGCGCCTGGTCCAGGGGATCCGCGGCGCCCTCCCACTGGCCCCGTTCCAGGATCGTGCCGGATGCGGAACGGACCTGCCACTTGACGCGGCTGCTGCCCAGATCGATCAGCCAGGTTTCACTCATCGCCCACGACCCGCACGGATATCTCCCCGGAGTACAGCCGTTTCAGGCCCTCCGGCCGTTGCAGCAGCAGCGCGCCATCACCGTGATCGATGCCGGCCGCGATCCCTTCCTCGCCGGTGTCCAGCACCGTGATCCTGCGCCCATGCAGGTAATCCAGCCTCTTATAGTCCTCGGCAACGAATGCGAGGCCGTACCGCGCGAACCCGTCCCAGGCCTGGACGAGTTCCACCAGCAGGGGACGCAACAGGTCGGTCAAGGCGGTTTTGCCGGGTCCGGGCAGTCGCGAGAGATCGGCAACCCGACGATCCACGCCCAGGGTGTCCGCGCCGACGCGGTTCAGGCCAACCCCAACCACCAATGCCGCGCGCCGATCCTCGCGAGCAGCGCGGGCCTCGACCAGGATACCCCCCAGCTTCGCCCCTTCCGAGGTCACCAGATCGTTCGGCCACTTGAAACCGAAGCCGGAGAAGCCGCAACGCTCGAGCCCGCGCGCCACCCCGACGCCAAGCGCCAGCGACAGCGCCGGATCCGGCCCCTCGTCGGGCCAGAGCGCGCGGGCCACGGAAAAGGTCAGGCTGGCGTCGGCGCTGGAGACCCAGGCACGGCCCCTGCGTCCGTGCCCGGCCGTCTGTTCGCGCGCCACGCAGACCTCGTAACGGTCCGGAACCAGGGTGCTGGATTCCAGTAATTGCCGGTTGGTGGAGTCGACGCGGTCCAGGCAGTGTGCAGCAGCCCAGCGCCCGGGCAGATCGGCCTCGAGCCCGTCGGCGAGACCGTCCAGGCCGCGTTGCCATGCCTCTGGTGAATAGTCAGTCACGGGCAGCTAGAATGCGTGGATGGAACTGCGCCACATCGTGACCGCCGCATTGCTGCCCCTGGCCTGCGGGCTCGTCGTCTGGACCACGGTGGCCACGGCGGAACTCTATACCTACCTCGATGCGCATGGCACACGAGTGTACACCGACCAGCGTCCGTCGGGCGTGACCTACCGGCGGGTGAGCCCCCCCGCGGCCCGCACGGCACCGAGGCGCTCGGCCGGCCAGATCTTCGTCTACCAGTCCCCGAACGGAGCCCGTCTGGTCACCAACCAGCGGCAGCAGGAAGACGCGCTGACGCTGATCGCGACCTATGGCCGGCCCACCGCCTCGGTCCGCTGCCGGCTTGCGGCGGACGCAGTCATGCCGGTCGGATCCGGTCCCTTCGACGCCATCATCACGCAGGAGGCGCGCGCCTGGAACCTCGACCCGCTGCTGATCAAATCGGTGGTGTGGGTGGAATCCTGCTTCGATCAGTACGCGATTTCCCGCGTGGGCGCGCATGGGCTGATGCAGCTGATGCCGGCCACCGCGGCCGAACTCGGCGTGACCGACCGCTTCGATCCGGCGCAGAACATCCGGGGCGGCGTCACCTACCTGGCGCGCATGCTGGACCGCTTCGGTCAGGATCTGGATCTCGCCCTGGCCGCCTACAATGCGGGGCCCGGCGCCGTCGAGCGGCACAAGGGCATCCCCCCCTTCACCGAAACCCGCAACTACGTCGCGCGCGTGAATGCCCACTACCAGCTTCACGCGGCGGCCGCCGACCAGGCCGAACGACAGGTGGCGCAGGACTGAGTGCGCGGAGCCCCGGCTTCCCTCGTGGGGACGCAGTCAGCGCCTGGCGATCAACCGCAGCAGGGCCAACAGGATCACCGCGCCCATGGTCGCCATCAGGAACAGGCCACCCAACCCTGCCGTGCCGATGCCCATCGCCCCGAACAGCCAGCCTCCGACGAAGGCGCCCAGGATACCCACCAGGACATTGAGGAGGATTCCCTGCCCGCCCCCATGGATCACGACGCCGGCGATCCAGCCGGCCATTCCCCCCACCACCACGAACACCAGGATCTGCATCGAGGACATCTTGGATCCGTCACCCTTCTCGAGGTTGCGTGGCGGTTAACGATCCCACATCACGTAGGCCTCCGCCTCGGCCGCCGCTTCCAGCAGCTTCATCAGCGGCAATGCGCGGTGCGCCAGGCTGACCCCCTCCTCCCTGGACCTGGAGTCATCATCGGGAACCGTCGGCAAGACCTCGCCACCCTTGGCCTCGACGGCCTGGCGCAGGCGCTGCAGGGCTTCGGGCACGTCTTCCGCGGCAAGCGCGCCGGGTACCGAGGGGCTGTGCCCCATGGACTCGATCAGGGCGAGGGCTACGTCGCCGAACATGGTGATATCGGCATAGGCCGGGGTGCGAAAGGTGACCAGCATCAGGAACTCCAGCGAACAGAAGTGCCTCTACAGCATACCCGATATGGCCTCCCGATCGTCGGGCCGACCCGGCCTCTGCAGCATGTGCGGGCGGGGTTGTCTTGCCGCGAGTGATCCATCAGAGTCCGGAGATCCGTGGGCCCCGGACGGGTCCACCGCATTCCAACCACGGAGTCGCCATTCCATGCCGTCCCAACGACGCATCTTCCTGACCGCAGCCGCCGCACTGTTCCTGGGCGGCTGTGCCGGCTTGCGACCGGGTTACGAGCGTCCGTCACTGCTGCTCGATTCATTCCGACCCATTCCCTCCGAGGGAATGGCGCCCCGTTTCGCGATTGGACTGCGGGTCGTGAACCCCAATCCGACGCCCTTGCCCCTGAGGGGAGTCAGCTACGGCGTCGAGTTCGAGGGCCACAGGGTGATCACCGGGGTGGCAGGCAATCTCGAAACGGTACCGGCCTATGGTGAGTCGCTCATCGAGGTGGAGGCCGGGGTCGACCTGATCAACGGTCTCAGACTCTTCAACCACCTGCTACAGGATCCCCAGCGCGACCGATTGCGTTACAACCTGCGGGCACGGATGGACACGGGCGGACTCAGCCGGTTCCTGGTCATCGAAGA
>JAWLFM010000278.1:0-3492 GCA_041685565.1 Thioalkalivibrio sp.
CCTGCGGCACCGGCGGGGATGCCTCCGGCACCTTCAACATCTCGACGATTTCGGCCCTGGTCGCGGCGGCTGCCGGGGCACGCGTGGCCAAGCACGGTAACCGTTCGGTGTCGTCGCGATCGGGAAGCGCAGATGTGCTTGAGTCCTTGGGCGTGCATCTGGGCATCGCGCCCGAGGGGGTCGCGCTCTGCATCGAGCGGCTCGGCGTCGGGTTTCTCTTTGCCCCTGCGCATCACGGCGCGATGCGCCACGCCATCGGCCCGCGCCGGGAACTCGGTATCCGCACCATCTTCAACGTGCTCGGGCCGCTGACCAACCCGGCCGGGGCGCCGAACCAGGTGCTCGGGGTCTTCGCCTCGCAATGGGTGCGGCCGTTGGCCGAGGCCCTGCAGAAACTCGGCAGCCGCCATGTCCTGGTCGTCCATGCCGAGGATGGCCTCGATGAGATCAGCATCTCCGCACCGACCCACGTCGCCGAGCTCCGTGACGGCGCGATCCGCGAGTACACGCTGACCCCGGAGGACCTGGGCCTGAAGCGCGCTGCGCTGGACAGCATCCGGGTCGACAGCATCGAGGCCTCGGCGGCCATGATCCGCGCGGTGCTCGCCGCCGAACCCGGGCCGGCCCGCGACATCGTGCTATTGAATGCCGGCGCCGCGCTCTACGTCAGCGGCCGCGCCTCCAGCCACGCCGAGGGCGTTGCCGAGGCGGGCCGGGCGATCGACAGCGGCGCCGCCGCGGAGCGTTTGCGGCAGCTGGCTGAACTCACCGCGGAGTTGCCGGAATGGAAGCCGTGAGCAGGCCGGGGGACGACGCCATTCCGGACGTCCTGCAGCGCATCCTGACGCGCAAGCGCGAGGAGATCCAGGCACGGGCCGAGACCCTGTCCCTGGCCGACCTGTCGGCCCTGGCGGCGGTGGCGGAGCCGCCGCGCGGCTTTCGCGCGGCATTGCGCGCGCGCCTCGATGCCGGCCGGCCGGCCGTGATCGCCGAGATCAAGAGGGCCAGCCCCAGCAAGGGCCTCCTGCGCCAGGACTTCGACCCGGCAGCGATCGCGCGCAGCTATGCCGAGCACGGGGCGGCCTGCCTTTCGGTGCTGACCGACGTCGACTTCTTCCAGGGAGCCGACGCCTACCTGCAGCAGGCCCGGGCCGCCTGCGGGCTGCCGGTGCTGCGCAAGGACTTCGTGATCGACCCCTATCAGGTCCAGGAGGCCCGCGCCCTGGGCGCCGACTGCATCCTGCTGATCGTCTCGGCGCTGGACGAAACCAGCCTCGGTGACCTGTACCGGCTTGGGGCAGAGCTCGGCATGGATGCGCTGGTGGAGGTTCATGACCGGGACGAGCTCGAGCGCGCGCTGCGCCTTGGGGCGGATCTGATCGGGATCAACAACCGCAACCTGCGCAGCTTCGAGACCCGGCTGGAAACCACCCTCGAGCTGCGCGCTGCGGTGCCCCCTGAGGTCCTGCTGGTGACCGAGAGCGGCATCCTGGAGGCCGCTGACGTGGCGCGGATGCGCGCCGCCGACATTCATGCCTTTCTGGTCGGCGAGGCCTTCATGCGCGCCGACGATCCGGGCGTCGCCCTGGAGCGGCTGTTCGGCTGACGGCCGCGTCCGCGGCGTTTTTTTTGCGGCCCGTTCGAACGGGCCGCCGACAGGAGGACCAGGAACCAATGCAGGTACGGGTAAAATGGCTGGATGGCATGGCCTTTGTCGGCGAGACCGGCACCGGGCATGCCGTGGTGATGGATGGTGCGCCGGAGTTCGGCGGGCGCAACCTCGGGGCACGGCCGATGGAGATGCTGCTGCTGGGACTCGGCGGCTGCACCAGCTTCGATGTGATCGCGATCCTGAAGAAGGCACGGCAGCCGGTCCTGGACTGCGAGGTCATTGTCGAGGCCGAGCGTTCGGAGAAGGTGCCCAAGGTCTTCACCGAGATCGCCGTCCATTTCCGGGTCTACGGGAACGGGCTGTCGGAGAGGCACGTCGCCCGGGCGGTGGATCTCTCGGCCACGCGCTACTGCTCGGCGTCCATCATGCTGGGGGCCGCTGCAAAGATCTCACACGACTTCACCATCATCGAGGGTCCGGCCCCGCGGCAGGAGGGTCCGGCGCCTGCCGAAACCTGAATCGTTGACACACTGAACGAGGGGTCTAAAATTCGCCGCTCTTTGGTTGGGGCTGGAGGAACAGGCCATGCTGGCTCGCCACGACAAGCGCATCAAGCTCCACGGGTTCAACAACCTGACCAAGAGCCTGAGCTTCAACATCTATGACATCTGCTATGCCGCAGGGCATCGGCACCGTGACGAGTATATCGCGTATATCGACGAGGCCTACAACGCTGCGCGCCTCACCCAGATCCTGACCGACGTGGCCCAGTTGATCGGGGCGAACGTCCTGGACATCTCGCGCCAGGACTACGATCCGCAGGGGGCCTCGGTGACCATGCTGATCTCCGAGGAGCCGGTGGCCACCGAGAAGATCGGTTTCACCGAGGGCCCGGGGCCGCTGCCGGAGACGGTGCTTGCACACCTCGACAAGAGTCACATCACCGTGCACACCTACCCGGAATCCCACCCCGAGGGCGGCATCGCCACCTTCCGCGCGGACATCGACGTGTCCACCTGTGGGCGCATCTCGCCGCTGCGGGCCCTGAATTACCTGATCCACAGCTTCGAGTCCGACATCGTGATCATGGACTACCGGGTGCGTGGCTTCACCCGCGATATCCGGGGCAAGAAGCACTTCATCGACCACAAGATCAACTCCATCCAGGAGTTCCTGTCGCGCGACACCAAGGACAAATACCAGATGGTGGACGTGAACGTGTACCAGGAGTACCTGTTCCACACCAAGATGGTGCTGAAGGAATTCGATCTGGACAACTACATGTTCGGCCTGGGCAAGGAGGATTATCCCGCACGCGAGGCGGCGCGCATCGCCAAGCTGCTGAAGCGCGAGATGATGGAGATCTTCTATGGCAAGAACATGAGTCGCGCCACCTGAAGAGGAGCGGTGGCGGGCCGGAATCAGCCTGCAGTAGCGCCGCGCAGTGCCTCAAATCCAGTAGGCCGTCCGCGTCATCACTCCGGCGACCGCCGGCATCAGCAGTCTGCGGATGGGCCAGGGCACCGGCCGGCCGCCGAGATCCATCGCCGCCGCGCCGTGTTCCACTTCCTCCAGCTTCATCTGCAGCAGGATCGCCGCGGAGACGTTGTCTTCCGGCGGCAGTTGCTGGAGGTGCTCGTCCAGGTGCTGCTCGACCTGGCGTTCCGTCTCGTCCACGAAGCCAAGGCTGTGGCGGTCTCCGGCGAGCCCCGCCGCCGCGCCCATGGCCAATGAACCGAGATACCACAACGGGTTCAGCAGGCTGGTCTGCGTGCCCATCGCCTGCGCCCGCTCGGCGCACCAGTGCAGGTGATCGCCTTCCTCCCGAGCGGACTGATCCAGGCGTGCCCGAACCTCGGGCCGGCGGGAGGTGAGCATCT
>JAWLFM010000279.1:0-3482 GCA_041685565.1 Thioalkalivibrio sp.
TTGGCGATAGTCCCGATATGGATCATGACCCGATGACCGTCCCCATTGCCAACCGCCTCTTCGGGGAGGCGGGAATGCGCGAACTCGACCGCCGGGCAATGGCCCTTCCGGGGCTGGGCGGCGGGAGACTGATGGAACGGGCCGGCGCGGCCCTGCTGGAGACCCTGTCGGAGGGCTTCCCGAGGGCGCGGACGCTCGGTGTGCTCTGCGGTCCCGGCAACAATGGCGGCGATGGCTTCGTGCTGGCCCGCCTCGCCGCCGAGGCGGGCTGGGCCGTGACCGTGCACGCCGCGGAACCCGGCGGCCGGCGCGACTCCGACGGCGCCCGTGCGCGCCGTGCCTGGACCGAGGGCGGTGGGGACATCCGGCCACTCGACGCATTCTCCCCCGACCGCTGCGAGGTCTGGGCCGACTGCCTCTTCGGCATCGGCCTGGGGCGGCCGCTGGAGGCCCCTTACGCGGGATTGATCGAGGCCTTGAACCGCTCCGGCGTGCCGGTGCTCGCCGCCGATGTACCCTCCGGCGTGCATATCGACACCGGCTCGGTATGCGGCGTCGCGGTAAGGGCACGGCTGACCGTGACCATGATTGCGGACAAGTTCGGCCTGTGCACCGGTGCCGCACTCGACCACGCGGGGCGGGTCCGGGTCGCAGCGCTGGACCTTCCCGAATCGTTGTTTGAAGGGGTGTCCTGGCTTGCGACCCGCGTCATGCCGGAACAGGCGCCGCGCGGGTTGCCGTCGCGCAGACCCACGGCGCACAAGGGTGATTTCGGGCATCTGCTGGTGGTCGGCGGGGCACCCGGCTATTCCGGCGCCTCCCGGCTGACCGCGGCGGCGGCGCTGCGCGCCGGTGCCGGTCGCGTGACCCTGGTGACCCATCCCGATCATGCCGCACTGGCGAACCTGGATCGTCCCGAACTCATGGTGCGGCCCGCGCAGGCAGCGCGCGACATGGAGGCCCTGCTCGCAACTGCGGATGCGGTAGCCGTGGGACCGGGTCTGGATCAGCAGGCCTGGGGCCGCGCCCTGTGGCCGACGGTGGCGGACTGGCATGGCCCCCTGGTGGTGGATGCGGATGCCCTGAACCTGCTCGCCCAGGCGCCACGGCAGCGGCAGGACTGGGTGTTGACGCCGCATCCCGGGGAGGCCGGTCGCCTCCTCGGCAGCAAGGCCGCCACGGTGAATGCGGATCGGCTTGCGGCCCTGCGGGAGCTGAGGGATCGCTATGGTGGAACGGTCCTGCTCAAGGGGGCGGGAACCCTGGTGGCGCCCGGACCCCAGGGAATGCCGGCATGCATCACCGGGGGCCATCCGGGCATGGCCACGGCCGGCATGGGGGATGTGTTGACGGGCATCATCGGTGCCCTGCGCGCGCAGGGTCTCGATGCCGGCGCCGCGGCCGTGACCGGTGCGGCCTGGCATGTCGCGGCGGCGCAGCTCGCCGCGCAACGCCTTGGCGGGCAGCGCGGGCTGCTGGCTGGCGACGTCATCGAGGCACTTCCCGCCAGCGGTGCCGGCGCCGGAGCATGAACAGCCCCGGCTTCTTTCTCGCCGACGCCGAGGCCACCGAAAGGGCGGGCGCGGCCCTGGCGCGCTGTGCCGGCCTGGAGCAGGTGCGTCAGATCCATCTGCAGGGGGACCTGGGGGCCGGAAAGACCACCCTGGTGCGTGGTCTTCTGCATGCCCTGGGCCATCAGGGCGCGGTCCGAAGCCCGACCTATACCCTGCTCGAGCCCTACGAATTCCCCGGCCTGACCGTGCTGCATTTCGATCTGTACCGGGTCGCGGATCCGGAGGAGCTCGAGTACCTGGGCGTGCGCGAGCAAAGCGACGCGCGCACGCTGTGGCTGGTCGAATGGCCGGACAGGGGTGCCGGATGGTTGCCCCCGCCGGAACTCGTGGCCCATCTGTGTCAGGAGGCCGCGGGACGCCGGCTATGGTTTTCCGGGCCGCAGGCCGAGGCCATCGGCGCCCAGATGGGGGACCTCTGATAACGCAGTGAGAGTCTTCGATATGTCATTCATATGCCGAAAATTTCTTTCTTGCATTTTCACGCGAAAGGTCCACAATGTAAGCAGAGCCCCTGATCGCAAAGGGATTGTCTGTGGCGAAAACGCATCGAACGGATCATCGTCGACGGCTATTGCTGAAGGGCCTGGCTGGTCTTGGGCTGGGCGTGGCGCCCATGTCCGCCTGGGCCAGCTCCGGTGTACAGAGGGTGCGCATGTCGGTCGACGGGCAGACCACCCGCCTCGTCTTCGACATGGAAGGGCCGGCCGACTACAAGCTCTTCGCCCTCGAATCCCCGGACCGGGTGGTGGTGGATCTGTCCGGTACGCGCGCCCTGAACTCGCTGGAGGTGCCCTCGAACCCGCGGTCCCTGGTCGAGGGCATACGCTACGCACAGCGTAACGGAAACGATCTGCGGGTGGTGCTGGACCTTCGCGCGCCCACGGATCAGCACAGCTTCGTGTTGCTGCCCGCGCAGGGTTCGCCACACCGGCTGGTGCTGGATCTGACCGAGCGCCCGCGCAGCGTGACGGTTGCGCGGATGGCGCCCGAGACGAACTCGGTGGTGCGGTCCGATCCGCTGCGCGAGCCGCTTCGGGAGTTGATCGTGGCCATCGATCCCGGCCATGGTGGGCACGATCCCGGCGCCATCGGCGCAGGCGGCACCCGGGAGAAGGACGTGGTGCTGCAGATCGCGCGCCGCGTGGCGGAGCGGGTGGAACGCGAACCCGGCATGCGTCCGGTCCTGATCCGCAGCGGCGACTATTTCCTGCCCCTGCGCGAACGCATCAGCCGTGCGCGGGCGGCGCAGGCCGACGTCTTCCTGTCCATCCACGCCGATGCGATACAGGATCGCCGGGTTCAGGGTTCGTCCGTCTACATCCTGTCCGATCGCGGCGCCTCCAGCGAGGCCGCGAGATTCCTGGCGCAGCGCGAAAACAGCGCCGACCTGCGTCTGGGTGGGGTGCCGATCGAGAGCAAGGACGATTCCCTGACCAGCGTGTTGCTGGATCTTGCCCAGAGCGGCAGCCTGGAGGCCAGTCATTCCCTCGCCAACCGCCTGATCGCAGAGATGCATCGGGTCGGCAAGGTGCGCAAGCCCAAGGTCGAACGCGCGAACTTCGCTGTGCTTCGCTCCCCCGACGTGCCATCGGTGCTGATCGAGGCAGCCTTCATCTCCAACCCCTCGGAAGAGCGCAAGCTGCGCACGAACGGTTTCCAGAATTCCCTGGCCGACGCGATCCTGACCGGCCTGCGCGCCTATTTCTCGACCCATGCCCCTCCGGGCACCCTCATTGCCGAGGGCCGGAACGACCGGCACATCATTCGTCCGGGCGAGACCCTTTCGGTGATTGCCGATCGCTATCGCATGTCGGTCGGCGAACTGCGGGCGGTAAACGACCTCCCCAGCGACCGCATCTTCGCCGGCCAGGTCCTGCAGATTCCGTCCCGGGGCAGTTGATCCGGCGG
>JAWLFM010000280.1:0-3478 GCA_041685565.1 Thioalkalivibrio sp.
GGCCGTCTTCCTGGTCGAACTGCTGGAACCAGCGGTCGACATTGGCCTCTACCGTGCCGCCCTCGCCGGGACCGAAATAGAACACCGCAACCTCGCCCGGATCGGAACCTCCCTCGGCCGTTTCGGTGTAGTAGGTCGCTACCCGCATGGGGCGTTGCGGCTGTGCAACCCATGCCTCGGGGACGGACCAGGACAGGCCGGCCACCGCGCCCTCGGCAGCTGCGGGGGGCACCTGTTCCGCCGTGGGCCGGGGTGCCTGGGTCGGCGCCACAGGGTCGGCCAGTTCATCCGTCTCGGGGGTTTGGTCTGGAGAGCACGCCATCAGTGCCATGGCCAGAAGGGAGATCAGCAACGGGCCGTAAAGTCTTGGAGTCATTAGAGAAGGACCTCGCGTATCGGGGAGTCGTTGAGCCAGATTCAGACAGGTGACGCCGGTATCGCCGACGCTGGATGCCACCGGATGCCTGAATCAGGGTATCTCTTCGAGCTTAGCAGATTCGCGATGATCCAGTCCGCTTGCGCCGCGATCAAAGATGGGTCTCCACGGTTTCGACGCGATAGCGGCTCAGTTGGAGTTGCAGGGGCCATGCGCCGGGTGTCAGCCGGGCCTTGCGCCACAGCGCGTCGATGAAGTCCGCCGGTTCCGGAAGCTGCTCCCAGACCGCAGGCAGGAATGTGGCCCTCAGCGTGCCGCTGCGGACGACCAGGCCGTCGATGCCGGGACGCAGCGCCGCGAGCAGGGCATCGCGGGAAGTGGCGAGCAGAGGTTCCTGCGTTCCGAGGGTGGCGACCGAGAGCTGCAGACCGGCGAGCTCCCGGGCCTCGAGCACGGGGAAGCGGGGATCCCGCCGCGCGGCCGCATAGGCGTTTTCCGTGACGTCCTCGGCAAGCGTCCGGATCGGTTCCAGGCTCCCGATGCAGCCGCGCAGACTGCCGGCGCGCTTCAGGGTGACGAAGCTGGCCCCGGGACACCGCAGCAACCCGCTTTCGCGGAGCGGATCGATCACCGGGACCGGGAGCAGTTCAGCGGCATGGCGTACGCCCTGCGCGGCGATCTCCAGCAGGCGGTCGGCAACACCAGGGGCCGAGGTCGGCGCCATGTGCTCAGTGGAATGCCCAGGCGCCATACCCGACCACCTCCCTGCGGGGCCCGGCCGTGTCGCCGGAGTTGCGCAGGTCCAGCGTCTCGATTTGTAACCCCCGCCGGCGCGCCACCCGCAACAGCCCGGCCAGTGGCTGATGGCCGCAGGCCTTGTGGGGGTCCAGCTGGCCCTCGTCCAAGGCCTCGATGGCGCGGCGGGTTTCCGCGTCGAGTGCCTGCGCGGTCGGGTAATCGTGGTAGTGCGACAGGTCCGAGCTGATCACGATCAGGGTTTCGGGCCCGCCCCAGAGCTGCTCCAGAACCGCTGCAACGGTTTCCGGCCCGGCCTCGCCGACGACCAGGGGGACCAGCGTGAAGTCGTGCAGGACCACTTGCAGGAACGGCAGATGCACTTCCAGGCTGTGCTCGGGCCCATGCGCCTCGTCAAGGGTGGTGACTCCCGGAAGCCCGCCGATGGCGTCGATCGCCGGGCGGTCGATCGCAACCAGCCCGAGCGGCGTCCCATAGGCGGTCGCCGTCGTGGTGGCGACGCCGCGGAAGGGCACCCGGTGCGAGGGGCCAAGCAGGACGACCCTGCGGATCCGATCTGCGCCGGGGCCCAGGGCGGCATAGGCCGAGGCGGCCACCGGGCCGGAGTAGGGGAGTCCCGCATGCGGGGCGACCAGCGCCTTGGGGTACCAGGTGCCCTCGTTGCGCGGCGCCACCTCCGACATCAGGGCCAGGATCAGCTCCTTGAGGGTTGCCGGGTCCTCCGGGTAGAACAGGCCGGCAACTGCGGGTTGACGAATCTTTGTCTGTGCTTCCATGTCCGTGTCTCACGCCTGTCTCAAGGTATTGGACCATTCTGTTTGCCGACGGTTGCGTCCTCCACCGGGGTGTCCGCGCGGAACTGCGCGCAGGGGTATGGGTCTGATCGGAGTAGGGTAATTCAAGAGTCGAGCGTCATGACCGAGGTTGTCAGCCGGGATGGTTTTACCGTTCCGACCCGTTTCTGGCGGACGTTGGCCGATGGCCGCGTCCAGTGCGATCTGTGCCCCAGGCTGTGCCGGATGAAGCCCGGACAGCGGGGGGCGTGTTTCGTGCGCGCGAACCTGGACGGCGCCGTGGTGCTGACCACTTATGGGCGCTCCAGCGGCTACTGCATCGATCCCATCGAGAAGAAGCCCCTGAACCACTTTCTGCCGGGTACGCCGGTGCTCTCCTTCGGTACCGCCGGCTGCAACCTGGCCTGCAAGTTCTGCCAGAACTGGGACATCAGCAAGTCGCGGGAACTCGACACCCTGATGGACCGCGCCGATCCGGCGACCATCGCCCGCGCAGCCGTGGCATCGGGGTGCCGGTCCGTGGCCTTCACCTACAACGATCCGGTGATCTTCCACGAGTACGCCCAGGATGTCGCGGCCGCCTGCCGCGCCGAGGGCGTACGCACGGTGGCGGTCACCGCGAATTACATCAGTGAGCAGGCCCGGGCCGAATTCTACGCCGGCATGGACGCGGCCAACGTGGACCTGAAGGCCTTTACCGAGCGCTTCTATCACCGGCTGACCGGTGCGCACCTGCAACCGGTACTGGAGAACCTCGAGTGGCTGGTTCGGGAGACGAAGGTCTGGGTGGAATTGACCACCCTGCTGATCCCCGGCGAGAACGACAGCGACGAGGAGATCCGGCGCCTGTCGGACTGGGTCGTGGAGAGGCTCGGGCCGCAGGTGCCCGTGCACTTCAGCGCGTTCCACCCCGATTTCCGGATGACCGATCATCCGCCGACGCCGGTGCAGACCCTGCGCCGCGCCCGGCGCATCGCCCTCGATGCCGGTCTTCGGCATGCCTACACGGGCAATGCCCATGATCCGGCCGGGCAGTCCACGTACTGCCCTGCCTGCAGTCAGCAACTGATCGGGCGCTCCGGTTACGCGATCACCGCCTGGAACCTGGACCAGGCGGGTCGCTGCAACGTCTGTGCGACACCGCTGGCCGGGCACTTCGAGCCCCGCCCCGGCAATTGGGGTTCCCGGCGCCAACCCATCCGCCTGGCCGAATACGCATAGATGCCGGTCGGGCGCGCAGGGCGCCAGGGCGCTCGACCGTTCTTCCGAGAACGGATGTGCTGCATGGCCAGGTCAAGGGCTTGCTCACCGCGAAGGGCACGAAGACACGAAGGCCTTCAAGGGCAGCGCGGCTGATATCAGGTCGTACGACCATCGAACCGGCGGCCATGACCTCGGTCAGGGTCCTCGCATGAGAGACGGGCGACGGGCACTGCCTCGCGGGGCGGATCCGCGGTTGCTATGCTTGCGCCCGCCATGCGTATCCTGTTCCTGACTCACAGCTTCAACAGTCTCAGCCAGCGTCTGTTCGTGGAACTGCGGCGCCTGGGCC
>JAWLFM010000281.1:0-3468 GCA_041685565.1 Thioalkalivibrio sp.
GGAGGGCGCTGCCCCGTGCCAGCCAAGCCCCTGGATCCGCCGCTCAGCGGCGGGTGTCGAGCCAGCGCAGCCAGCGTTGCTGAAGCTCGGCCGAGCGGGTGGCAACCGCGGATGGCCGGTCCAGCGAGCGCCGGAAGACGGGGCCGCCCTCCAGATCGCTCATCCGTCCCCCGGCCTCCGCGAGCATCAGGGTGCCGGCGGCGCTGTCCCATGGCGCCTGCCCGCCGTGCAGGTAGAGATCGGCGCGGCCGGCGGCCAGCCATGCCCATTCCAGGGCGCAGGCCCCGAGGTTGCGCTGCGAGCGGTAGGGCGGGTCCACCGCCAGGGCCGCGGCGAGATCGGGCGGCAGGCGCTTGCAGTCGATCAGCGCGATGCATTGCGCCAGTTCCCGGGGATCGTGTGGCCGCCCGGGCGGGGCCTCGCCATTGAGCCGCAGCCCCGCGCCGCGCATCACGCTGAAGAGTTCGTCGCGGACCGGGTCGTAGGTGGCACCGAATGCGACGCCGTCGGCATCGACCAGTGCCAGGGAGATGGCGAAGAAGGGCAGACCGCCGGCAAAGTTGGTGGTGCCGTCGAGCGGGTCCAGCAGCCAGAGGGGCCTGCCGCTGGACAGGACAGCCTGCTGCGCGTCACGGGGCTGTTCTTCACTGAGCACTGCGAGTTCCGGAAAGAGCTCACCCAGCAGCCCGCGCAGGCGGACATCCGCGGCGCGGTCGGCGCTGGTGACCAGGCTGCCGTCGGACTTCTCCGCGACCGTGATGCGTCCCTGGAACCGCGGCAGCAGTTCCTCCTGTCCGGCGATGCGGAGGCCGTGCAATAGATCGTCGAATGCAGTCTTCATGTGACAGGACACCAGGGTACCGAAGGTGAGCGTGGCGCGAGCTTGCGCGTATGATACCGATTCATGACCGGACTCCTCGTCATCCTGGCCCTGGTGTTGGCCGTTCTCTATTTCAATGATGCCTGGCGCAGCCTGGAACGGGTGCGCAGGGTTGCCCGCGATGTCTGTGCACGTGAAGGCGTGCAGTTCCTGGACAGCAGCGTCATCCAGACCGGGATCCGGGTCGAACGGGGCGGCTCCGGACTGCTGCTGGTGCGCCGATATCGCTTCGAGTTCGCGACCGACGGCAGCAAGCGCCACGTCGGCGAGATCACCATGCGGGGGCGCCGGGTACAGGTTGCCAGCATGGAACTGCCGGAAGGTGGCCGGGTGCTGGATACGGAGGCGTCGGCCCCCGGTTCGGGAGACCCGCCGCGGTGACCCTGAACGAGCTCCGTTATGCCGCGGCCGTGGCACGGGAGCGGCACTTCGGGCGTGCGGCCGAGGCCTGCCACATCAGCCAGCCCTCGCTGTCGGTGGCCGTGCGCAAGCTGGAGGAGGAGCTGGGCGTGACCCTGTTCGAGCGGGGTCACGGCGAGGTCACGCTGACGCCGGCCGGCGAGGCGCTGCTGCGGCAGGCGCGCCGGGTCCTGGACGAGGTGGGCGCACTGCAGGAGATGGCGGTGCGGCAGCAGGACCAGCTCTCCGGCCCGCTGCGGATGGGCGCGATCTACACCATTGCCCCGTACCTGCTGCCGGAGCTGATACCCGTGCTGCACGAACGGGCACCGGAGATGCCCCTGGTCATCGAGGAGAACTACACGGCGCGCCTGCGCGATCGGCTCAAGGAGGGCGAGCTGGATGCGATCGTGGTGTCGCTGCCCTTCGAGGAACCGGGGGTGGTCACCCTGCCGTTGTACGACGAGCCCTTCGTTGCCGTGCTGCCCGCCGCCCACCCGTTGAACCGGGAGGGGCCGCTGACCCTGGATCAGATGGGCGACGCGACCCTGCTCCTGCTCGGAGCGGGGCATTGCTTCCGGGACCAGGTCCTGGATCTGTGCCCCGGCTGCCTGCGCTCGGCCACGGCCGACGGCAGCGTCTCCAGAAACCTGCAGGGTTCATCGCTCGAGACCATCCGGCACATGGTGGCCTCGGGCATGGGTGTGACCATCCTGCCCTGCACGGCCGCCGGCGCGGACCGTTATGCGCAGCGCCTGCTCGCGGTGCGGCGCTTTACCGAACCGGTCCCCAGCCGGCGCGTGGCACTGGCCTGGCGTGCCAGCTTTCCGCGGCCGCAGGCCATCGAGGCCCTGCGCCGGGCGGTGCTGGACACCGGGCTCAGCTGCGTGCGTTTCATCCAGCCCGGGCAGCGATCCGCTGCAGAATGAGCCGGGCGTCGTCCGCGGCCAGGCCGTGTTCGAGCGGGCTGGCGATCACGGTGGCACGACCATGCAGCGCCGGTACCTGATTCAGATCCTGACTGTAGGCCGGAACCAGGACGTCCCCGCCCATGCGAAAATCGGTATTGCGAACGATCGCGTCGTAGGTGATGTCCGGATGTTCCTGCACGTTCAGCCAGCCCAGGAGGTTGCCCTGGGAGGGCGGGGTCAGGTCGACCAGGACCGCGCGTGAATGACGGATGGCGTCGTAGGTGCTGCCGCCCACGGCCTGGCGGGTCAGGATCCGGCGGAACGGACCGAACATGCCGCCGCCGTTGGTGGCCTCCAGGGCCTGCAGCGCGCGTGCGGTGCCCAGATGCGGGCTGGCGATGGTGATCAGGTGTTCCACCGGTCCCACGCCGCCGCGCACCAGGCTCAGGCGGCTGACCACACCGCCGGCCGAGTGCCCGACCAGGATCAGCGGCTGACCCGGATGGCGGTTGGCCGCGGAGCGGATCATCGCCGACAGCCAGTCCGCCTGCAGTGCCAGCGGCGCCGAGGCGGGCAGGGTCACCGTGTAGAGGGTGCGCTCCGCGTCTTCTCCGGCGTCGGTCAGCCGCACCTGACCATCCCGGGCGTAGCGCCAGTCCCCGCCGTAGTGCCAGCCCGCGGTGGTGAGTGCGTCCACCACGCCGGCAGTGTGAAAGCTCTGGCCGTCGCCCAGGTAGCCATGCACCAATACCATCACGGATGCCGGGGCGGCAGGGGCCCAGACCAGAAACAGCAACAGCAGGGCCGCCAGCAGGCGGCGGAATGGGTAGTCCTTCATCGCCTTGTTCCTCATCGCGTTCAGTTTGGGCGCGCGCCGGGCCGGCGCATCGCGCGGTATGGGATCATTATATTCCAAAATGCCGATATATAGGTCTGGCACGGGGGTGCACGCCTCGCATCGGCAAAGCGGGAGCCCGCGCCCGCACAGCACCGGGGGGCGGTGCACAGCGCCTGTGGAGCGCGGCGGCTGGCCGCCGCTTGGGCGATGAGGAGGGTCTTCGGTGGGGTTCGGTAGGCCTCGGGCGGCTGCACGCACTACACTTGCGCCCATGATTCGTTTCGAGAACGTGGAACTGCGCCGCGGCGGCCAGGCGCTGATCAGCAATGCATCCTTCCTGATCCATCCGGGCTGGCGCGTGGGCCTGACCGGGGCCAACGGCTGTGGCAAGAGCACGCTGCTGGCCGCGTTGCGCGGCGAGCTGTCGCCCGACACCGGCG
>JAWLFM010000282.1:0-3454 GCA_041685565.1 Thioalkalivibrio sp.
CCCACATTATTCACCGGGCGCGCCGTGGAAGGGCGCCGCAGGGCCTGATCGGGGCGATGTAGCGGTACGGTGAGTGTGTTTCGCACGATCGAGACGATGGTTCGGGGCGTCTGCGACCTGCGGCACGACGAAGGCGCGTCCACGGGTCGTTTTTCAGCGGGTTTCGGGCAAGCCGTCGGGGCGCCCGGAGGCGGTGCCTGTTATCGGGGGGCTCCGCACAGTTCGCGGCAGCTGGGGGTCGGCGGCCCACCGCAGGCGTGTGATCTGGGGCCAGAGGATGGCCCAGTACCGGGCGGCAGCGCTGGAGAGGGTGAGCGTCATGCGCCTGGCGGAGATGGTCAGGCGGGGCCCGGCGCGCAGAACCCGCTCCCGCAGCGACGCAGGCTCCAGCCCGTCCCGGTCGCGCGCGCCATGGTGCGGCGGGCGATGTGCATCACCTGGTACGCCATCAGCGAGAGGAGCAGCCGGACCTCGTTGCAGGCGAATGCATCGACGCCCACGGCTGCGGAGCGGGGCTGGCGACCGCGCACATGGGTTTTGGGTCGGTTGCTGGAGGACAACGCGGGAGCGAGGACATCCTTCAGCTCGCCCATGTGCCCCTCGGCCTTCCCGCGCTCGCGGTAATGCTCCAGCACCAGGTTGTGCGACATCTGCCGCAGGGTGAGGGAGGTGACGAGGAAGAAGCGGTCGAGCAACAGGTCGTCCGGTCGTTCCTTGACCACCAGGATCACCCGCCGCGGCTTGTCCCAGCTTTCGGCCTGATACTGCAGGGCGTGGGTCCAGATACGCGGCTTGTCGGGCCGACGGCCCCGGGGCCGCTTCATGTAGGGCGCCGCCAGACGGTCGAGGACCGGGTTGGCCCGCAGCCGGGCGACGTAGTCGATGCCCCGTGCGTCGAGGCCGGCCAGCAAGTCCGCCGCGGGAAAGCCCGCGTCCATGCGGACCATCGCGACCTTGCACAGCCCGGCTGCCTGCGCCCGGTCGACGACATCGAGGATCACGTCGCGCGCGCCATCGGCGGTGCCGACATTGCCCGGCCGCAGGCGGGCATCCAGCATGTCGCCGGTCTCGGCGATGGAGGTGACCAAGGGATGATAGACACGGGCGTTGTAATGGCCATTCCACGCGGCTTTCGGCTGGCGGCCGTGGACCTCGATGGGCAGGCTGTCGACATCCAGCGTGACGCGCGGCAGCCGACGCCCGCCGTTCAGCGCCCGCAGGCCGCGGGCGGCGAGTTCCAGGACGCCCTCGCGCAACACGACCAGGTTGCGAGGCTCCCCCATGATCGCGGTGAAGCGCGACAGGGTGGGCTGGGACGCCAGTCCCTTCTCGACCACCAGCGGCGTCAGCCCGGCCGAGGAGCTGCTCGCCAGCCGCATGGCTGGATCGTGCCGCAAGGCGTCAGCATCATCGTGATCTCGCCAGCCCTGCGCGGCCAGCAGGACCGTGGTGCGCAGCAAAGAGGCAAGGTCGTGGGTCACATCCTCTTGTCGGCGGGGATCAACCAGCCGACCCGTCATCCATTCGATGATGCCGCTGGCCTCAAGGATCTCGCGCAGGAGCACGGCGCCGGGGTCACCGGTCAGTCGATCCGGCCTGCCTTCGACCCGCAGGGACCTGTTGAACTGCGGCGTGACAGGCTGTAGCGTTTCACCCATGCGTGCGTCCGATGCTGCCTATGGTTTTTGTCTAGCAGCTTGAATCTACAGCGCTTTCAGGCGTACGCAACCTTTCCCGCCGAATTCGATGAATAAGCCGGCGTCTGTAGTATTCTCCATGGCGTATCGTTCCTCTTGGAAGTTCTGGCAGGCTTTGACACCCGCCACGATACGCCACCCTCTCAAACCCCGTCACCCATTTCCCAGCATAGCTCACGAGGAAAACCCGATCGGTGCAACCGACCAGATGCGCACTTGGTACACCACCAAGCCATGCTTCCCAACGACCAAGTCACACATCAGCCATCTGGTTGGGGACTCGGCGTGGGAAGGTCACGCGGCCAACGTCTTCGAGAAGCGCGATGAGGTTCTTGCCTACGCCAAGAACGATCACCTCGGTTTCCAGATCTACTACATGTGGGCTGGGTCCCGGCGGCGCTACGTCCCGGATTTCCTCGTGCGCCTTGCGGGCGGCACGATCCTCGCGCTCGAGATCAAGGGCACCGACAGTCCTCAGAACAAGGCCAAGCGGGACGCACTGAACGAATGGGTGAGGGCGATCAACGCTGCAGGCGGTTTCGGACGTTGGGCATGGGATGTCGCATTCAAGCCTGGTGAGGTGCAGGACATCGTCTCAAAACATGCAGCCGTTGCCGAACCGGTTGCGTAGTTATGGCCGACGAGCATCCGTTGAAGCCTCAACGGACTGCCAACGACTATCTCGGCAGTTTGGCTGCTTTGTCGCCGATGATTGTTGAAAGGAATACCTCGTCCAGCTTCGGCTCGTCCCATCGGTCTGCGACGGCAAGCCAACGGTCGAGGTGGTCACGAAACCCCGGGTCGTCAGCCTTGAGGTGAAAGGTGTAGAGCCGGTCGACGATCTGCCGCATCAGGTTTCGCATCTGATCGTCGTCGAGGTGGGAAGCGTCAGCCCAAGGAATTTGGCGGCCGTCGGCGTCGGTGATGAATACGTCCGAGTAGTCGCCCGTGTGGGTGACCGGGACTGCGCCGGCGTGCAGTTCCTCGATCCTAGTGTTGCGCACGCAGATCATCGCCATCAGCTTCGCCAGCCGGGCAGCGATGGGCGCCTCGTCGGCCGGCTTCATCGTTCGGACCTTCGTGGATCATCTGACCGCTGCTTCATGAATAGCTCGCGGAGAGCTGCTTCGGCTCGGGTCAATCCGGCCTCCGTCAGGGCGAGCGATTTGGCCTTGCCGACGGGATCGTGGATCAGACCCTTTGCGTACAGCCTGTCGGTGATCGACCAGTCGATCCCTTTCCAGACGCGGTCGCCGTCATGCAGCGTCAGGCTGAGGATCGCCAGCGCCGCGTCGTCGAGCTTGTCGGTGTCGAGCTCCGGCTCCGCCATATTCCGTCTCCTTCCCGTTCAGGATGCCGTCGTCGCCGGAAATTCTCAATGGCGGAAGGGATTTGCGAGGCCGGGCAAAGAAAAGAACGGGTTGGATTTCAGTTCCTTTTCACGAACGCCCCCGGCGTCGAAGTGTTCAGGTGGCGCAGAAAAATATCTTCATCTTTTCAGAATGTTACAGGCCATGCACCGGAGTCGTGCAGTCGAAAGGTCCGGAGAATATCGGGCTCCAGAGAACGATTCCGGCTGCTGCGTCGAAGTCGCCAGTGCAAAGCCACCTGCGCATAACCCTCGAAAACAAAGGAAAAATCCGGCCGCGGCCGGATCGGGAGAACGCTTTCGCAGGGGCAAGTGGCGGAGGGGACGCGACCGGGGGCGTACGTTCTCCGAACATCGGCCGATCAATGTGACGCCAGATGGGCGATCG
>JAWLFM010000283.1:0-3422 GCA_041685565.1 Thioalkalivibrio sp.
CGGCTCCAAGCACAAAAAACACCCGAAATACGGGCCTGTTTCTTTTTCGAAACAGGGGCTTGCGTTGGTCCGACCCCGGAGGGGGGGGTTAGGGGCGCCACCAGCGCCAGGTGAAGATGCCGCAGGTGCGTAGTGGTCGGGTTGGGCGGGTGTCTTCGTGGTAGGCCAGGTTGACCAGTTCCTTGACGCGTTGACGTTCGCAGATCTCCTGGCCGAGCCCCTGGTCGGCGGCGATCGTCTTCAGAATCCGCAGGCGGTCTTCCGGGGAAAGCTGTCGATCCACGAAGGCGTTGAGCATTTCTTCGCTGAGTCGTGGTTTGGTCATCGCGTCTCTTCTCCAGGCTCTGAACCTGTTTGTTTCCATGCAATTTACAGGCCGGACGCACCTGCGCTCGCCTTTTGCCCGGACCCGTCGGGCACCCCGGAGTCCCCTCTGCGGGTGCCGATTCCCACAGGCAGCGACCCCGGCACCACGTGGCCCTGCGCCCGGCAGTGCTCGGCCCCTGCCGATACGCTCCACGCCAGCGCACGGTGCAGTCACCCGGCACACCGGGACGATGCCGCCGCCGGGTTCGTGGCTTCCTCCTTTGACGCGATGGAGGCCGACGGCATTCCGCCGCGACGGCGCACTTCGACGCGGATGTCCCCGAGTGGTGCAGCCGCCGCTGCGATCGTCCCCATTGGTGGCGGCCGACATGCGCCGATGAGTACACTCTCGGCCCGGATCCACAGCCATGGGCATAGCCATATGATCGAACCCAGCGCCACGCCGCGCGGCACGCTCTACATCGTCTCCGCGCCCTCGGGCGCCGGCAAGACCAGCCTGGTCGCGGCCCTGCTGCAGGAACTGGACGACCTGGTCCTGTCGGTGTCGCACACCACGCGCAAGCCCCGCCCCGGCGAGATCGACGGGCAACACTACCACTTCGTCAACGCAGAGGACTTCCTGGACATGATCGAGGCCGGCGATCTGCTCGAGCACGCCAAGGTCTTCGACAACTTCTACGGCACCTCGCGCGCCGCCGTCGCCGGGCAGATGGATGCGGGACAGGATGTGATCCTGGAGATCGACTGGCAGGGCGCGCGCCAGGTCCGGGCCGCGATCCCCGACTGCCAGTCGGTGTTCATCCTGCCGCCTTCGCGCAATGAACTGGAGCGGCGCCTGCGCGGACGCGGACAGGACGACGAGGCCGTGATCCAGCGCCGCCTGCGCGATGCCGAGGCGGACAGCACCCATTTCGACGAATACGACTACACCGTCGTGAATACCGATTTCGGGCAGGCCGTGCGTGATCTGGCCAGCATCTTCCGGGCCAACCGGCTGCGCACGGCGGAGCAGGCCATCCGCAACCGCGCAATGATCACGTCCTTGTTGGCGGGGGCGCCCGCCTCGGCGTAAGATGACGGACCATAACTTTTTCATTCTGGAGTTGAAATGGCCCGCATCACCGTCGAGGACTGCCTCGAAAACGTCGACAACCGATTCGAACTCGTGCTGATGGCCGCGCGCCGCGCCCGCCATCTGGCCCACGGCAAGGAGCCGCGGGTACCGGACGACAACGACAAGCCCACCGTGATCGCCCTGCGCGAGATCGCCGAGGGCCTGGTCGGACCGGAGGTCTTCGACGAGCCGGACGAGCGGCCGCAGCCGCAGATGCTGGACTTCAGCACCATCCGGCACCTGGAGCAGCTGGACGCCGACGAGCGCTAGCCCGCAACACCCGATGAGCTCCGCGCTTCCGATCGTCGGGGCCGTCTCCACATCGTCCTCCGACTCCACGCGATTCCTGATCAGCGACCTGTGCGCTGAGCTGGAGTCCTATCTCGAGCCGGATCAGATCCACGAGGTCTACCGGGCCTACCTGTTCGGGGCGGAGGCACACGAGGGACAGACGCGGAAGACCGGGGAGCCGTACATCTACCATCCGCTGGCCGTCGCCCGGACCATGGGCGAGATGCGGATGGACCACAAGGCCATCGTCGCCGCCATCCTGCACGACGTGATGGAGGACACCCCGACCAGCAAGGAACGCATCCGCACCGAATTCGGGACGGAGGTCGCCGAGCTGGTCGACGGGGTCTCCAAGCTGACCCACCTGCAGTTCCGCACCAAGGCCGAGGCCCAGGCCGAGAACTTCCGCAAGATGATGCTGGCGATCACCCAGGACATCCGGGTGATCCTGATCAAGCTGGCCGATCGCCTGCACAACATGCGTACCCTCGGGGTGATGCGCCCGGACAAGCGCCGCCGCATCGCCGGCGAGACCCTGGAGATCTACGCGCCCATCGCCCAGCGTCTGGGCATGAACAAGATCCGCCGGGAACTGGAACAGCTGGGCTTCGCGGCCAAGCACCCGATCCGCTTCGCGGTGCTGGAAGAGGCCGTGCTGCGCGCCCGCGGCCATCGCCGCGAGCCGATGCAGAAGATCGAATCCGCGATCACCAACCGCATGGAGTCGGCCGGTCTCGAGGCGCGGATCATGGGGCGCGAGAAGGGCCTCTACAGCATCTACCGCAAGATGCAGGAGAAGCGGCATTCCTTCAAGGAGGTGGTGGACGTCTTCGCGGTGCGCATCGTGGTGGCCGACGTCGACACCTGCTACCGCGCGCTCGGCGTGGTGCACAACCTCTACAAGCCGCTACCGGGGCGATTCAAGGACTACATCGCGATCCCGAAGTCGAACGGCTACCAGTCGCTGCACACCGTGCTGTTCGGTCCCCACGGCAGTCCGATCGAGGTGCAGATCCGTACGGCCGAGATGGACCGGGTCGCGGAGAGCGGCATCGCCGCGCACTGGCAGTACAAGGCGGGCACCGATCTGGCGATGACCGCGCAAAGCCGGGCGCGTGACTGGCTCAAGGACGTCCTCGAGATCCAGAACAGCGTCGGCAGCTCGATCGAGTTCCTGGAGAACGTGAAGATCGATCTGTTCCCGGACGAGGTCTACACCTTCACCCCGATGGGGGAGATCATGGTGCTGCCGCGGGGGGCCACGCCGATCGACTTCGCCTACGCGGTGCATTCCGATGTCGGCAACCGCTGTGTCGCGGCAAAGGTCGACCGTCAGCTGGCGCCGCTGTCCGCGCGCCTGCAGAGCGGGGAGACGGTGGAGATCGTGACCGCCAAGGGCGCACGCCCGAACCCCGCCTGGCTGTCCTTCGTGATCACCGGCAGGGCCCGCTCGGGCATCCGGCACAGCCTGAAGACCCTGCAGACCGACGAGGCCATGGTGCTGGGCCGGCGCCTGATGGAAAAGGCCCTGTCCACCCTCGGGCAGAGCCTCGGCCAGCTCTCGCCGGTACGCCTGAACCAGGTGCTGGACGAGATGAAGCTGCCCGACATCGACAGTCTGCTGGTGGAGATCGGCCTGGGCAACCGCATGGCCACGCTGGTGGCGCGGCAGCTGGTCGGGCAGGATCCA
>JAWLFM010000284.1:0-3379 GCA_041685565.1 Thioalkalivibrio sp.
AGCGACGCGGCCTGGAGATCTACCGCCATGGTCTGGAACGCGGCGCCCTCCTGCGGCCGCTGGGCAATGTGAGCTATCTGATGCCGCCTTACGTGATCACCGAGGACCAGATCGACCTTCTTGCGACCGCCATGCGCGAGGGCATCGAACGGGCAACCCGCGCCTGACAATCCCTGCGCAGCTCCCCCGACGCCTGATCCGATGCCCTTTCGCCCGGTGAGGGTCCAGGTGGTTGCGCCTGCGCGATCCCGAGGCCGGGGGTACTGCGATGGCCGGCAGCAGCACCGTGGACGGGCAGCACGCCGCTGCCCGGGACGACGGAGAAGTGGACAGCAGCAGCCATGTTGCGGTGCAATACGAGTCTTCCATGTGGGGGATTCGGACGGATGCGCAAGGGAAGCAGCAAAACGGTGGACCTGGCGCTGCAGGGCGGCGGCGCCCATGGGGCATTGACCTGGGGGGTGCTGGACCGGCTGCTGGCGGATGAGCGGATCGAGATCGCCACGATCAGCGGCACCAGCGCCGGCGCCATGAACGCCGTGGTGATGGCGGAGGGCTTCGACCGGGGTGGCCGCGAGGGGGCGCGGGAGGCCCTGGCCAGGTTCTGGAAGGCCGTCAGTGATGCCGCCCGGTTTTCGCCGATACAGCGCTCCCTATGGGACCGCTTGACCAATCGGTTCAGTCTGGATCAGTCACCGGGCTATCTGTTCTTCGAATTGCTGACGCGCCAGTTTTCACCCTATGAACTGAACCCGCTGAACATCAATCCCCTGCGGGATCTGGTGGCCTCACTGGTGGACTTCGAGCGGGTCAACCATTGTGATGCACTCACGGTCTTCGTGACCGCCACCAATGTGCGCACCGGTCGGGGACGCACCTTCACCCAACCCGATCTGTCGGTGGATACCGTGATGGCCTCGGCCTGCCTCCCGTTCATGTATCAGGCCGTGGAGATCGATGGGGAGGCCTACTGGGACGGTGGCTATATCGGCAACCCGGCGCTCTACCCGCTGGTGGAGGATCGGGCCACACGCGATCTCATCGTGGTGCAGATCAACCCGATGCTTCGCGAGGAGCTGCCGCGCACGGGCCGCGAGATCATCAACCGGCTCAACGAGATCACCTTCAACGCGAGCCTGATCAAGGAACTGCGCTCGATCGAATTGCTGCATCAGTTGATTGAGGCGGAGCAACTGGAATCCGAGCGCTACCGGGACATCTGTGTTCACCTGATCCATGCCCATGAGGAACTCAAGGACCTGGATGCCTCGAGCAAGATGAACGCCGAATGGGACTACCTGACCCATCTCAAGGAACGCGGCTGGAGTTGGGCCGAGGGCTTCCTCGAACGTCATTTCGACGATCTGGGTGTGCGCTCGACCTTCGACCTGAAGGGCCTTTTTGCCGACAGTTTCAGACCGCCGGATCTGGATGCATCCACTGCTTCCGAGCAGCCCACGGAGCCAAGGCCATGATGGGTATCCTGGTCATCCTGATCGCCCTGGGCCTGCTGATGTACCTGGCCTACCGGGGCATCAGCCTCCTCATCCTTGCCCCGGCGCTGGCGACCTTCGCCGTGATCGCGACCATGGACGGTCCGGTGCTCGCCAGCTATACCCAGATCTTCATGGGCTCGGCGGGGAACTTCATCACCCTGTACTTCCCGGTGTTCCTGCTCGGCGCCATCTTCGGCAAGCTGATGGAGGACTCCGGCAGCGCCGGGGTTCTGGCCAATGCCATCATCGCCAGGCTGGGAACCGGGCGGGCCATTCTGGCCGTGGTGCTGTCCTGCGCGGTGATGACCTACGGCGGCGTGTCGCTGTTCGTCGTCGCCTTCGCGGTGTACCCGATCGCGGCCGCGCTGTTCCGGCAGGCCGACATCCCCAAGCGCCTGATTCCGGCCACCATCGCGCTGGGCGCCTTCACCTTCACGATGACCGCCCTACCGGGGACACCGGCCATTCAGAACGCCATCCCGATGCCCTTTTTCGGCACCTCGCCCTTTGCCGCCCCGGGCCTGGGCATCATCACCGCACTGGTGATGTTCGCCCTGGGGATGCTCTGGCTCGAGTACCGCGCGCGCAAGCTGGCGGCAGAGGGCTACGGCGATCATCCCGATGCCGATTTCACGCCGAACAAGGATTTGCGCGAGCGGGCCGCCGGCGAGGGCTTCGACCTGATGGAGCTGCCGGTGGAGCCGCGTCCGGTCGGTCCGCCGCCGGTGTTCATCGCGGTACTGCCATTGGTGCTGGTGATCGCGATCAACCTGCTGTTCACCTTCGTGATCATCCCGAACATGGATACCGACTTCCTGGCTCTCCCGCTGTATGGAGAGACGAACATCGAGGCGGTGCGGGGGATCTGGTCGGTGGTGGCGGCCCTGGTCCTCTCGCTGCTGGTGGTGATCGCAACGAACTGGAAGCGACTGCCCAGGCTCACGCAGTCCGTTGACAACGGTGCCAACGCCTCGCTGCTACCGATCTTCAATACCGCAAGCCTGGTGGGCTTCGGTGCCGTGATCGCCTCGCTGTCCGCGTTCGTACTGATTCGCGATACGGTCGTCGGACTGGGGGGTGACAACCCGCTGATCTCGCTCGCGATCGCGGTGAACGTGCTGGCCGGCATGACCGGCTCGGCCTCGGGCGGCATGAGCATCGCGCTGTCGACCCTTGGCGGTACCTACCTGGAGATGGCATATGCCCAGGGCATCAACCCCGAACTGCTGCATCGTGTCACCGCCGTCGCCACCGGCGGCCTGGACACGTTGCCGCACAACGGTGCCGTGATCACCCTGCTCGCAATCACCGGCCTCACGCATCGGCAGGCCTACTTCGATTTGGCGATGACGGCCATGCTCGCACCCTTCCTGTCGCTGATCGTCCTGATCACGCTGGGAACACTGTTCGGCAGCTTCTGAGTCCTCGCCGCTTGAACCCCCGCGCAGAGCCGCACGGGCGAAGGGGAACCATGGTTCCGCCGAATGGTGTCAGGCATCGGCGGCGGCCGCGGGGCCCGTGGTTTATGCTAGACGCATGGCCTTGAAACCTTTCCTGTCTCGCCACCGATCCGCTCTGGTCATTCTTGGTGTCGCCGTGCTCCTGGCCGCCTGGATTGCCAGCGGGATGCTGACCCGGGAGCCCGCGGCGGTGGAGCCACGGGCCGAACCGGAGCCACCGACGGTGGCCGTGCGGCTCAGCCGGGCCCGTCCGGTGGAACGCCTGCTGACACTGCAGGGCGAGGTCCTTCCCGATCAACAGGTCATGGTACGCGCCGAGACCGAAGGCCGCCTGGTGGAGACATCCGCGACCCTGGGCGCGGTCGTGGAGGCCGGGGCCTTGATTGCCCGTATCGGCATGGACGACCGGGAGGCGCGCCTGCG
>JAWLFM010000059.1:0-13958 GCA_041685565.1 Thioalkalivibrio sp.
CCGGTGACCATGCCGCGGCCGAGGCCGATGCCGATGCTGATGCTGATGCTGATGCTGATGCTGATGCTGATGCTGATGCTGATGCTGATGCGGCGGGCCCAGCGGATGCGGGGGCCATGGCCGATACCAAGCCGCCTGGCGCCACCGATGGCGCCAGTCCCCCCGACCAGACCAGGATGAAGAGTTGATGGATCAGGAACGCAACACGCTTGCACGCGGCAAGGCCTTCGAGGCGGTCATGCAGCTTTCCGTGGAACCGACCTCGCGGGTGACCTACCACTCGCAGGGGCGGGTGCTGGTCATCGGCGTCGATGAGTCGACCGTGCTCGAGGCGGCACGCCGCCTTCGGGAAGATTTGCACCCCGCCATGCTGTTGACCACCTCCGGAGATGCGCGCGAGATCGACGGCATGCCGGTGCTGCATTCGAACGGGCGCGAACCCCTGATCGAAGGCTACCTGGGTCGGTTCCGTGTGACCCTGGACCTGGGTGGCAAGTCCGCGAACGTGGCCACTCTGCTGCGGAGCAACTGGGAGTACTTCGATCTGGTCCTGGATCTGGGTCTGGCGCCGCTGATCCTGGCCGAGTGGCCACCGGTCGGGTATTTCGCTCCCGGCTTCGGGGATCCGGAGGCGCTGGACCGCGCCATCGAGGACCTCAGCGACCTGAAGGGCGAGTTCGAGAAGCCCAAGTTCTTCAGTTATGACCCGGAGATCTGTGCCCATGGGCGCAGCGGCATCCAGGGCTGCACGCGGTGCCTGGATGCCTGCCCGGCCATCGCCATCCATTCCCTGGGCGAGACCATCGAGGTGCAGCCAGAACTCTGCCAGGGCGGCGGCATCTGCGCGACGGTGTGTCCCACCGGGGCCATCATCTATACCTATCCCCGCCCGGCGGATCTGATCGAGCGCACGCAGATCCTGCTGCAGACCTATCGCGACAGCGGAGGCGAGGATCCGGTTCTGTTGTTCCATGACGATGAGGCGGGTGTCGAGGCCCTGCAGCGGCTGGAACCCCTCCCCGGGCAGGTGCTGGCGATCGAGGTCGACGAGATCGGCAGTGTCGGGCTCGATGTACTTCTGAGCTGCCTCGCCGGCGGGGCGCGCGAGGTGATCCTGCTCGACACGCCGGTACTGCCGGGAAAGGTGCGGCGCAACCTGCTGGAGCAGCTGGGCTACGCCCATTCCGTGCTGCAGGCCCTGGGCTATCCGCGGGAATCGCTGCGCCTGGCGCAGGCCGAGGGCTGCCGTGACCTGCCCGGCGATGCGATGCCGGGGCTGCGCCCGGAGCGCGTTGACGGCTCCAATCGCAAGCGCAGCACGCTCTTCCGGGCCCTGGATTACCTGAATCAGGAAGCGCCGTCCCCCCAAGGGGAAATCCCGTTGCCCGCTGGTGCCCCGTTTGGGGAGATTCGCATCGACCGGCAAGCCTGCACCCTGTGCATGGCCTGTGCCTCCGTGTGCCCGGCACAGGCCCTGTCCGCGCCGGGTGACCGCCCGCGCCTGGACTTCCTCGAGGGCAATTGCGTGCAGTGCGGTCTGTGTGAACGCACCTGTCCCGAGCGGGCGATCACCCTGCGGGCACGGCTGATCACGGAGCCACAGCGGCGTGATGCCCAGCGTGCCCTGAATGAAGAGGAGCCCTTCGAGTGCATCGCCTGCGGCAAGCCCTTTGCCACCCGAAGCATGATCGACAACATGACCAAACGGCTGGAAGGCCACTGGATGTTCCAGGACGAGCAGTCCCGGCGCCGCCTGATGATGTGTGAGGACTGCCGTGTGATTGACATGTTCAGGGACGGAGGTGATCGGAAGATTTGACCCGCGGCGTTCCGGGTGCACGGACACAATGTCGCTTTGCGCAGAGATCCGCTGCGGGCTCGGGTGCTGGATATGCTTTTCCCTTTCTATTTGTCGGAATTTTCCTCCGGGCCATGGCCCACTGATTGCATGGGTATCCGGAGACAGGAGAGATGATGCAGGAGCCGTGGTTACCCGAGGAAGATCAGGCCCGAGTCGGAATGTACACGCTGCTGGCGCGGTTGCTCGCGGCGCCGGCGGATCAGGCTCAGCTGGAGGAACTGGCGAATCTGGATCTGGGGGACAACCCGGCGGGAGAGATCGCCGTGGCCCTGTCCATGCTGAAGCTCGCCGCGCAGCAGGCCCGCGCTTCGGAGGTGGACGACGAGTTCCATACGCTGTTCATCGGAATCGGACGCGGAGAACTCGTGCCCTTCGGTTCCTGGTACCAGACGGGCTACCTGATGGAGAGACCATTGAGTGAATTGCGCCAGGACCTGGTCAGGTTCGGTTTCGAACGGGAGCCGGGCAATCCTGATCCCGAGGATCACGCGGCATTTCTCTGCGAGACCATGGCGCTGATGGTGAATTCGAGGGAGATGCCCGATTTGGCGAGGCAGCAGTTCTTCAAGGCCCATGTGGCGAGCTGGATGCCGGACTTCTTTCGGGATCTGGAGGGCTGCGAGTCGGCCTGTTTCTACAAGGCGGTGGGGCGTCTGGGAACCGTGTTCCTGGCGCTGGAGAAGTCCTATCAGGACACGAGTGAGCGGTGACCGTGAAGGCCCGGGCGGAGGCTCGGGCGGGGCGCTGCACGGCATGTGAGGTTTGGGTTCCATTCCGTTGAGGAGTAGCGAGACATGAGTGAAAAGTCACAGCAGCACACGGTTCAGGCGCATTCGACCGAGCGCCGGCGTTTCCTGAAGAAGGTTGGGATGGCGGGGTCCGGGGCGGCAGCGGCCGCCGCACTGCCGGGCATCGTCGCAGCGGCCCCGGATGCCGATGAGGTCGTCTCCGAACCGGCCAGGACCGGATATCAGGAGACCGCGCACGTCCGCGACTATTACCGGACCGCGTCGGACTAGGTCGGGACTCGCGTCGAAAATCAAGAAGCCTGCATCGATCCCCGTGAGGGTCAGGAGCAACGAGACATGAAACTGATAAAAAAATCCCCTACCGAGCCAACTGCCGCGGCGTCGAGCGCGGGCCGCGGTGCCGACGGCAAGGGCGTGTCCCTGAACCGCCGCGCCTTTCTGCGAAATGCCGGCCTGACGGTGGGCGGCGTGACCCTGGCAAGCCAGATGTCGCCGGGGCTGGTCAGGAAGTCCGAGGCTGCAAGCACCGTCGCGGTCGGCAGCGATGTGGAGACCAAGCGGACGATCTGCGGGCACTGCTCCGTCGGATGCGGGATCTACGCAAAGGTCCGTGACGGGGTCTGGGTCGGACAGGAGCCCGCCTTCGACCATCCGTTCAACCTCGGCGCCCATTGTGCCAAGGGCGCGGCGGTGCGGGAGCACGGTCATGGCGAACGGCGCCTGAAGTACCCGATGAAGATGGTCGATGGCAAGTGGAAGCGCATCTCCTGGGATGAGGCCATCGACGAGATCGGTGACAAGATGATGGAGATCCGCGAGGCCTCGGGCCCCGATTCCGTCTATTGGCTCGGGTCGGCCAAGTTCAGCAACGAGCAGGCCTATCTGTTCCGCAAGATGGCAGCCCTCTGGGGCTCCAACAACGTCGACCATCAGGCGCGCATCTGTCATTCGACGACGGTCGCCGGGGTAGCCAATACCTGGGGCTACGGTGCGATGACCAACTCCTACAACGACATGCTGAACAGCAAGGCCATCCTGATCATCGGCGGCAACCCCGCCGAGGCGCATCCGGTGTCCATGCAGTTCACCCTGCGTGCCAAGGAGCAGGGCGCCAAGCTGCTGGTGATCGACCCGCGCTTTACCCGTACGGCCGCGCACGCGGACCAATTCGTGCGCCTGCGCCCCGGCTCCGACATCGCCGTGGTCTACGGCATGATGTGGCACATCTTCGAGAACGGCTGGGAAGACAAGGAGTTCCTGTCGCAGCGCGTCTGGGGCATGGATCAGGTCCTCGAGGAGGTCCAGCGCTGGACGCCGGAGGAGGTGGAACGCGTCTCGGGTGTGGATCGCGAGACCTGCTACAACGCGGCCAAGCTGATGGCGGACAACCGTCCCGGGACCTTCGTCTGGTGCATGGGCGGGACCCAGCACACTGTCGGCAACAACTTCACCCGCGCCTACTGCCACTTCCAGCTGGCCCTGGGCAACATGGGCAAGGCCGGCGGCGGCACCAACATCTTCCGCGGCCACGACAACGTGCAGGGCGCCACCGACTTCGGTGTGCTGTCCGACAACCTGCCGGGCTACTACGGTCTGTCCGAGGGCGCCTGGAAGCACTGGGCCGCGGTCTGGGATCTCGACTACGACGCGCTTGCCGCGCGTTTCGGGCAGGAGACCTACGAGGAACGCGGCGGCACCGGCGCCAAGCCGATGAACACCTCCGGTATCCCGGTCTCGCGCTGGATCGACGGGGTGTTGGAGGATCGGGACCAGATCGTCCAGCCGGACAACCTCAGGGCGATGGTCTTCTGGGGGCATGCGCCCAACTCGCAGGTGCGCGGACCGGAAATGAAGAAGGCCTTCGAGAAACTGGATCTGCTGGTCGTGGTCGATCCCTTCCCGACCGTTTCGGCGGTCATGCATGATCGCAAGGACAACACCTACCTGCTGCCCGCGACCACGCAGTTCGAGACCTACGGCTCCGTCACGGCCTCGAACCGCTCCATCCAGTGGCGGGACAAGGTCATCGAGCCGCTGTTCGATTCCCGTCCGGATCACGTGATCATCTACAAGTTCGCGAAGAAGCTGGGCTTTGCCGACGACCTGACCAAGAACATTCAGGTCAACGGCGAGGAGCCGCTGATCGAGGACATCGTCCGCGAGTACAACAAGGGCATGTGGACCATCGGCTACAGCGGTCAGAGCCCGGAACGCCTGAAGGAACATCAGCAGAACTGGCACACCTTCAACACCAATTCCCTGCGTGCGGAGGGCGGTCCTGTCCATGACGAGTTCTATGGCCTGCCGTGGCCCTGCTGGGGCACGCCGGAGTTCAAGCATCCGGGGACGGCGAACCTCTACGACACCAGTCTGCCGGTGGCCAAGGGCGGTCTGAACTTCCGCGAGAACTTCGGTACCGAGCGGGACGGCGACAACCTGCTGGCCGAGGGCTCCTATCCGGTCGGCTCCGAGATTCAGGATGGTCACCCGCGCTTCAGCGCCGATCTGCTGAAGCAGCTGGGCTGGTGGGACGACCTGACCGACGAGGAGAAGGTCCTGGCGGAGGGCAAGATCTGGCATCTCGACCGCTCCGGCGGGATCATCCGGGTCGCGATCGAGCACGGCTGTGCGCCCTTCGGCAACGCCAAGGCCCGTTGCGTGGCCTGGAACTTCCCCGATCCGGTGCCGATCCATCGCGAGCCGCTCTACACCACCCGCTACGATCTGGTCGAAAAGTATCCGACCTATGCGGACCGGCGCGGCTTCTTCCGCTTGCCGACGCGCTACGCCTCGGTGCAGGCGAAGGACTACAGCCAGGACTACCCGCTCATCCACACCAGCGGACGCCTGGTGGAATACGAGGGTGGCGGCGACGAGACGCGTTCCAACCCGTGGCTGGCGGAACTGCAGCAGGAGATGTTTGCGGAGATCAACCCCGTGGATGCGAACAACGCCGGAATCCGCGATGGCCAGGACATCTGGCTGGAAGGGCCCGAAGGCGGTCGCATCCGGATCAAGGCGATGGTCACCCGGCGCGTCGAACCCGGCGTGGTGTTCACCCCGTTCCACTTTGGCGGCCACTTCCAGGGCAAGGATCTGCGCGCCAATTATCCGGAGGGCAGTGATCCCTATGTGCTCGGCGAGGCCTGCAACACGGCGTTCACCTACGGCTACGACTCGGTGACTGCGATGCAGGAAACGAAGTGTTCGTTGTGCCGGATTCAGCCCGCTTGATGCATCGGCAGTGGACAGGCAACCAGATCTGAGGAGAGCCCATTATGGCCAAGATGAAGTTTCTTTGTGACGCCGAACGCTGCATCGAGTGCAACGGGTGTGTGACCGCGTGCAAGAATGCGAACGAGGTACCCTGGGGCGTGAACCGCCGCCGGGTCGTCACGCTGGATGACGGCGAGCCCGGCGAGAAGTCCATTTCCGTGGCGTGCATGCACTGCACCGACGCACCCTGCGCGGCGGTCTGTCCCGTGGACTGCTTCTACACGACTGCCGATGGCGTGGTCCTGCACGACAAGGATCTCTGCATCGGCTGCGGCTACTGCTTCTACGCCTGTCCCTTCGGTGCGCCGCAGTATCCGTCACCGCAGCAACGGGCCTTCGCAGTGCGCGGCAAGATGGACAAATGCACCTTCTGTGCCGGGGGACCCGAGGAGCTTGGCTCCAAGGCGGAGTTCGAGAAATACGGGGCCAACCGTCTCGCCGAAGGCAAGCTTCCCGCCTGTGCGGAGATGTGCGCGACCAAGGCCCTGCTGGCGGGTGACGGCGACACGCTCGCGGACATCTACCGCAAGCGGGTGATGCGCCGTTCCGGCCGTCCGGAAACCTGGGGTTGGAACAAGGCCTATGGAGAGGGCATCTGAGGCTGCGCGGCGGCAGCCCGGGTGTCCCGTCCCGGCAGTGTGCCGCCGTCGTCCGTCGGTTGACCGATGCCGCATGGTTCTCGAATGGTCAAGGAGAATGACAGTGAAAACCCGATTTCTGTTCGCAGCAAGCCCCCTCGTGGCGGTGCTGTTCTTGCTGACCGGCTGCTATGAAAGCCGCGATGTGACGCTGCACGACGCGGGGGTCTACAAGGGCAAGGCAGATCCCCTGGTGGAGATGTCCGCAGACCCGGCCTATCAGGAGCGCCTGCAAGAGCGCTTCGTGATGGTGCAAACCGACCGCTGAAACCTGGAGGGTTCCAAGATGAAATCTTCACTCAGCCCGGCCCAGGACCGTTCCAGCCGCAGCAGGCTCAGCAGGCTGGTTCTGCTCGGGTTTCTCGGCACGGTGTTCCTGATCGTCGCACTTCCGCTCACCGGTTACCTGTTCGTCGGGGACACCGCGGCCCAGGCCCAGGAGGGCACCACCAATCCCCTGTCGGAGTACTGGCGTGGCGTGCGGGAGGGCAACCACGGATACACCGCGGTCACCGCTCCCCAGGCCGACGTCCTGATCACCGACAGTGGCCAGAACTGGCGCCAGATCCGCAATGGGCCCTTGGCCACCTATGGTGCCTGGTTGATGTTGCTGATTCTTGCGATCCTCGCGTTGCTGTTTCTGGTGCGGGGCAGGATCGACATCGATGGCGGTCGCAAGGGTCTTACGGTGGAGCGCTGGAAGCTGTCCGACCGGGTGCTCCACTGGTCTACGGCCGTCCTGTTCATCCTGCTCGGTATCACGGGTCTCAGCCTGCTCTACGGGCGCGCCGTCCTGTTACCGGTGATGGGTCCGGAGGTCTTCGCCAGTTATGCACAGGGCGCGATCTATGTCCACAACTACCTCGGGTTGCTGTTTGGAATCGGCCTGCTCCTCATGGTGGTGAAGTGGATCAGGGTCAACATCCCCAAGGGCCACGACCTTGGCTGGTTCCTTTCGGGTGGTGGCATGCTGAAGGGCAAGCACCCGCATGCGGGCTTCGTCAACGCGGGTGAGAAGCTGCTGTTCTGGACCCTGTTCTTCGTGGGTGGCGCGATCGTGGTCACCGGCATCATTCTGCTCTTCCCTGTGCTGGGCCAGTCGCGTGAGGTGTTGCAGATCTCGCTGATCGTCCATTCGGTGGCCTCCATCCTGGTGATCTCCTTCATCTTCGGTCACATCTACCTGGCCACGATTGCGATGAAGGGCTCGATGGAGGGCATGGTGGGTGGCCGCGTCGACGTGAACTGGGCACGCCAGCACCATGACCTCTGGATGAAGGAACTGGAGGAAAAGGGCGTGAAGCCGCAACCCGCAGCGGATGCAGCGCCGCCACCCAAACCCGCCGAGGAGCCGCGACCGGCGGCATCATGATGCCCTACGCACGCATCTCCCGACCGCGATAAGGCAGGGGGAGTGGCTGCCGGCCCGATCCAACGGTCCGGCGGCCGCTTGTGTGCTGGCGCGTGCGCGTGCGTCCTTGGCAGGGGCTGTTTCACCCCGCATACGAACCCGAAACCAGGATCAACAGTCCGGAACCATGGAGAGCATTCGATGAACGAGGAGACCCTGAATCTGAGCCTGCGCAGCTTCCTGAAGCGTGTGGGTATCAACTGCCAGCGGGAGATCGAGATGGGCGTTCGGCAGGCGCTGGAGGATGGCAGGCTACAGGGTGACGAGACCATTCCCGTCAAGATCACGCTGGAATTCGGGCCTCTCGATGCGCCATTCGTGGTGGAGGGCGAGATCTCCCTCGAATAAGCGGTGTCGCCGGCATGGCTTCCGGTCTTCCTGCTTCGGGAGATCAGATCCAGCCGGGCAGGGGTTGCACCGTCACCATTTCGCCCTCGGCCACTGGACCCCGGTCGTGTTCCAGCACGATGAGGCAATCGGCCTGGCTCATGGAGTGGAGGATGCCGGAGCCCTGTCGGCCGGTGACCTTCACACGAAGACGGCCCTGCGCATCCGGCTGCAGTCGTCCGCGCTGGAACTCGGTGCGCCCCGGTACCTTCCTCAGGGCATCGAGGCAGGGAACCTCGAAGGTGAGGGGGGGGCGGGGACCCAGCCCGGCGATGCGCTCCAGGGCAGGGCTGACGAAGCGGACGAAGGTCACCATCGCCGCGACCGGATTACCCGGCAGGCCGAAGAACAGGGTTCCGGCTCCGAGTCTGCCGAAGGCCAGCGGGCGGCCAGGCTTGATCGCGATCTTCCAGAAGCGCACCTCGCCCAGCGCAGCCAGGATCTGCTTCACATGGTCGGCCTCGCCGACGGAGACGCCACCGGTACTGATCACCACGTCCGCGGTGCGCGATGACTCCTCGAGCACCTGCCGCAGCCGTTGCGGATCGTCCGGGACGATGCCCAGGTCCAGCGTTTCGACCGGATGGCCGTCCAGCAGGCCCCGCAGGCTGTAGCGGTTGCTGTCGTAGATCTGTCCGCTGCGGGGGGTGTTCCCCAGCGGACACAACTCGTCGCCGGTGGAAAAGAGGACCACGCGCGGACGACGAAAGACGGGGATTTCGGCGATGCCCAGAGACGCGATCAAGCCCAGATCGGCGGCCTTGATGCGGCGACCCCTTTCCAGGACGACGGAGCCGGCCCTCAGGTCCTCGCCGCGGCGGCGGATGTTCTGCCCCTGCCGGTGTCCCGGGTTCAGGTGCACGAGGCCATCCCGTTCCATGGCCTGCTCCTGGATCACGACGGTATCGGCTCCGTCTGGAATCGGGGCACCGGTCATGATCCGCACGCATTCTCCCGCGTGCACGGCTTCGCCGTAGGGGCTTCCCGCCATCGCGCGTCCCGCCCTGCGCAACACCGTGCCTTCGGTGTCCGAGAGGTCCTGCAAGCGCAGCGCGTAGCCGTCCATCGCTGAATTGTCCCGCGGCGGGACGTCCAGCGGTGCGATGAGGTCTTCCGCCAGGATGCGTCCATGAGCGGCCGTCAGCGGCACGGATTCCGTTTCGGAGACGCAGGGGCACTGGGCGAGGATGCGCGACAGCGCGGTTGCCGCGTGGAGAAGGCCGGTCTCTCCGGCATCGAGGCAGCTGGCCGCGGTTTCTATGATTCCAGGCATGGCATGACCTGATCTAACGACGCTTCCTGTTCCTGGCGCAATGCGCGCGCCTCATGAGAGGGCGCCCGCCAGCACCCTCTGTTCGAGTTCCAGGCGCTCGTCCGGGGTGTTGACATTGACGAAGGCCTCGGGATGATCGGACAGGTCGGTTGCAACCATCCGGTGCTGCATATACCAGGTATCGATCTTGCGGCCACCCTGATCCACGAAGGCGCGCAGATCCGGGAGCAGGGAGCAGCTGAGCAGCGCGATCACCGGCTGCAGACGACGGCCGTCATGCGCCACGGCGATCTCGGCGGACTCCGCGAGCACGGATCGACAAAGGCGGTCCACGAGGTCAGTGGGCAACAGCGGGCTGTCGCAGGGCACCACTGCGAGCCAGGGTTGCTGTACCGCCATCATGGCCGTGAGCATCCCGGCGAGCGGTCCGGAGTAGTCGCCGATCACGTCGGCAACCACGCGATGACCGTAGCTTCCATAGCGCTCTGCGTTACGATTCGCATTGATCAGGACGTCATCGACCTGTGGCCGAATCCGCTCGAGTACATGCTCCACCATCGGACGGCCGGCGAGGGAGATCAGACCCTTGTCCTCGCCCCCCATCCGGCGGGCGCGGCCGCCCGCAAGGATCAGGCCCGCGACCGCGCCAGGTCTCCCGCCGTCGTGCTGCAGTTCCATCCATGCCTCCAGTAGCCGTCGCCGCGTCTGTCCTGACCCTTGCTGCATCAGGACTTATCGGGCAGCGATGTGCACTTTAACCCCGCAGGCGGCCGCGATCCATTTCGGCCCATGCTTCGGGGTCCGAACCAAATCCCTCCCCGATCTCTCGTGGGCAACGCGCTCCCCGCCGTGACCATCCCGCGGCAGGAGCCGAGCCCTCTCGCCGAACGGGCGCCAGGCAACCCATCGGCCAGGGGCTGGACTCCTCCATCCGCATTCCCTGGAGAGACGCCAGTCTGATCACGGACGGAGCCACGAGGTAGGCATCAGGCCTGCGTAACACCCTTCTCCTGGATTTTTGGACGGCCATGGTCCATAAAGTCAGCCTGTGTGCGTCGAAAATAGGACATTTTGACCCGGCCTGATCGCACAGCTTCGGTCAAAATGATACGGGGTCGAGGACCCCTGGGCGAATATGGAGCCAGTGCCGGGCGGCACTGATGCGTCCATCCATGGAATCATCACCAAGCGAGGGATCCGCGGATGAGCGGTAATCTGCAAGCAGGACAAGCCTTCCCCCAGGGCGCGCAGGCGGCCGGTGCGGCGCTCGGTTCCATTCTGATCGTGAATCCCGAGAACGCGCTGGCGCAAGGCCTCGAGCGGAGATTCAGCCGCAGTTTCGCGCTGGTGGAGAGCGCGAGTTCCATCGAGCAGGCCGAGAGGCTGCGCCAGCGGTGCGCATTCGACCTGCTGATCGCCGATACGCAGCTGCCCGATGGCTCGGGCATGGCTTGGGTCGAATCGCTGCGCGAGCAGGGTGTCGGGGCCGAGGTCATCCTGATGGCCACCGATGCCGATGTCGGAACCGCCATCGCGGCCGTGCGCGCCGGTGCCTCGGATTTTCTGCTGAAGCCGATCGACATGGAACAGCTGGATGCTGCGGTGGGCCGCTGCTTCGCGCGTCGGATGGCTGCCCGCACCGATGTTCCGAACCCGCGATCGTCCGGCCTGGAACCGCCGCAGGACGCGGTGGTTGCCTATTGCGAGATGGTGAAGCCCGTCTGTGCCGTGATCAAGCGCGTCGGGCCGACCCCCGCCACCGTGCTGGTGCTGGGTGAATCGGGCACCGGCAAGGAGGTGGCGGCGCGTGCGCTGCACGCCTTCAGTGGCCGTAACGGGAGCTTCGTACCGATCAATTGCGGCGCGATTTCGCCCGAACTGCTGGAGAGCGAACTCTTCGGACATGCCAAGGGGGCCTTCACGGGGGCGCATCAGGCGCGTGAGGGCCTGTTCACCTATGCCAATGGCGGAACCCTGTTTCTGGACGAGATCGCGGAGATGCCGCTGAGCATGCAAAGCAAGCTCCTGCGGGTCCTCGACGATCAGAGGATCCGTCCCGTGGGCAGCAATCGCGAGGTTTCGGTCGACGTGCGGATCGTCGCCGCGACGCATCGGGATCTGGCGGAGGCGGTACGGGCCGGCAGGTTTCGGGAAGACCTGTTCTACCGGATCAACGTGCTGACCATTCGCATGCCGGGACTGCGCGAACGGCAGGCGGATATCCCGACCCTGGCGAGCTACTTCATCCGAAACCTGGCGGACGAGCTGTCGCTGCCGCCGATCCCGCTGAGCGAGGAGGATATCCGGGCACTCAGGGCCTATCCCTGGCCCGGCAATGTGCGCGAGTTCCGCAACGTGATCGAGCGGGCGGTATTGCTGGGGCAGTCACCGGCCCATTGCCTGCAGGACCTCGGTCATGAAGGCGCGCCGACGCATGAATCCCCGGGGGCGCCGCCCGCGGCTCCGGGTGCGCCGCTGACGCTGGCCAGCCTGGAAAAGCGGCACATCCTGGCGGTGCTCGATACCTGTGGCGGCAACAAATCCGAGGCGGCACGCAAGCTGGAGGTCTCGCGCAAGACGCTGGATCGCAAGCTGCAGCAATGGGGCCGGGTCTGCGGCAGGGACTGAGCCGGCGCTGCCTCGGGCGCGGACCGGAAGCGCGGCTCAGGCGTCGTGGATATCGACGCCGAAGATCCTGAAGTGTTCGTGGTCGATTTCCGTGGGCGCCGTCCAGCGCCGGAAATCCTCGCTGAACTCCCTGCCGTCGAAGCTGCGGCTCACCGCGATCACGGTGCCGACGGGGTGTTCGCAAAGCCCCTGGGCAAAGGCCACCTCCTCACGGGCCGCCGGCAGGGCGGTGGCCACATCCGGGGCGCCAAACGCCTTCACCAGGTATGCCGCAAGCATACGGGTCACCTGTTCCAATTCCCCGCGATCGATTTCCGCCACCGTGACAAGGGTGGTCCAGCCGAAGCTGCCGATGCCGAGAAAGCCGTTGGCGAAGGCCTGCCGGCGCGCACCGGAGAGGCCCTCCAGGGGTTCATCCCAGAAATGGAAGCTGCCGGGCACTGCCCACTCGCCCGCCGTGGCGACCGGATCGTGGATCCGCGCATCGGAGTCGTCGAGCTGCAGTACGCGCAGCAACTTGTCACCACTCATGAGCACTATCTTGCATGGATTCTCCAATACCGTGAGCGTACCACTCTCGCCAAGGCGACCGGCAATTCGACACGGTAGACAGGGCCGACGGCAAGCCGGCCCGGTCCAGCAGGGTCCTGCGACCATCAGGATTGCTGACTGGGCGGACGACTGCTTGCACATCCGGCCGATCAGATCGCTCCGGGCGCTCTCCCGCCGCGAGTAGCAGATGCGGGAAATTCCCCGGGGCAACCGTGGGGACCCCGGTTACATGGTCCCCACGGAGGCCGATCGCAGCCAGGCGAGCTCGGGTGGCAGATCCACGGGGCGTTTACCCTCCGCGGTGTGGATGGTATCACTGGCGTCAAGGCGGCCGTGGTCGGACCAGTGTATCAGGTGCAGGAAGCCACCCTGATCCTCGATCAGCGCCGTGCAGTGCTCGATCCAGTCGCCCGTATTGCAGTAGAGCACGCCATCGTCGGACCTGATCGCGGCCTTGTGGATGTGGCCCCCAATATAGCCATCGTAGCCGCCCGTGCGCGCGGCCTGGACGGCAGCGGCCTCGAAGCGCCCAATGTAATCGCGGGCACGGCCCACTCGCGTCTTCGCCCAGGCCGAGAGCGACCAGTAGGGGCGACCCAGATGCCGGCGCGCCCGGTCCACCCAATGGCTGATGCGTAGCAGCAGGTGATAGCCCATGTCGCCACACCAGTGCTGCAGGCGGCTATGGCGGACCTCGTCATCGAATTCATCCCCGTGGCTCACCAGGAATCGGCGACCGTCGGCCGTTTCATGTTCCAGGCTGCGCCGGATCCGAACACCACGGATCTCGGTGCCGATCAACGCCCGCAGGGCCTCGTCGTGGTTTCCGGGGATGTAGATCACCTCGACCCCGCGAGCGGCCAGGGCGAAGACGTGTTCGATCACCGCGGACTGGGCCTGGGTCCAGACCACACGCCGGCGCATCGCCCAGAGATCGAAGACATCTCCGACCAGCACCAGGCGCTCGCAATCCAGCCGCTGCAGGAAGTCCAGCAGATAGGGGGCACGGCAGTCCCGGGTGCCCAGATGGATATCGGAGATGAAGGCGGTTCGACAATCAAAACCGGGCATGGCAGGTCTCCATGTTTCCACACCATGCCAGCTTCGCGGCAAGTGGTTACGGAGACATGGCAAGCCGTTGAAGATTTTCTGAAATCGTGATGCCGGAAAGCGCACGAACGGC
>JAWLFM010000285.1:0-3366 GCA_041685565.1 Thioalkalivibrio sp.
TTTTTGAAGCTAGCATCTGCTCGAGGCCGCAGGAAAATGCCCGGCGGCTTCGTCACCGTCCCGTCCGCGTGCGGGGCATCTGTCTGGGCAATCGATCGTGCTCATAGAGGAGGCAAACATGACCAGATTCACCAAGCTGTTGGGCGCCGCCGCGGTGGCGGCTGCGTTGGGCCTTGCTGCGGCGCCTGCAAGCGCCTGGTGGGGATCCGGTTACGGCGGTCCCTGGGGCGGAGGTCCCTGGTACGGGCCGGGCTATGGTGGTTATCCCTATTACGGGGGCTATCCGTATTACGGGGGCTATCCGGGCTGGGGCGGTTATCCCGGCTGGGGTGGTTATCCGGGGTACGGCTATCCCGGCTGGGGTTACCCCGGCCATACGCAACCCCCTGCTGCAACGCCGTCCGACTCCGACTCCGACTGACCGTCGGGGCAGGGTCTGCGGACCGGGCCCGTGCGGACATGCCTGTCCGTGCGGGCCTTTTTTCTGCGCTCCATGCGCGCCAGATCAGAAGGGGCGCGGAGTCGGGTATTCCTGGAAGACGCCGCGCGGATCGGGCGGCGGCGGAACCAGGACCGGGTCGTCCTCCGGCCATGCCTGGGCAGGGAGGTTGCCCGCCGCGAGCCGTGCCCGCTGCGCTTGCAACCGAGGCAGGAAGATCTCGGCACCGCTGCGGCGATACGCGGCCGCGGCAGCCTCGAGGGCGGCCAGGGCGGCCTCGGTATCCCCACTGGCGGCCCACGCCAGTGCCAGTGCCTCGTGGACCGGCGGGATCGCGCTGGTCAGCAGCAGGGCCTCGGCCATGGCCAGTGCCTGCGCCGGGTCGCGGACCTTTGGATCCGCCGCCGCACTGCGCAGCCGACTGAGCGCATAGCGCGGCAGCGGATGCCCGGGTTGCTCGGTCATCATCGCCTCCAGCGCCGCCGCGATTTCCGCCCAGTCACCTCCGGCGCGGGATTCCGCCACCAGCGCCAGCACCCGGGCCGTGATGTTGTCGGGGAAGCGTGCCGCCGCCTGCGTGAGCCGCTCGGCCGCGAGCCGCCAGTCGCCGCCGCGAAAGGCGAGCAGCCCCAGGTGATGGGATGCGCCGGGGTGCCCGGGTTGTGCCGCGAGGCTGCGTTCATAGGCCTGCCGTGCCGCCGTGGTGTCGCCTTCGGTCTCCAGCAGGACGCCGAGCAGGAGATTCGCCAGGGGCTCGCCCGGTCGGCGCTCCAGCACGGCCTCCAGCTGGCTTCGCGCCTCTCCGCGCTTGCCCGCGAGATACAGGGCGCGGGCGTGACTGATCCGTGCGGCGAGGTTGTCCGGGTCTTCTGCCAGTCCCTGACCGAAGGCCTCGGCGCCGTCCGCGAAACGGCCCTCTTGCACGGCCAGCAGGCCACGCAGGAAGTGGCGGCGGGCGCCGGTATCGAGGTCCTCGAGTGCACGGACCAGCCGGTCCTCGGCCAGGGGTGGGCGCGCACCGCCCCTGGCCAGGGCCTCGCGGGCGGCGTCCACCTGGCCCTGCCCCCGGAAGGCCAGGGCCAGCGCGGTGTATGCGGCCTCCGCCCCCGGATCGGTCTCCAGCGTCCGGCGTAACCAGGATTCGGCCTGGACGAAGTCCCGGCGCTGCAGGGCCAGTTGCCCAAGGCGAAACGCGGCTGCGGCCTCGAGCCCGGGTGCTTCGAGGGCCCTCCCCAGATGCACGGCCGCATCCTCGGGGCGGTTCGATTCCAGCAGGACCTCGCCCAGACGCAATGCCAGGGGCGGGTAATCGGGATCGATCGCGCGCGCGTCTTCATAGGCGGCCAGGGCGTGCTCCAGTCGGCCAGCGCCCTGGGCCAGCCAGGCATCCAGGTAGGCCCAGCGGAAATGCCGCGGGTCCAGGCGCCTGGCATTGGCATAGGCGGGCCGGGCACCGGCCAGGATCTCATGCACGTGATACAGGCCACCGAGGCGTCCATAGGCCTCGGCGAGTTCGCGCGCCGGCGTGGCCGGATCCGCAAGTCGCGTCCGGACCTCCTCACGGGCCGATGCGATGGCCTCTCGTGCCCGCGGCTCGGCGCCGGAGAGATCCAGGTCCGGCACCGGCAGTAGCACCGCCTCGCGCGCCGGCGGGTTCAGCAGGAGATCGCCCATGCCCGGGCTCGCCGCCCCGTTGACGCCAGGACCGACGGCCAGGAGCAGGATGAGCAGGGGGCCGCGCAGCGCAGTCGCGCGCTTCATGCCTCCGGCTCCGTGATCGTCAGCAGGCGGTTGACTGTCTCCACCGGAACCTGCTGCACGATCCCGCTGGGCCAGCGGACCTCGAGCCGGTCGACCGTGGTGTGTTCGCCCAGGCCGAAGGTCAGCGGCAGTTCCACCTGGGTCAGATAGCTGCGGGTCGGGGAGACCACGCGCTGCTGGGTCGTGTTGCCCACGGTCAGGCCTACCCGCGCACCGATCGCGTCGCGGTTGGACCGTGCCCCGACCAGCCGGACCCGCAGCCAGTTGTGGCCGCGATCCTGGTCGTTGCGCAACAGAACGGCGGCACGGCCGTTCTGGGTCACGATGAGGTCGGGATCGCCGTCGCCGTCGAAATCGCCGTAGGCCATCGCGCGGCCCACCATCGGGGTGGCGAGGTCGCCGGGGTCGGCCACCTGGACAAAACGTGTGGGGCAGCCCTCGCCGCAGTTCCAGAACAGTTGCCCGGGCTGTTCATAGTGCTGGCTGGGGTGCACGGTGTTGATCTCGTGCTCAAGGTGGCCGTTGGCCTGGAGCAGGTCGAGGCGTCCGTCCAGATCGGCGTCCAGGAACAGCACGCCAAAGGTCAGGACCAGGCGGGTGGGTCCGGCGAGTCCCTCGATCATCGCCTCGTCGGCGAAGGGCGGCAGCCCGTCGGCGGTCACGTAAAGCGAGCTGGGCTCATTGGCGAAGTTGCCGATGGCGATCCCCAGATCATCATCATTGCGGAACCAGCCGGCATCGATGCCCATCGCGCCGGTGGCGCGCCCGTCGCGATCGAAGGCCACGCCCTCCAGGGCGCCGATCTCCTCGAAGGTTCCGTCTCCGTGGTTGCGGAACAGGAAGTTCCGTACGGTGTCATTCGCAACCACCAGGTCCATGTGACCGTCATTGTCGTAGTCGACCACCACCACGCCCAGGGCCTTGCCGACGGCGCGGCCCGTGCCCGGTTCGACGACCCGGATGCCCGCCTGCGCGGAGACGTCGGTAAAGGTTCCGTCGCCGTTGTTTTGATACAGGTAACCGTGTACGCCGTTGAAGTGGTTCGGCGCCCCGTAGGCCCGCCCGAGCCCGGTGAGGCGGAAGTCGATCTCGAGGTCGATCTCGGGCGACCAATCCACATAGTTGCCCACGTAGAGATCCAGCAGGCCGTTGTTGTTGGCGTCGAA
>JAWLFM010000286.1:0-3357 GCA_041685565.1 Thioalkalivibrio sp.
GAGCACCGTGAGCACGGGCGCGGACTCGGTCTGTCCGTACAGCTGTACGAGGTCCAGTTGCGGGCACTCGGCCATGAGCCGGTCGAGCAGGGCCTGCGGTATCGGTGACGCACCGTAGAAAAGCCGGCCAAGCGCCTGCAGCCCCTTGAGCCCGGCAGCGTCATTCATCATCATGCCGATCATCGTGGGAACCAGGATGGTCTGATCGATGGACAAGCCGCTGAGTGCGTCGGCGCAGGCGCCCACTTCAAACCTTGTTATCACCACGTGGGTGCCACCGAGCGCGGTGATGACGTGGAAAAACAGCGAGTCCGCGATGTGGAACATCGGCGCCACATGCAGGTGCCTCAGTCCGTGCGTCAGCTGCAGTTCCGCGGCAAAGGCCAGACTGTGCATCACGTGGTTGCCGTGGGTAAGCTGCACGCCCTTCGAGCGTCCGGTGGTTCCCCCCGTGTAGAAGATACTTGCCACACCGTCTGCCGGAGCAACCGGCTGTTCCACCGGCTGTGCCACCGGCTGTGCCACCGACTGTTCCACCAACAGAGTACCGCGGAGTTCGTCCACCGAGGAGACGACCCGCACAGGCAGCGATTCGGCCCGGTCGAGCGCGAAAACCTCGACTTGCCCGCGTTCCGGCATGGAGATCTGCTGGTAGCACGCCGCACCGACGCCGTCGACAAAAAGCAGGCGCGCCCCACAATCCTCCAGGGCGAAAGCCACTTCCTCCGGCGTCCACCGCGTGTTGAGGGGCACGGATGTCGCACCGATCCAGTGCGTGGCGTAGGTGAGTTCGATATAGGCCGCGGCGTTCTCGGCAAGGATGGCAACGCGATCACCGCAGCCGACGCCGTGCGCCGACAAACCGGCAGCGATGCTCGCCACGTGGTCGCGAAACACGCGCCAGGTGACTTGCGTCCCGTCCTGTTCAGTGGCGACCGCTTCGGGAAATCTGATCGCGTTACGTTCGATGAACATGCAGGTATGCATTACGCTGGGCTCCTTCTCTCTACCCGATCAGGAACTTGCTGCCATGTTCTCTCGAAGCAGGCGTCCCACCCGCTCCCCCAGCGACACGATCGCTGCCCCGGCCTCGGGAATAACGCCGTCCATGAGCAGGAAGCCATGGATCTGGTCATCCAGGCACACGGTCTCGACAGCCACGCCTGCTTCTTCCAGCGCTCGACCGTAGGCCTTTCCCTCCTCGCACAGGGGATCAAACCCGCAGAGAAGCAGTGTTGCGGAGGGCATGTTCGAAAAGCTGTCTGCGAGCAGGGGTGAGACGCGCCCGTCCATGGCCTCGGCGTCCGAGCGCAGATAATGGGCCCTGAAATAGCGCATCAGGTCAGCGGTCAGGAAATAGCCCTCGCCGAGGGTCTCATAGCCCGCCGACTCCCGCGACAGGTCCACTACGGGGTAGAGAAGCAGCTGATGCTGAATCCTGAGAGACGGGTCTTCGGCAAGCTCGCGTGCGACAACCGTCGCGAGATTCGCACCCGCAGAGTCGCCGGCGAGGCAAAGGCAGTGCGGATCTATCGCAAGCGTCTCGGCCTCGGCCGCAAGCCACCTGAGGGCACCGCGCGCATCGTCAAGACCTGCTGGAAAGGGATGCTCCGGTGCCAGTCGGTAGTCGACCGAGACCACAACGCAGCGAGACGCCGCGCAGAGACGACGGCACAGCACATCGTAGGTATCGAGATTTCCCAGAACGAAGCCACCCCCGTGAAAATAGACGATGGCCGGCGACAGGGGCGCCGTCGGCTCAGGGGGCCGGTACAGTCTCAGGGGCACCGAGCCGTGCTCGAGGCCCGCAATGATCGGCTGGACCGCACCGATCGCGGGAGCTGCGCCCTGCATCGCCAGGATGGCCTCGTGAAATGCAAGCCTTGCTGTAATGGGATCGAGGGCGTCAAGAGGCGGCTGCCCGGCTTCCGACATGGCAGCCAGCACTGCCGCCGCGTGGAGATTGAGTTCCGTCATAAACTTCCTTTATTACTCTTATATGGCTCTCGTGTCCGTGTCCGGGCGGCCCACACCGATGGTTCCGGAACAGGTGCTCCACCCCAAATAGACGTTACCCCGGTGGATTTCCGGGAGGCGCCACCCGATCGGGTAGTTATCGTCATTCTGACTTCGTATGCCCGTCGTGTCTCGCGTCCAGCTGGCAAAACTGCCCGATCGGGTAGTTGGCACTGAGCGACCGGTCACGAACACTGGCATCCAGACTTCCCCAACTCTACGGAACACGGAGGCATTAATGGTAGCGGAAATCCGGGCTCAAACCGGCGCGAGCACGCAGAAGGTAGACGCGGTGGTTATCGGGGCCGGCTTCGGTGGCCTCTATGCGACCCATCGCCTCGCCGAACTGGGGCTCGACCTCCGCTCGCTGGAGGCTGGCGACAGCGTGGGCGGCACCTGGTACTGGAACCGTTACCCCGGCGCCCGCGTGGACTCCCAGTCCTACGTTTATCAATACTGGTTCTCGGATGCGGTTCTGGAGGAGTGGGACTGGAGCGAACGCTTTCCCTCCCAGGAAGAAGTCGAGCGCTACCTGAATTTTGTCGCGGATACGTGTGATCTTCGCCGACACTACCGCTTCAACAGCCGGGTGACGGAAGCCACATACGATGAGCCACGCAATCGCTGGCTTGTAGTGACCGACACCGGCGAGCGCTACGACGCGCAATTCCTGATTGCCTGCACGGGGGGACTCTCCGTGCCGCAGTTCCCGGACATACCCGGGATCGAGGATTTTCGGGGCGAGTGCATACACAGTGCTCGCTGGCCCGCGGAGGACCTGGAGGTCGGCAACAAGCGCGTTGGCGTAATCGGCACCGGCGCCACGGGCATACAGGTCATCCAGACTCTTGCGCCCGTCGCGAAACAGCTCACAGTGTTCCAGCGAACACCGACCTTCGCGATCCCGATGCGAAACCCCCACTACGACAGCGATGATCGCGCGCGGATCAGGGCCAGCTATCCGGAGCTAAAGGAGCGGGTCTTCACCACGTTCACCGGTTTTGCCTTCGATTTCCAGGAAAAGTCCTGGCAGGAACTCAGTCCCGATGAACGCACCGCCCTGATGGAACAGCTATGGGCCGATGGATCACTGGTGTTCTGGGTGGGTACCTTCGCGGAGGTTTTCTTTGATCCGGAAATCAGCCGGGAATTCGGTGCTTTCGTTGCCAGAAAGATCCGCGCGCGCGTGAAGGATCCAGAGATCGCGGAGAAACTCATCCCCACGGACCATGGATTCGGCTCAAGGCGCCTGCCGCTGGAGACCCACTATTTCGAGGCCTACAACCGCGACAACGTGTCGCTGGTTGATCTCAGGGAAACGCCGATCGAACGCATCACCAC
>JAWLFM010000287.1:0-3355 GCA_041685565.1 Thioalkalivibrio sp.
TGGCTGGGTCCGAGCCCTTCCCTCCGGCGCTTCAGCCTGACCCGCGGTCGATGTGCACGGCCAGCCAGATGCAGGGCGGCTCTGCCGAGGTGCGCACCACGCGATGCGGGGTGTGTGCGGGGATGAAGCAGTGAGCGCCGGGTTCCAGGTGGATGGTTTGGCCGGCGACCCAGAGTTCGGCCTTGCCCTGCAGCAAGCATACCCATTCGTCCTCGGCCTGGTCGTAGAGCGTCGGGTCCGGTCGGTGGCTGCTCACGATCCGTTCCAGGCGGACGTTGTGGCAGCGCAGGATCTCTTCGAAGGCCTCGCCTTCGCGCAGGGTTGGCAACGCGGCGAAGAGGTTTTCGGGAATGATGCCGTTGGAATCGCTCATGGACCCTCTCGTCGGGCTGATTGTCTAGACTCCGTAATTCACTGTCTTTCCAACCGCGAGCGTGCCCCAGGTGTCGGTCTTCCACAAATGCCTCTCTGCGATGGTTCTGGTCCTGGCAGCGGGCGTGGTCCAGGCCGATGTCACTGTGGAACTCGAGGGTGGCGATCGGCTGGAGGTTCAAGAGTTCGGTGCGCAGGGTCAGGGGCCTCTGTTCCTGTGGCTGGTCAACCAGTACGGCGAACTGGAAACCCCGAATGCGCTGATCCAGGCCCTGGCCGAGCGCGGTGCCACCGTCTGGCGCACCGACCTCCTGGACTCGCTGCTTCTCCAGCGTAGCAGCGGGGCGATTCGAAGCATGGACGGTGCGCCCGTCGCGGCGCTGCTCGATGCTGCCGTGCGCTCGGGGCGCGGCCCCATCGTCCTGGTCACCTGCGACCGCATGACCGTGCCACTGCTGCGTGGCCTGCGAACCTGGCAGGAAGGGGGCGGCGACATTACCGCCGTTGCCGGCGGGATCCTGCTGTTCCCCAATCTTTACCGCGGCACACCGGTGGCGGGAGAGGAGCCCGAGTTGCTGGGCATCGTCGCCGCCACCAATATGCCGGTGGCCATCTTCCAGCCGGCGATGGGCAGCAACCGCGACCGGCTCGGCGAGTTGCTGGAGACGTTTTACGCTGCCGGCAGCCCGGCGTATGCGTGGATGATCGATCAGGTCCGGGACTATTACCTGCTGCATTCGGACGCGGCCGAAAACAAGGCCCTGGACACGACGACGGAAGGCGCCATGCCGCAGGAGGTGCGCCAGGCGATCATGGACACCCCAAACCAGCTGCTCGAGGCGGCGCGACTGCTCGCCATTGCCCCGCGCCCCACTGAGGTCGCGGCGCTCGACGAACGGGCCGAGGCGCCCATTGCCCCCGCCTACGGCCTAATCGAACGCGAGCCGCGTCCTGCGCCCGAGTACGCACTGCTGGATGCCCGTGGCGACCACCATGAACTCGCCGATAGCCTGGGCCGGATCACGCTGGTCAACTTCTGGGCGACCTGGTGCCCGCCCTGCGTACACGAGATCCCCTCGATGAACCGGCTTGCCGCGGCCTACGACGACCGAGAGTTCGGGATCGTGTCCATCAACTACCGCGAGGAGCCCGAGCATATCCTGGAGTTCATGCGGGAGGTCGAGGTGGATTTCCCGGTGCTGATGGACCAGGACGGCCGGATATCAGGCGAGTGGAGCGTCTTCGCCTTTCCGAGCTCCTTCATCCTCGATCGCCAGGGCCGGATCCGCTACTCGGTCAACACCGCCATCGAATGGGACACCGACGCCGTCCGCCACGTCATCGACACCCTGCGAACAGAACATCCTCCAGGTTCGGACCAACGCAAGTGATTGTTATCCATTAGAAATGTGTCCGGTGAGATGGGTGTCTTCGGGATTGGAGGCGCAGTTTTGGGGGCAAAAATGCAGCTCTAAGGAAACGGAGGCGCGCCCGCTGTGCTGTTCTTCGGCGCTGAACCCCGCCCACATGCCGCCATCCCTTAGGCCGCCCATTTCGGGGCCGAAAATGGCCTTTTAAGGGCCGTAAGGCGGGGTCGATCTGGATAGTTTTTCAGTGATATCAGTCGGGTGGCTTGGTCCGACCCCGCCGGCGGGCCCCTGAATGACCCAGACATGCTCCCGACCTCCCACAAGGCCTTTCGGCAGGCACTGGGCGACTCAGGCGAATTGTCTCTCCGGGCGTTCGGATGTAAAGTAAGGAAGTAATGAATGCCTTTCCGGAAGAAGAGCATGTCCACCATTGCCAGAATTACGTCCAAAGGCCAGACCACGATTCCGAAGCAGGTGCGCGCAGCGCTGCATGTCGAACCTGGTGACCTCATCGCATGGGAGGTCCGTCCCGACGGGACCGCGTCGGTGCGGCGCGTGCAGCCTCTGGACGTGGAATACCTGCGCGCAATCGAAGGTACGCTCGGCGAGTGGTCGAGCCCGGCCGACGAGGAAGCGTACCGTGACTTATGACCGCTTCATGGTTGTGCGCGTGCCGTTCCCGTTCACCGATCGCAGCGCCGTCAAGAACCGCCCGGCCCTGGTGCTCTCGGATGCCGCGGCCTTCAGCGCCACCTCGGCTCACTCGGTGATGGCGATGATTACTTCGCAGGGCCATTCACCCTGGCCACTCGATTGCTCAATCAGTGAACCTGACGCGGCCGGCCTGCCGGCACCGTCCGTGGTGCGCTTCAAGCTGTTTACTCTTGATCACCGCCTGATCCGTAGCACCCTGGGCCAGCTCGCCGAGGCCGACCGTGCAGCCGTGCTCCGGGCATTGCAGCGTCTGCTGCGAGTCGCACCGTAAGCTGAGCGCATCTATGAAGAGGCGCGGGCCGATCGTCGGAATCCCGTTTCCGTACGCGGATCTCCAACCCCGCAGGCGTCGAGGAATATCCGCCGTTGACGAAGCGCTTGCGCCTGGACCCGTGCACATCATCAAGAACAACCCAACGCGGCATGTCGTATTGAGTGAGCCAGCCTACCGGGAACTGCTCGATATCCGTAGCCATGACGCCATGACGCTGTCTGTCGTTAACAGGTCCGTACAGCGCGTGCCGCCATGGACCCCGGATCAAGTCCGGGGTGACGCGTTCGGGTCATCCTGGCTGGTGCGCCCCGTCCCAACCACATCCTCCACACGGTCGGCGCTCAGCACCTGCTCGGACCAGCGTAGCAGCGTCTCGGCATCGGCAGATTCCACCCGCGAACGCACTGATTCCGGCACGGACCCGAACTTCAGTGTGAGGAGGTGCAGCAGCACGCGCGCTTCGCCCTGTCCAATGCCTTCCTCGCGTCCCTCTTCCCGGCCTTTCTGCATAAAACGTTCTGCAAACCGTGTCATCTCTGCCACCTCCTCGGGATACCGCTGGCGATAGACGATGCGTTCATTCTCATCCAGCGCCGCGTAGATGTCGATGAAGTCCAGGTACTTG
>JAWLFM010000060.1:0-13890 GCA_041685565.1 Thioalkalivibrio sp.
GGCGTGTATCAGCCCCGTGCCCGGGCCGAACTGCGCATACAGCCCGATAGCCAGGGCGGCTATTTCGTCAGGGGTCTGATCAACGGCCGGTCGGTTCCCTTCGTGATCGACACGGGTGCGACCATGATCACCTTCAGTGAGGCGGAGGCGGAACGCCTGCGGCTGCCGGTCTCTGCGGGCATGGAGGTGCCGGTGGAGACCGCCTCGGGTCGGGTCGTGGGCCGGCGGGTCGTGCTCGACGAGGTGCAGATCGGAGACCTGCGCGAGCAACGGGTCGATGCCATTGTCCTGCCCGGCGATCGGCCAACCGTGAGCCTCCTGGGCATGAGTCTCCTCAGTCGCCTGGACATCCGCAACGAGGGACCCTTGCTCATTCTCCAGGCGCGTTGATCGCATTCACGGCGGGTCTGCCGCCACGAAGGCCACGCAAGAAGAGATTTGCATGGGGTAACGCGGATGTCATTGCGCGAAAGGAGATGGACGGACATGCGCCGCTCCGGTCTTCCATCGTCGCGTTCCGCTCATGGCGACGGGCGATTGCCCGGTGCGGAACCCGCTCAGTGTCCGAGGGCGTATAGCCACAGGGGCAGGGTGATCCCGGCCGCGATCGTGGCGGCTGCCACTGTCGCCGCGACCAGCGGGCCATCGCCGCCCATGCGAATGGCCAGAATGTAGGCGGAGGAGGCCGGCGGCAGCGCGGCGAGCACAATGGCTGCCGCCAGATGGACGCCGGTCAGCCCGATCGCCAGGGCCATGCCGAGGGCCAGGGCTGGCACCGCCAGCAGCTTCGCTGCCACGAAATACGCGACCAGGGCCTGCTGGCGTCCGTCCAGCGCGAAGGACAAGGCCGCGCCGGTCGCCAGCAGACCCAGCGGCAGGGCCGGTTCCCCGAGGAAGAGCAGCGTGGAGCGCGCGATATCGGGCAGGGGGAGTCCCAGCGCGGACCAGCCGAGACCGCCAAAGGTGGCAAGGATGAAGGGATTGCGCGCAAGTTCGGGCAGGATGGCGTGCCGGCTGTGTCGGGCCAGGGCCCAGACCGAGGCCACGTTCGCAAGCGGGATCACGAAACCCGCGAGGAGGGCAAAGGCCGCGATGCCGTCGGGTCCATGGATTCCGCCGAGGATCGCGAGGCCGATGTAGGTATTGAACCGGAAGCCGCACTGGAAGATGGAGGCGAAGGCCTGCGGGGAAGGCGTGAGGAGGGGTCGGGCCGCGATGCCCAACAGCATGCCACCGAGCATGAAGCCGAGGCCGACGAGGATCATCAGGCCACCTGCGGCCAGATCGATGGGGCGGCTGGCAAGGGTTCCGAACAGCAGGGCGGGAAACAGCAGGTAATAGACCAGGCGTTCGATACCGCCCCAGAGGTCGGGACCGAAGGTCCCGGTCCGCCGTAACAGGTGCCCAAGAGCGATCAGCGCGATGATCGGCAGGAGGACCGTGACCGTCTCAGCCATTGCGCGGATCTGCGGTTGGACCGGTCCGGGTCACCCGCGGGCACGGCTGCCGCGGGGTGAACGGGCGCCTGGTGAAGAGCCGCGGAAGGAAGCGCCGCAGATTGAAAGCCATCACATGGACCTCGCTGTCGGGGGCCGGACCGACCTTGCACCGTCAGGCATGGGTATCGGTCGCGGCGCGTTACATGATGGCCGATTCTGTTGCCGACCCCAATCCGGGTATCCGGCGATATTGGCCCTCGGGGGCGCGTCGCTTGCAGAGGATGCCAGCCGCGTCGGGTAGTACGATGGAGGCGTGCTTGCAGGCCGTTCCGTCGGCCGGAGGCCGATCGATGCCAAGTGAAACCAATCTGCAGCGGGTCTTTTTCGCCTTGTGGCCGGACGACCGCCTGCGGTCGCGTCTTGCGGCGGTGGCGCGCGGGATGACTGCCAATGGCCGTCTGGTTCCGGCAGGGCATCTGCACCTGACCCTGGCCTTTCCCGGCACGGTCTCTACCGAAGTGGTGGCCACGTTGATCAGCCGCGCCGCCGCGATCGCGGGCCCGCCCATCCCCCTGCGACTGGATCGCGTCGGCTATTTCCCCCGATCCCGCGTGGCCTGGGTGGGACCTTCGGAGGTGCCCCTGGAGCTCGAGGCGCTGGCCGCATGGCTGCAGGGAATCGGTCGGGACTGTGGCCTGCGTATGGAGGACCGGCCGTTCCGGCCTCACGTCACCTTGCGTCGCTTCGTCAGCCACTTCGAGGCCGTTCCCATCGACCCGCTGGACTGGTTCGCGGACCGGGTGGTGTTGATCGAATCGGGTCAGGGTGGGCATCCGGGCGCCTACCGCTTGCTGCGGAGCTGGCTCCTGGAGGGTCCCCCGATGACGGTACCGGAGGCAACCTGATGGCCGCCGGACCGCTCAGACGAACAGGCGCCAGCCAAGCCAGGTGACGGAAAAACCGGTCAGGAAGACCAGGCCGGTCCAGGCCAGGGCGCGCAAGAAGGCTCCGGGACGCGCCGCCTCGGGCATGTGCCCGTCGGTGACCACCCGCAAGGTGATCCAGGCGAGCACCGGGGCGGAGAGGAAGGAGATGGTGGTGGCCAGGTCGATCAATTGGGTGAAGCGGGAGCCCGCCAGGACGAGGATCAGCAGCGCGCCCGTGATCACGGCGATCAGTGCGAGCCGATAGCTGCGTGGGTCATGCGGGCGCCTGGCGCGGGGGTCCTCGGCCCCGAATCGGGCCGCTGCCAGCAACGCCGAGAGCACACGCGGGTAGGCATCCGTGACCGCCAGAGTGGTGCTGAACATCACGCTCAGCGCGGCGATCGCAATCAACGACCGGCTCCATTCACCCAGGGTGGCGGCGTACAGGTTCACCAGTTGCCCCGAGAATCCGACCGCCGAATCCGCGAAGCCGAGCCCGCTGGCGTGCATCAGCACCGCGCCCAGCAGCAGGAAGGCGGCAGCGAGCAGGGTCGCGCCGATATAGCCGATGCGGAAATCGATGACCGCATGACGCACGCTCGGCGGTTGTCCGGTCTCCCGCGCGCGCTCCTGGGTCCAGAGGGAGTGCCATGCCGCAACATCCAGGGGAATGGGCATCCAGCCCAGCAGGGCCAGCAGGAACCCGAATCCCGCCGCCGTCCAGAGGCGGGGCGCCTGGTCGATCCCCGACAGCCCGGCCCAGTCGGGCTGGTCACCGAGCGCCAGCGCGACCGCGGCGATCGTGGAAACCGCGAGGGCCGCCATGATCATCTTCATTGCCAGATCCAGCCCACGGTAGTTGCCGATGGTCAGCAGCAGCATGCAGGCGAGCAGGATCCCGGCCGAGATGATGGCGGGCGAGGCATCCAGGCCGAATACCAACCCGGCCAGCCCTGCCGTGACCACGGTGACCACGGCCTGGATGATGAACATCGTGCCGAGGGTGATCACGGCGAAGAGCGCCAGTGCCCAGCGTCCGATACGCCGATAACCGATCAGCAGGTTCTCGCCGGTTGCGGCGGCGTAGCGCGGCCCGAACTCCAGGAAGGGGTATTTCAGCAGGCAGGCAAGCAGGACAAGCGGCAGGAGCAGCAACCCGTATTCCGCCCCCGCGCGGGTCGACTGCACCAGGTGCGAGACCCCGACGGCGGCACCTGCCATCAACAGACCGGGGCCGATCGCGGCGCGCAGGGCAGACATCGGGGGTCGCGCCATTCGGGGGAACCGTTTCCGTGGAGATGCCTCGGCAAGATACGTGATCTGCCGTTTTGCGTGAAGCGGCAGCACGCTTCCGGGAGCGGGCGCGCAGCCGCTGCCGCTCGTACGGCAGGGCCGAAACCTCCGCCATCACGGTTCCGTGAACCGGAAATCCACGGGCACAAAAAAGCCCGGTCCTGACGGACCGGGCCATTCACATCAGCCGATGTTCAGGCTGACTTATTCGGCAGGAGCGGCCTGGGGCTGCTGGCCCTGGGGCTGCTGGCCCTGGGGCATCATCGGGGCGCCATAGCCGGGGCCACCGTAGGGAGCACCGTAGCCGGGGGCGCCGTAGCCGTAGGGGGCGCCATAGCCGCGGCCGTAGCCGTAGCCGTCACCTTCGCCGCGGCCGTAGCCGTGGCCGCGGCCGGTGCCACGGGCGCTGAAGTCGAAGTCGCTGAACATGTCGCCCATGCCGAACATGTCACCCATGCCGCGGCCATAGCCGGGACCGTAGGCGCCGGGGCCGCCATAACCATAACCGGGACCGCCATAACCAGGACCACCGTAGCCCGGGCCGCCCCACTGGGCGCTGGAGGACATCGGAATGGCGAACGCGCCCACAAGGGCGGCAGCGGCGAGAAGCTTGATGGAGTTGCGCATAGTTGAAGTCCTTAAGTTTAGTTGAAAGGCCCTTGTATTTCTTCCGATTACCGGGCAGTGCCAAGGGTCGGACGCTGCGATTGAAGCTCTGTATCACTCGATCGGAGTGCCCTTCGAATGGCTCAGGCTTCTGATCGGTCCATTAGAAAATCCTAATATGAGTCCAGCTTACGGGAGCGCGAATGCGAATGCAAGCGACATTTCGAAAAAAACGAACCAAATGCGCCGAACGGGCAGAGAACGTACGAATAAACCGATTGCATTCAGGTGGTTAGTTCGGAGAGGCGTCGATCAGAAAATCCTGGCAGAGGCCCGATCTGATGCGTTGACTCGCCACCATACAGGGCTGGAACAGGGAAAGCGAATGGTCGCTGCGCGGGCCGGGATCACGAACGGCGGGCGCCGCCGGTGGGTTCCACCTCGATCTTGGTCCTCAGGTAGACGGCGTGAGGCACATAGAGGAGATCGGCGATCTGGCGCACGGTCGCCTCCTGCCTGGGATTCAAGTGACCATCGGCGTAAGCAACGTGCCACAGGTCCAGCATGATGCGCCGCTTGTCCTCGGGCGTTGCCCGGGCGTTGATCACGCGGACGAATGGGTGCAGCGAGAGCAGGTCGTCACTCTCCTGCCGGGCGAGTTCCACCAGCTGGTCCAGCTCGTCGGGGTCCAGATCAAAGCCTGTCGCGAGGCGATCGCGAATGGCGCTCAGCTCATCGTCATGGATATGGAAATCCGCCCGGCTGACTTCGAACAGCAGGGCAGCGGTGGCCCGATGGATGTCCCGCGCGTCCATGGGCTCAGCGCCGGGTGAGGTCCCGCTCCAGGCGTTGGCATTGCTCAGGCTGCGTCGCAGCAGTTCGATCAGTTCCTTCATATCCGCATTAGAGCCGAAAAGGCCCCCAGGATTCCCGTGCGCCAAGCGCCCCGGCCTGCGGGGCGAAGTGGCGGCCGTGCCGGGATGCAGAGATCCGCCTCACCTGGGCCCGGCGCGATCAGCCGAGGGCTCCCCCGCAGCTGGATCCCTGCCCGGCCGTGCAGCCGTAGCAGTGATCGGCGACGGCGATGTCCGCGTCGAGCAAATGCCGGGGGTCCAGATCCCGGATGTGACTGCGGGGACGGCCGGTGGCGGCCAGCGGAATATGGAGCATCTGGTTGAAGTCGCAGTCGTACAGAAAGCCCTGCCAGTCGACCGAGATCAGTGAACGGCACATCACTCCTTCGAGGTTGGCGTCCTGGTGGGCGAGCCGGAGGGTCTGCATGTAATGGTTGTACTCGCCCTTGCGCGCAAGGGTCTTGGCAAAGCGATTGATGGGCATGTTGGCGATGGTGTACAGCCCGTTGAAGACGATGCCGTAGTGGTCTTCCAGATACTGATGATAGGCGGCCTCCAGGGCGGCCTGGGGCGGCGGAAGTTCCGGGCCCTGCGGGTTGTAGACCAGATTCAGTTCGAGCCCGGAGCCCGGCATGCCATAGCCCAGTGCGTTCAGTTGGCGCAGTCCCGTCAGGCTCGCCTCGAATACACCGTCCCCGCGCTGGGCATCGACGTTCTGTTCCAGGTAACAGGGCAGGGACGCGACGATCCCGACCCGCTGCTGTGCCAGGAAGTGCGCGAGGTCCTCCTGGCCCGGCTGCGACAGGATGGTGAGGTTGCAGCGGTCCAGCACCTCGACGCCCAGGGCGCGGGCCTGGATGACCAGGTCGCGGAAATGGGGGTTCAGTTCAGGCGCGCCGCCGGTCAGGTCCAGGGTCTCGATGGCTGCGCGTTCGAGGAAGGCGAGGAGCTCATCCACGGTGCCGCGCTGCATGACCTCCCTGCGGTTCGGGCCTGCGTTGACGTGGCAATGGAAGCAGGTCTGGTTGCAGACATAACCGAGATTGGCCTGTACGGTCGTGAGGCGCCCACGCTGGATCCGCGGGAAATCGTCGAGAAGGCGCATCGTTTCGGTCTGTGCCATGGTGCCGTTCGTCCTTTCAGTGGCTCGAGGGGAAGATGCTGCATTTATTCGGGCAGAAAGCGGATATTGCCGTACCAGGCGCGGGTTTGCTGCCCCGTGTTGTCACAGTCGGTCATGACCGCGAGCGCGTTGATCCGATCCGGTTCGCGCTCATGATGTCGGCGGAAATCCTCCAGCACGTTCCGCCGCTCCGTGCGCCAGCCGCGGCCGGCGTGCTTCGCGCCTGCCACGGCAATCATCTGCGCCTGCGCTGCGAAGGCGTTGGGCCAATCGCTGCCCGTCTCCGAGGTGCTGCTCCAGATGTAATTCAGCGCACGCGTGCGCCAGCGCAGGACCGGCGCCTCGTCGACCAGGTAAAGCCGGGCGGGATAGTCATCGCCGGCGCGGGTGGTTTCGTCGATCCCGGTCAGGGTCTCATCCACCCGCCACTCCCACTCCACGATGGGTGTCTGCGTCAGGTCGATGTCCTGGCGGTAGAAGAGGCCTGAGGCGGTGCCGTCGGTGCAGTTGGCCTGCACGGCCTGGCGGCCGTCGATCTCCACCAGACGATACTCGGTGGTGCCAGCGAAGGCGTGCGGCGCCCAGCTGATGATGTCCGCGGGCGCGAAGGCGGGTGCGCCCATCGCACCGGACCCTGCCAGGCTGAGCAGGCCGGCGACGGCCGTGGCGAGGGACCAGCGGCGCGTCCGCGCAGCCCGTCTCGCGCGAGTCCCGGTGGCACCATGGGGGTGGTCCGGAGGCCGTTCTTCGGAGCGCCTGCAGGCAACGGTCTTCATGTGGCATCCCTTGAGGTGAGGTTCAGTTGTTGAATTTCGACCCGGTCTTCACGCATTGGGTCCCATGCTACCGGGCCGCTGGCCCCCGCGGGATCAGTGGAAACCGAAATAGGCCTGGGTGGGGTCCTTCGATATGCTCAAGGGAACTTCAAGGGGCCAGCGGCGGAAACGCCTGACCCGCGACCGGGGTCGGACCGCGGCCTCGGCTGGCGCGGCACGCACCTGCATCAGAGAGAGCGTATGAACCGTACACGTTGGATTCTCCTCGTCGCCATCGCCCTTGCGGTGCTGGCATTCTTTGCCTTCGACCTGGGCCGCTTTCTCGACTTCGACACCCTCAAGGCGGCGCAGGGGGAAATCGAGGGCTTCCGTGACGCCCGGCCGGTCCTGGCCACCGTCCTCTTCTTTCTCATCTATGTCCTGGTGACGGCCCTCTCGTTACCGGGGGCCACGATCATGACCCTGGCCGGCGGCGCCGTCTTCGGGTTGGTCTGGGGGCTGCTGCTGATTTCGTTTGCATCGACGATCGGCGCCACGCTGGCCTTTCTGATCGTGCGCTTCATTGCCCGCGAGCCGGTCCAGCGCCGCTATGGAGACAAGCTGCGGGCGATCAACAAGGGGATCGAGCGGGAGGGCGCCTTCTACCTGTTCGCATTGCGCCTCGTTCCCGTCTTCCCCTTCTTCCTGATCAATATCGTGATGGCGCTGACGCCGATCCGCACCTGGACCTTCTATTGGGTGTCGCAGGTTGGCATGCTCGCCGGTACGGCCGTCTACGTGAATGCGGGCACCCAACTCGGGCAGCTGGAAGGGCCCGAGGGAATCCTGTCGCCGGCATTGATCGGTTCCTTCGTGCTGCTGGGTCTCTTCCCGCTGGTGGCGCGGCGGGTACTTGGGTGGGTGCGGCGGCGGCGCATCTACAAGGGCTGGCAGCGGCCCGATCGCTTCGATCGGAACCTGGTCGTGATTGGGGCCGGTGCAGCAGGCCTGGTGTCGTCCTATATTGCCGCGACGGTGCGCGCAAAGGTCACGCTGATCGAGCGTCACAAGATGGGTGGAGACTGCCTGAACTATGGCTGCGTGCCCTCCAAGGCCCTGATCCGGACCGGGCGCCTGCTGCAAGACATCCGGCGTTCACGAGATTACGGCGTGCAGTCCGCTCACGCAGAGTTCGACTTCGCTGCGGCCATGGACCGTGTGCAGCGGGTGATCGGCCAGGTCGCGCCCCACGACTCCAGGGAGCGTTACGAGCGACTGGGGGTGGATGTGATCGAGGGTGCCGCGCGCCTGAAGACGCCCTGGTCGGTGGAGATCACGGAAGCGGGAGGCGCCACCCGCACATTGACCACACGGTCCATCATCCTGGCGACCGGAGCGGAACCCTACGTGCCGCCGATTCCGGGGCTGGAGGAGGCCGGATTCCTGACCTCCGACACCGTCTGGGGGCTGCGGACCTTGCCCCGTCGCCTGGTAGTGCTTGGCGGCGGCCCGATCGGTTGCGAACTGAGCCAGACCTTTCAGCGTCTCGGAGCGCAGGTCATTCAGGTCGGCCGCAACCCGCGCCTGCTGCCGCGCGAGGACCCGGAGTTTTCCGACATGCTGATGGCCCGATTCGCGGAGGAGGGCGTGGATCTTCGGCTGGGCCGCGAGGCCCGCCGCGTCGAGACCGTCGGTGGCGAGAAGCGGCTGGTGGTGGTTACGACGGACGGTACGGAGGAGGCCATACCCTTCGATGAAATCCTGGTCTGCGTCGGCCGGGCCGCCCGCCTCGAGGGCATGGGTCTGGAGGGCCTGGGCATCCGCACCGAGCGCACGATCGAGGTCAACGAGTTCCTTCAGGCGACCTACCCGAACATCTACGCCTGCGGCGATGCCGCCGGTCCGTATCAGTTTACCCACGTCGCCGGGCATATGGCCTGGTTCGCGTCGGTCAATGCGCTGTTCGGAATGTTCCGGCGTTTCCGGGTCGACTACTCGGTGATTCCCTGGGCGACCTTCACGGATCCCGAGGTTGCCCGGGTCGGACTCAGCGAGCAGGAGGCCCGGGCCAAGGGCATCGCCTACGAGGTGACGACCTACGGCATCGATGACCTGGATCGCGCGATCGCCGACGGCGAGGCCCATGGTCTGGTGAAGGTCCTGACCCCGCCGGGCAAGGACCGAATCCTCGGGGTCACCATCGCCGGGGCACACGCGGGTGACCTCCTGGCCGAGTTCGTGCTGGCGATGAAGGCGGGCCTGGGCCTGAATCGTATCCTCGGCACCATCCACATCTACCCGACCATGGCCGAGGCCAACAAGTACGCGGCCGGCGAATGGAAGAAGGCGCACAAGCCCGAGCGCGTACTTCGCTGGTTGCAACGCCTGCACAGCTGGCGCCGGGGCTGACCCGTCTGGGGTCGTGGACCGGGCTGGGTGCGGCGCGGGATGGCCGGTGCCCGGTTTTTCGCTTGTGTTTGACCGCTTTGGTATCATTCCCGGGTACATGCAGCGAGGCCGGCGTTGCCTCTCTGTCCAACAACACTGCGTTCGACCCCGCGTACAGGTCGGCGAAGGAGTCTTCGAATGCCCTCCGTTTCCCTCCCCGATGGCAGCCGCCGTCACTTCGACGCGCCTGTCTCCGTGCTGGATGTCGCCCGTGACATCGGTCCGGGGCTGGCCAAGGCCGCACTGGCCGGAAAGGTCGACGGCCGACTGGTCGACGTGCGTCACGAGATTACCCAGGACACCGATCTCGCGATCGTGACCGCCCGCGATCCCGAGGGCGTGGAGATCATCCGTCATTCGACGGCGCATTTGCTGGCACAGGCGGTGAAGGACCTGTTTCCCACGGCACAGGTGACCATCGGGCCGGTGATCGAAAACGGCTTCTACTACGACTTCGCCTTCGAGCGCGCCTTTACCCCGGACGATCTCGAGAGGATCGAGAAGCGGATGCGGGAGCTGGCCAAGGCCGACCTGCCGGTCGAGCGCTCGGTGATGGAGCGCGACGAGGCGGTGGCGTACTTCCGCGACATGGGGGAGGCGTACAAGGCCGAGATCATCGCCAGCATTCCCGAAGGGCAGGAGATCTCCCTGTACCGCCAGGGCGAATTCGTGGACCTGTGCCGCGGTCCGCATATTCCATCGACCGGGCGTATCAAGGCCTTCAAGCTGACCAAGGTCGCCGGGGCCTACTGGCGCGGTGATTCCGACAACGAGATGCTGCAGCGCATCTACGGCACGGCCTGGCCCGACAAGGAACAGCTCAACGCCTACCTGGAGCAGCTGCGCGAGGCCGAGCGCCGCGACCACCGCCGTATCGGCACGGAACTGGACCTGTTTTCCATCCAGGAGGATGCCGGTGGCGGGCTGGTCTTCTGGCACCCGAAGGGTGCCCGCATCCGCCGGGTGATCGAGAATTTCTGGTTCGAACTGCACGAGCGCGCCGGCTACGACTTCCTGGTCACGCCGCACATCGCCAACCTGGAACTGTGGAAGACCTCCGGCCATGCGGACTTCTACTCGGAGTCGATGTACGAGCCGATGGAGGACGACAACCAGTCCTTCCAGCTGAAGCCGATGAACTGTCCGTTCCACGTGCTGGTGTACAAGGACCGGCTGCACTCCTACCGGGACCTGCCCTTGCGCTGGGGCGAGATGGGTACGGTGTACCGGCGGGAGATGTCCGGGGCGCTGCACGGGCTGATGCGGGTTCGCGGCTTCACCCAGGACGATGCCCATATCTTCTGCCGGGAGGACCAGATCGAGTCCGAGATCATCGGGGTGCTCGAATTGACGCTGGAGTTGCTGGAGGCCTTTGGTTTCAATAACTTCGATATCAATCTTTCGACAAAACCCGAAGATGCGGTCGGTTCCGACGCGATCTGGGATCATGCAACGGAATCGCTGCGTTCCGCGCTCGAGAAGAAGGGGCTGGAATACACACTGGATGAGGGCGGCGGCGCCTTCTACGGTCCCAAGATCGACATCAAGATTCGCGACGCAATCGGCCGCCAGTGGCAGTGCTCAACGGTGCAGCTGGATTTCAACCTGCCCGAGCGCTTCGACATGGAATACGTGTCGGAGAGTAACGAGCGCAAGCGCCCGATCATGATCCACCGGGCCCTGTTCGGGTCTCTGGAGCGTTTCTTCGGGGTGCTGATCGAACACTATGCGGGCCTGTTTCCGCTGTGGCTCGCTCCCGTGCAGGTGGCCATCCTGACCATCACCGAGCGCCAGGATTCGTATGGCCGCGAAGTCCTCGAGGCCTTGCGGCAAAAGGGTCTGAGGGCCGATCTCGACTTGAGAAACGAGAAGATCGGCTTTAAGATTCGCGAGCATACGCTTAAACGCGTACCTTATCTGCTGGTCCTTGGGGACCGGGAGATGGAAACCAATACCGTTGCTGTGCGCACGCGCTCCGGCGAAGACCTCGGGAGCATGGGGCTGGATGCCCTGTCCTCGCGGCTCGATGCCGAGATTGCAGGCCGTAGCAACTGATTGCCGATCAAGCTGACTGGAGAATAAGGCTATTAGCGGAGCCAAGAGTGTTCGAATGAACGAGCAGATCATCTGCCCGACTATTCGCCTGATCGATGCCGAAGGGGAGAACCGGGGTGTCGTGAAGACGGAAGAGGCCCTGGGAATGGCCCTGGAAGGGGGCATGGATCTGGTGGAGATTTCGCCCAATGCGGATCCTCCGGTGTGCCGGATCATGGATTACGGCAAGTTCAAGTTCGAACAGGCCAAGAAGGCGCAGGCGGCCAAGAAGAACCAGAAGCAGGTTCAGGTCAAGGAAGTGAAATTCCGGCCGGGTACCGACGAGGCCGACTACCAGGTCAAGCTTCGGAATCTGACGCGCTTCCTGGAGGCCGGTGACAAGGGTAAGGTCACCATCCGGTTCCGCGGCCGCGAAATGCGCCACCAGGAACTGGGTGGCGAACTGCTCGACCGGATCGAGTCGGACCTGTCCGACATCGCGGTGGTCGAGCAGCGGCCCAAGATGGAAGGCCGGCAACTGATCATGGTGATGTCCGCGAAGAAGCGATAACGGCCCGGAGTGCGCAGGCCACGACAAGGACCGGCGGGTCCCGGTATACCCGCGGGTCTTTCATAAACGATCGTGCCGAAGGGCAACGATCCCCTAGCTGGAGAGGAAAATGCCGAAACTGAAGACCAACCGAGGCGCCGCAAAGCGCTTCGCCAAGACCGGTTCGGGTGGGTTCAAGCGGGCGCAGTCGCACCGCAGCCACATCCTGACCAAGAAATCCACCAAGCGTAAGCGTCACCTGCGTGGCGCGGCGATGATTCACGACAACGATGTCGCGTCCATCCGCCAGATGCTGCCGCATAGCTAACCGGGGAGAACCGATATGCCACGAGTCAAGCGCGGCGTCACCGCACACGCACGTCACAAGAAGGTCATGGACCAGGCCAAGGGCTACTACGGTGCCCGCAGGAAGGTCTTCCGGGTCGCGAAGCAGGCCGTCACCAAGGCGGGCCAGTATGCCTACCGCGACCGCCGCCAGAAGAAGCGCCAGTTCCGCGCCCTCTGGATCGTCCGCATCAATGCGGCGGCGCGTCAGTTCGATATGTCCTACAGCCGCATGATCAATGGGCTGAACAAGGCCGGGATCGAAATCGACCGCAAGGTCCTCGCCGATCTCGCGGTGCACGACATCGCGGCGTTCGGCAAGATCGCCGACAAGGCAAGGACGGCGCTGGCGGCGTAATTGGCGACGTTCCTGGTGCCGATGCCCCACCCGCGCGCACCGTGCACGTCTCCCCTGGCCCGGTAAGCCTCGGCTGATTGCATGGGTGTGGGCGGCCCCGCCTCGCGGCGAGTACGCCAGCCGGTCGTAACCGAAGGGAGGGGTGCTGTGCCCCCTCCCTTTTTTATGGGACAGAAATCTGATCACCGGCAGCCCCGTGCGGGAGCGGCCCGTGCATCGTGGAGAAATCCGACGTGGAACAACTGGATAGGCTGGTGGCGGAGGCCGAGGAAGGAATCCAGGCCGCCTCCGACCTGGCGGGCCTCGACGCCCTGCGGGTCCGTTACCTCGGCAAGAAGGGTGTGCTGACCGCCCAACTGAAGGAGCTGGGACGGTTGCCGGCTGCGGAGCGGCCCCGGGCCGGTCAGGCGGTCAATGACGCCAAGGAACGGTTGTCCGGGCTGATCGAGCTGCGCCAGCAGGAACTGGCCAGGGCCGAGGTCCAACGCAAGCTGCGGGAGGAGCGCGTGGACGTCAGCCTGCCCGGCAGGCGTACCGCGATCGGAGGTCTGCATCCGGTGACGCAGACCATCGACCGGATTCAGGCATTCTTCGCCGGCATGGGGTACCGGGTGGCGGAGGGTCCCGAGGTCGAGGACGCCTTCCACAACTTCGAGGCCCTGAACATTCCCGAAGAGCATCCGGCCCGGGCGATGCACGACACCTTCTATTTCGATGCCCACCGGGTGCTGCGTACGCACACCTCGCCGGTCCAGATCCGGACCATGGAGCAGCAGCGGCCGCCGCTGCGGATCATCGCGCCGGGGCGGGTGTACCGCTGCGATTCCGACCTGACCCACAGCCCCATGTTTCACCAGGTCGAGGGGCTGTACGTGGACACGGGCGTGACCTTCGCCGATCTGCGCGGGGTGCTCGCTTCCTTTCTGCAGGCCTTCTTCGAACGTGACGATCTGCAGACCCGCTTCCGTCCGTCCTACTTCCCCTTCACCGAGCCCTCCGCCGAGGTGGACATCCAGTGCGTCCACTGTGGGGGCGAGGGTTGCCGGGTCTGCAAGCATACGGGGTGGCTGGAGGTCATGGGCTGCGGCATGGTGCACCCGAACGTATTCGCGCACGTTGGCATCGACGCGGAGCGCTACACCGGCTTCGCCTTCGGGCT
>JAWLFM010000288.1:0-3347 GCA_041685565.1 Thioalkalivibrio sp.
CGGCCGCTGAACGTCTGGCAGGCGGCAGCCTTCCAGTTTGCCAACCCCAAGGCCTGGGTGATGGGGCTGGCGCTGATGGCGGGCTTTCTGCCCAGCGAGGGTGACACCCTGGTCAACGCGCTGCTGCTGGCCGGTTTCGCCGAGCTGGTGGCGCTGCCCTGTATCGCCCTCTGGGCGGGCTTCGGCACGGCGATCGGCCGCTGGCTCGACACGCCGCGCGCCTGGCGGATCTTCAACGGCGTGATGGGGGCGCTCACCGCCGCCTGCGTGGTCTTTATCCTGGGGTGATCGTCGGCACAAGCGGCCACGCCGAACAGGCCGTGGAGGCAGCCCCTGCGACCAAACTCGACTTTGCAACCCTGCACCGGCTCACATAGGCTCATGACTGCACACTCCGCAAGAAGCAGGAAGGCACAGAGCCAGTCGCCCTGACCCGCGCCCCCCGCTTCGTCGACGCCCCCAAGGCCAGGTGGTGGATTCGCAGGGGTCGTCAGTGGGTTGAAGCGAGGTGCGGGTCGCGGGAGCGATAGGCTTCCGGATGCAGGGAACAGCAGAGCGGCGTCGATGGGCCGCCACAGGACAAGGGAGGACGCGTCATGGCGAGGAACATCGTACTGCTCTCGGACGGCACGGCGAACAAGGGCGGGGTCGGCCACGAAACGAACGTCTGGAAGCTCTACCAGGCGCTGGACCATGACCGGGGCCAGCTTCTCTGCTATGACGACGGAGTTGGCACTCAAGGTGTCAAACCATTCCGACTCGTGGGCGGTGCCTTTGGCTGGGGCCTTTCACGGAACGTCCGCAGTCTGTACGACTTTCTCGTGCGGAACTGGGAACCCGGCGACCGCATCCATCTGTTCGGATTCAGCCGCGGCGCCTTCACGGTACGCCTGCTGGCCGGGCTGATCACCCGATGCGGAATTCTCGACCTCGCGCAGTGCGACTCGGAAACCGAGCTGGACCAGCGGATACGCGCCGCCTACTGCGCCTATCGCCGCAGCCACTTCTACCCCCAGTTTACGGAACGCTTTTGCCTTCGATACGCGCGCAAGCTGGAGCCGGATGCGCCGGACAATGACGTCGATGCCCGGCGGCCACCGATCCGCTTCGTCGGGGTTTGGGACACGGTCGACGCCATGGGGGTGCCGTTCGATGAGCTTCGGGATGCCATCGACCTCGTGATCGAATACAGTTTTCGCGACCGGATCCTCAGCCGCCGGGTGACGCACGGTTGCCACGCCCTTGCGATCGACGACGCGCGCAAGACATTTCACCCGGTGATGTGGGACGAGCGCCTGGAACCCGCGAGCGGCGCACGCATCGAGCAGGTCTGGTTCGCGGGAATGCACTCGAACGTCGGCGGCGGTTACCCCAAGTCGCAGATGGCCAGTGTGGCGCTGCAGTGGATGGTCGAACGCGTCACCGCTCTCGATGCGGGAACCAAAGCCGAGGATGCTCGGCTGCGCTTCCATCCGCAGGCCATCGAAGCGATCCGGCAGGACGCCAACGTACATGGTCGGCTCTACGACTCCCGCAGCGGCCCAGCCGCGTTTTACCGCTACACCCCGCGCTTCCTGGAAGATATCCGGCGCCAGTACACGACCGGGGGAGTGCGCGTCCACCCCACGGTTCGGGAGCGCATCGCGCAGGGGACCGACCGTTACTCGCCGCACAACCTCAGCACGAACGTGCATGGCGAGCCGACCCTGGCGGTCAACGACATCTGGCAGAGTGCCATGCGGCACTGCCACTCAGTGACGAGGCTGCGCCAACTTTGCTACTTCCTGTTGCTGCCGCTGACGCTCACGCTGGTCCTTCTCTTCCTGCGCGCGGGTTTTGACGCTCTCCGCCACCTGTCGGTGGCCGAATCCGGGGTCTTCTCCCCACAGCCCCTCTGGCCGTATGGCGTGGCGATCGGAGGACTGATTTGCGTCCTGACAGGATTCCGACAGTTCCTCAAGGGCCGGCAGAACGCGCTGGCGAGCGCCGGCTGGGCCTCTACCCTCGATGGTGCACGCGCACGTCCGACAGGGAGCCGGATCCTCGTCTGGGCGGCCCGCTCATCCTGGCTGGCGGGCGGCCGGTGTCTCGAGCGGCTGTCCGCCACGGGCGTTCCGGATCTGGCGCATGCGCTCTTCGTGCGCCTTATCGCGCTGGCAATGTACCTGCCGCTCAAGGTTGGAAGCTGGCTTCACTGCCGTTTCTGCTTCAAGGGGATGGACGTTGCCACGCTGGCCGCTCCGATTCGCCTCGCGCCTGGAGAAAGCCGCACGGCCTATCTCGAAACGCGCGATTTCCTTTGCCCGACGGGCATTGAGCTCCACCCCGGCGAGCGCTACCGTGTCCGAGTGGTCGCCTGGCAAGGCTGGTCCGATGCCCGATTCCCGGCCACGCCCGACGGACTGGAACAGAAGGAGATCGGTCTGCCCGGCATCATGCGTCGAAGCCGTTTCCTCAGACGACGCCCCGACCGGCCGCTGCTTCGGCTGCTCGCTGGCGTCGGGCGCGGGCGGCCCATCGATATCGGGTCCGATGCCACCATCGTCAGCTCGCGCACCGGGATGCTGAGTCTGTTCGTCAATGACGTCACCCTGTTTCCCGGATGTCCACTATGGGGCATGCGGGATTTGTTCTACAGCAACAACCTGGGCATCGCGAAGATCAAGGTCGAACGCATTGCGCCGGAAACCGAGGTCGAGCCCGAATTCATAGAGTAACCGCTGGCTGCGGGCTGCCGCTGTCCGCTCCATCACAACGGAGGCGCATGTGCTGCAACGTCTGCAACATCGGTTGGGACTGCAGGCCAAACCGGAAGTTTTTTTCACCTCGGCCGGGATAGCCGCGCTTTTCGTCGTGCTGGCCGTGCCGTACGACGAAGCCGTTGCCGAGAGTTTCGGGGGGCTGACTGGCTGGGTGGCTCGTCACCTGGGCTGGTTCTATATTCTCGCCGTGAGCTCCCTGTTGATCTTCCTGCTTGGCCTGGCGGTCAGCCGTTATGGCAACATCCGACTGGGAGAGAATGACAGCCGTCCCGATTACTCCAATCTGACCTGGTTCACCATGCTGTTCGCCGCAGGCATTGGCACGATCCTGATGTTCTGGGGCGTAGCAGAACCGATTTCCCATTTCGCGCACCCGCCTTTTGAAGGGGTGCCGCCGGGATCGGAGAGGGCCGCCAGCGATGCCATGACCATCGCGCTTTACCACTTTGGCCTGCATACCTGGACGATCTTTGCCATGCCGGGCCTGGCGATCGGCTACTTTGCCTACCGGCATAAACTTCCCATGCGCATTAGCAGTCTGTTCTATCCCATCCTCGGAGAGCGGGCATTCGGACCCTGGGGCGG
>JAWLFM010000289.1:0-3347 GCA_041685565.1 Thioalkalivibrio sp.
TCCGGTGGGGCCACCCCCTTCATGAAGATCAGCGACCAGCCGAAGGGTGGCGTCAGGAAGGAGGTCTGCAGGTTCATCGCGATCAGGATCGCGATCCATACCAGCGAGAACTCGGGGTAGCCGGCCAGGAAGGGCAGGAACAGCGGCACCGCGATGTAGGTGATCTGAATCCATTCCAGGAAGAAGCCGAGCAGGAAGATCAGGAGCAGGATGAACAGCAGGGTCCCGTAGGCCCCGCCGGGTACCCAGTTGAACATGGCCTCGATCAGGAACTCGCCGTCGAGCCCGCGGAAGGCCAGCGCGAAGACCTGCGAGGCGATCAGCACGAAGAACACCATCGCGGTGACGCGCACCGTCGACATCACGGCTTCGCTGAAGACCGGCCAGCTGAGCCGGCGCATCAGCAGGGCAACGACCACTGCGCCGACCGCGCCGACTGCGGCCGCCTCGGTGGGTGCGGCGATGCCGGCGATGATCGAGCCGAGGACCGCCGCCACCAGCAGCCCCGGAGGGAGCACGGCGGTGAAGAGATCCTTCACGATCTGGCGCTTGCTCATCTGCGCCCGCTCGGCGGCAGCGATTGCGGGGACGTCGGCGCTGTAGAACCAGGCCAGGGTCATCAGGTAGAGGACATAGAGGCCGGCCAGCATCAGGCCGGGCATCAGTGCCGCGGCAAAGAGACTGCCCACCGAGAGGTTCATGGTGTCCGCGAGCACCAGCAGGACCAGGCTGGGTGGGATGATCTGTCCCAGTGTCCCTGCTGCGCAGATGGTGCCGCAGGCCACGGTACGCTTGTAGCCGCGCCGCAGCAGGGTGGGCAGCGCGATCAGGGTCAGGGTCACGATCGCCGCGCCGACGATCCCGGTTGCCGCACCCAGCAGCACCCCCACCGCGATCACCGCCAGGGCCATGCCGCCGGGCAGGGCGCCGCTGGCATAGCCGATGACCTCCAGCATGCGTTCGGCAACCCGCGTCTTGTCCAGCATCACGCCCATGAACACGAACAGCGGAATGGCCAGCAGGGTGTAGTTGCTGATGGTTCCGTAGATGCGCGAGGGAAGCAGTTCGAACAGCCAGCCGTCGAAGCCGATGAAACCGAAGACGAAGCCCACCGCGGCGATCGCAAAGGCCACGGGCATTCCCGTGAGCACCAGCACGAAAAAGGCGCCCACCATCATCAAGGCAATATATTCCAATGGCATGGGTCAGGCTTCCCTGGCGGATTCGGGGTTTCGGCGCGGGCGCCGATAGTGGAAGAGCAGGCGCCGCCCGCCGGCCAGGGCCTGGCGCAGGGCCTCGGTAAGCACCAGCGTGAAACCAACCAGGATCATCGCCTTGGGCAGGAACAGCCAGGGCATGCCGCCCGCGTTCGGGGAGCCCTCGCCGCGCTCGTACGACACGGCCATGTAGGGCCAGGCGTAGTAGAGGATCAGCACCGAGATCGGGATCGCGACCGCGAGCATCGTGAAGCTGTCCAGCCAGAGCCTGCCGATGCGGTTCAGATGACTGGAGAAGACGTCGATGCGTACGTGGTCATCGTGGCGCATGGCGTAGGCGAAGCCCGTCATCACCGTGAAGGCGAGCAGATAGAGCTCCAGTTCCTGCAGCCAGACGGCTCCCGTTCCGAAGAGGTAGCGCGCCGACATGTTGCCGAAGACCAGCACGATCATCAGCACCATGCCCAGCCCCGACAGGATCCCGGAGAGGCCGGTCAGTATCCCCAGCCATTTTTCGATTCGGAGCAGCGCTCGCTTCATCCTCTCACCCTTTGAACAAGGTGGCTTCATTTTCCCACCTGATCATCACGCAAGCGCCGCATTGGCCGCCCCGTGTAGGAGGCGAGCCCTCTCGCCGATGCGGCGCCGGGAAACCCATCGGCCAGGGGCTGGCCTCCTGCGGCCGGCGTGCCGGTCAACTCAGTATGGTCTGTCCGAGATCGCGGATCTGGGTCTGGAAGGCCGTCTCCGAGTTCTGCTGCCAGCGGTCGTGACGGGACTTGAACCTGAAGTAGCTCTCGTGGACGCGGCGCACCAGCGGATCCTTGGCGGCATTTTCACTGAGGATATCCCGGGTGGCCTCGAGCAGGGCCCGGATGACGTCGTCGGGAAGCGGCCCGAAGTTGACCCCGTGGTTGTTGATCAGGTCGTCCAGGGCGTCGGCATTGCGGGCCTCGAGCCAGACATGCGAGGTGATGTTACAGGCGGCCGCGGCATTGCGCAGGATCGCCTTGAGATCGTCCGGCAGTGAATCCCAGGCCTTGCGGTTGACCACCACCTCGGTGCTGGTGGCGGGCTCGTGCCAGCCGGAGGAGTAGTAGTTCTTGGCGGCATTATGCAGGCCCAGCGACCGGTCGGAATAGGGGCCGACCCATTCCGCTGCGTCGATGGCCCCGCGCTCCAGGGCGGCAAAGAGTTCGCCGCCGGGCAGCAGTCGGGCGTTCGCGCCGATCGCATTGTAGATGTCGCCCGCGAGGCCGGGCATGCGGATGTTCAGGCCCCGGAAGTCGCTCAGGTTTTCCACCGGATCGCGGAACCATCCCACGGGCTGGACGCCGGTACAGCCCACCACCAGCGGCACCAGGTCGAAGGGCTGGTAGACCTCTTCATAGAGTTCGTAGCCGCCGCCTTCGTTCATCCAGGCATTGTGACCCTGGAAGGTCATGCCGAACGGCACGGTGGTGAAGTACTGGGCAGCGAAGGACTTCCCGGCCCAGTAGTAGGCGCAGCCGTGGTTCATCTGCACCTGACGACCGGCAGACGCGGCATCGAAGCCCTCGAAGGCGGGTACGAGCTCGTTGGCTGCATAGACCCGAATGCGGATGCGCCCGTCGGACATCTCCTCCACGCGTTTGGCGAAATCGGTAGCGCTTCCCGGCCCGGTCTGAAAGAACGGCAGGCCGGAGGGCCAGGTCGTGGTCATGCGCCAGTTGAAGCGTTCCTGGGCCTTGACGATGGCGGGGGCCGCCAGAATACTCGCGCCCGCCGCGGCGGCAGGACCCAGTTTCAGGAAATCACGACGCTTGATGCTCATGGTATTTGTCTCCTCGAGAGAGTTGCCCGTCGGGCTCATCGCCCTGCGGTTCTTCGGGGTTCTGCCCGCCTCGGGCACTCCTCGCGCCGCTTCGCATCGGCGTCCCGCCGTTTTCGGCCACAGAGCGGCAGGCAGGAGTGGCACCGGACCCGGCTCCCCGTGTCGGCCCATCCCTGGAAATTCTAGTCCCGATGCTCAGGAAATGACACGTCTCGTCCTGGTGGCCATGCGGAGGGTTCGGCACCCGATCGCTGCGCCAGAAGCGCCGGCGCGGTGTTGGGCCAGTTTGCAATGGGTCCACGATTCCTGCACGTGCC
>JAWLFM010000290.1:0-3347 GCA_041685565.1 Thioalkalivibrio sp.
CGTGTTGAAGATCCCGGTGCCGACCATCTGGCATCACGCTGGCGCCGCGCCCCACTGCACGTTCTCCTCCACCGCCGACTCCGCCACCCACATCCTCTCGTTCAGCCAGCGGTCGAAAGGTAGTTCCCAGCCCGGCCCTGCTCCAATACCATGACCGCATTGCAGTGCGCGTTGACGAACCGGGGAGAGCAACGTGGTCGCGGCCATCGATTGTCTCCTCACGGTCGAGCCCATCGGGCCCCCTGACCCACGGCCAGAATCGGCCTCCCCACGATGGCCATGCCCGCCTCTCTCAGGGTGACGTCCTCCTCGTCCGCTGGATGAGGGTACAGATGGTCCCTCCTTGATGGCTCCAGATCTCAAGCCGGCGTGGACAGCTGGATTGTAGCGTCGCCGGCCTCAGCGCACAAGCTGCGCGCCACGATGACGCGCCATGAGTAAGGGTCGGTCATCGGGTTTCTTCTGCGGATATCTCCCTGCCGAATGAGCATCCAAGGACAGGGTGTTCAGACGCGGGGTCCCGCGCTGATCTGGTCACCGGTGTACTGCGGGTGGAATCGGCGTGTGGCGATGGCCGTGGCGTCCGCGTCGGCACCGTGAGTGCCGTGGGAGCGCCGAGCGGTGCAGCGGTACCGCCCTGATGTGCTTATCGTGGAGGATCGGACCTCGATGTTGCCCACGCCTTGCTGCTTGAGCGATCCCAATGGGGCTGTACGGACACGGGTACTGTGACGATTTAATCGAGAATAGGGAGTGATGCGATCTTCTCTTGAAGCTCGGCCCGCCCGAGGGATACAGGACTGCCTGACCAGAGGGGGCGCACTACCACGATAGATACGTAGTTGTGGCCAGCGGGCAACCTTCAGATCTCATGTGGCAAGTGAGGCCCGAAGCCCGCCAAGAGCCCTGGGCGTCTCAGGCGCAGGGCAGAACGGTGGTTCAGGAGCCTCTGGCAGGAGCTGCTGACGAAACCTCCGTTAGGTCGGGGCTTCGGGAAGAGTGGTCTGTTCGCTTGACCTGGGGTGAAGCCAGACTATCATGCGAGCCATCGGATGTCCACTGGTCGGCGGGCGGGCCGACACCAAGTTACTTGGCTGGCAGTCGGGGTTTGTCTGTTGTCGCGATTGGCGAGGGCGCGAGGGATAGGGGAGGGCCCATGGCACGAGCATCGAAGGCACCTGTACGACCATCGCTTCGCGGCGAGGTCCTGGTCGCGATCGTCAACACGCCGGACGATCTGGCGATCGCGCGCGACCAGCACTGGTATCGCATCCCGGTCTACAGTGTGGAGCGCTTCCTCAAGGGGCGCTGGCCGCCGGAATGGCTTGCCTTCTATCAGCCGAAGGCATTTGGGGGAGATGCCTACCGCGTGCGCTACATAGCCCGTGTCCTGGAGGTGAGGAAGGCCCTCCGATGGGAGCTCTTCCCAAGCGAGCCGATCAACGACCAGACCAACAAACGCTACTACCAGCTGATCCTGGCCCCGCTTATGGAGCTCGCTGAGCCGATTCCCAGCCTGCGCTTTCGGCGCATCGTCTTCATCCCTACCACCTGGACGAAGCTCGTCACAGCCGAGGAGATCAATGATCTCTACGACGAGAGCCCGCTGGAGGACGAGCTCTGGGCGGAGCTGAAGCGGCAGGGAATCGTGGCCCAGCGGCAATACTTCGTTCCCGTGCAGAGGCGGTTCTACGCCCTGGACTTTGCCATCTTCTGTCGTGCTGGCAAGCTGGACGTGGAGACCGACGGCGATTCGTGGCACGCTGACCCCGAGCGGATTCCACTGGACAACAGGCGGAACAATGATCTCACCGGGCTGGGGTGGTCGATCCTGCGGTTCAACGGCCTGCAGATTCGCGAACAGGTGGCTGATTACTGCGTGCCCGAGATTATGCGAAGCATCAATCGGCTCGACGGCCTGACCGCCAACGGGCTCGTGCCGCGCCCCTTTGATCCCCAGAGGCCCGAGGGCCCTCAGCAGCTGACGTTCCCCGAGCCGCGGCCGGATGACGACACGGAATGAGGGCGAGGGCCACCTGCCCAGCGTTTAGGAAGTCCGCTGCCCAGGGGGCGGTGCGAAGCGGCGCTGGCGGCGAACGCTGTCCCATCCAGATTAGCTGGACCGGGAAGCCGGGCCCGCCGCCGCCTTCCGCCTCAGGATCACCGCCAACGCCGGCGCGCCGCTGGGTCAGTGGTATCGGCCAGAGAGCACATCCTGAGGTCCGCCCTGACCCCGCAACGGCGTTCCCCCCCTAGAACGGCCAGAGCAGGGGCAGGACAGCCGTCGAGACCGCGAAGAGGAGCAGGATCAGCGGCCCGCCTACCTTCAGATAGTCGGAAAAGCGATAGTCCCCCGCGCCCATCACCAGCGTATTGACCGGCGAGGCGACCGGCGACGCCATGCCCATCGAGGCTGCGACCGCCACCGCCATCACAAACGCGTACGGCCGCGCGTCCAGCGCCTGAGCCGCTGCCAGGGCGACCGGCGCGATGAGGACGGTGGTGGCCGTGTTAGACAGCACCTGCGTGAAGGCCGACGTCAACAGGAACAGCCCGGCCAGCACCGCCAGCGGCCCCAGGCTGCCGAGGCTGCTGATCAACCCTCGCGCGGCCAGGTCGATCACGCCGACCTTCTCCATGGCCAGGCTCAGGGGCAACATGCCAGCGATCAGCACCAGGCTCCTCCAATCGATCGCCCGGTACGCCTCGTCCATCGTCAGGCAGCCGGTCAGCACCACGGTCAGGGCCGCTAACAAGCTCGCCGTCGCCACCGGCAGGACGTTGGTGACCAGGAGGACCACCATCGCCCCCATCACCAGCAGCGTCAGGCCCGCCTTCGCGCGCTGCGGCGCCCCGATCATCTGTTCCGGCTGCCCCATAACCACGAAGTCTCTCGGCTGACCGCGCAGCGCGAGGATGTCCTTCCAGGCGCCCTGGACGAGCAGAATGTCGCCAAAGCGGAGCGGAGTGGTCTTGAGGTCGAGCAGCCCGTCGGTGCCCGGCCGGTTGATGCCCAGCACCGTGAGGTTAAAGCGGCGACCGAAATCAGTCTCCACGATCGTCTTGCCCAGCAGCGATGACCGCGGCCGTAGCAGCACTTCGGCCAGCCCGATCTCCTCCGTGATCAGCGCGTCCTCATCCTCCCCACTCACCGGTTGAACGCCCAGGTTCCAGAACGCCGCCGCGGCCGCCACGTCGCCTGCGCTCCCCTGCACGATCAGGAGATCGTCCGCTTGCAGCACCGTCGTTGCGCTCGCTTGAATGGACTCGGTCCCGTTCGACCGCCCCAGCAGGCTGCCCACCGGCCCAGAAGCGGACGGGCGGAGGACCTCGATCAGCGTGATCTC
>JAWLFM010000291.1:0-3343 GCA_041685565.1 Thioalkalivibrio sp.
GGCCCTGCTCTGGGACATGGGCGTGCTGGATTTCGCCGGCGGCACCGTGGTTCACATCAACGCGGGCATCGCGGGCCTGGTCGCCGCGGTCATGATCGGTCAGCGCAAGGGCTTCCCGTCCGCGCACATGCCGCCGCACAACCTGACCCTGACGGTGGTGGGTGCGTCGTTACTCTGGGTGGGCTGGTTCGGCTTCAACGCGGGTTCTGCCGTGGCGGCGGACGGCAGCGCCGGCATGGCCATGCTGGTCACCCAGGTGGCCACCGCGACTGCGGCACTGGCATGGATGTTCACGGAATGGACCTTGCGCGGTAAGCCGGGGGTACTCGGTATCGCGACGGGTGCGATCGCCGGACTGGTGGCGATCACACCGGCCTCGGGCTCCGTGGGTCCGATGGGTGCCATGGCCATCGGCCTTCTCTCCGGGGTGGGCTGCTTCTTCGCCGCAACCAGCCTGAAGCGGGCCTTGGGCTACGACGACGCACTCGACGTGTTCGGGGTGCATGCGGTGGGTGGGATCATCGGTGCGATCCTGACCGGTGTGTTCGTACACTCCGCGTTGGGCGGCGTGGGCCTGGAGGCCGGGATGACCCTCGGCGGCCAGGTCTGGGCACAGTTCCTGGGCGTGGTGATCACCATTGTCTATACCGGTGTCCTCAGCTTCGTCATCCTCAAGATCATCGATAGGGTGATCGGCCTGCGTGTCCCGGAAGAGCAGGAGGTCGAGGGCCTGGACCTGACGCTGCACAACGAGCGCGGATACATTCTCTGAGCCCGAAGACGTCGGGGTTCACCGGTTGGGGCCTGTCCCACGGGTGAACCTCGCCATGGAGGGTGCCCCTACGGAAGCGCTGAACAAAAGTCTTCGTCATTGCGAGCGAAGCGAGTAATCCAAACGGCGCATGTGCATTCAAAGCATTATGGATCGCCGCGTCGCTGCGCTCCTCGCGATGACGGATTGATCAGGGTTTCCCTACGGGTTCGGGGTCGGCTTGGGATCAGGGAGTGATCTGATGCAGGAGTTCCGCCCAGTTCCGGCGTTCGCGCTCCACATCGAACAGAGGCCTCAGACCGCGACAGGTCTCGCGCAGGCGTTCGCGAAGATCGGGCTCTGCCTCCACGGCCAGCAACAGGTTCCGCAGGGCCTGCGTGTCGCCCACGGGATAGAGGCCGGGATAGTCCTCGCCCAGCAGGCCGACAGAACCGTGAATCCGCGAGGCGATCACCGGCAGGTCGGCCATGATGGCCTCCCCGATCACGTTCGCACCACCCTCCATCCGCGATGGCAGCACCAGGAAGTGCGCACGTGCGAAGGCCTGGCGCAGCCGATGGTGGGGCACATCTCCGTACCATCGGTAGCGCGGATTGGCCGCCGTCTCCGCCTGCGCCGCCTCTGTCCAGTCCAGCGTGTGCGCGGCACCGAAGTGCTCGACCCGCAACCGGCTGGAGGGTGACAGGTCACGCACCGCATACGCCGGGCGCAGGGGATCCTTCTCCTCGCGCAGGTGACCGGCCACGCAGACCCGGAAACTGCGCTTGGCCGGCCGGCGCGGCAACCCCGGCGGCGCGGACTGGTGGATCACCCGCAGCTTGCCGCGATGCTCGGGCGGAACGACCTCGTCGATCAGATCGTGCAGACCCACCAGCACGTGGGCGAGTTGCATCGAACGCAGGGTCGGCACGGGGTGACTGTGGATGAATCGATAGGCATCGGTACCGGTCAGTGCGACCACCAGCGGCCGCGACGGATGCTCGTTCGCGAAGCGCGCAATGGCGTCCGCGCTGCGCCACGCGTGCAACGCCACCATCAGGTCGGCGGGTTCCCCGTGGTAGTCCCGTGTCACGCGGACCCGGTGCCCGAGGCCGCGCAGGATGCTGGCCCAGCGGGCAGCGGTCGTCCAGTTGCCGCCGCGGGCCCGGGATGGCGCTGGCGTAATCAGGTGTACTCGCATTGAGGGTCCATGTTGTGCGAACGTTTGCGGTTGCAAGGTAACGCAGGAGGTTGGAACGTGCACCTGCCCGACCCGCGCGAACTGATCGCGCAGATGGAGGACGCCCGCGCCCGCACCCTGACCCTGATCGAGGGGCTGGACGCGGAACAGCTGATGGGTCCGAGGCTGCCCACGGTGAATCCCCTGCGCTGGGAGATCGGTCATGCCGCCTACTTCCATGAATACTGGGTACTGCGCCAGCATCTGGGCGAGGCACCGGGCCGCCCGGACGTGGACCGCCTCTACGACTCGATCGGCATCGCCCATGACACCCGCTGGGACCTGCCTCTGCCCCCGCTGGACCAGACCCTCGACTACATGGACGCCGTGCTGCAGCGCGTCCGCCAGCACCTTGCCAACGACGGACCGGACCCCCAGCGGGACTACCTGACCCAGTACGCCGTGTTCCATGAGGACATGCACACCGAGGCCTTCACCTACACCCGCCAGACCCTCGCCTACCCCGCTCCCGGAATCGGCGCGCCGGCAGATGCCGCCTGGCAGGCCGGGGGACTCGAGGCGGATGTCGAGATTCCGGGCGGAACGTTCGTTCTCGGCGCTCGACCGGAGGACGGCTTCGCCTTCGACAATGAGAAATGGGGCCACGCGGTACCGGTCCAGCCCTTCCGGATTGCCCGGGCCGCCGTCAGCAATAGCGATTTCGCGGCCTTCGTCGAAGAGGGCGGCTACCGGCGCCCGGAGTTCTGGGACCCGGAGGGCTGGCAATGGCGGACCGCCGCCGATCTGGAGCATCCGGTGTACTGGCGCAGGGGGACCGGGGGCTGGGAGTGGCGGCACTTTGATCGCTGGGAGCCGTTGCCTCCGGATGCGGCGGTGATCCACGTCAGCTGGCACGAGGCGAAGGCCTGGTGCCGCTGGGCGGGCCGACGCCTGCCCACCGAACTGGAATGGGAGGTCGCGGCGGCCGGCGAACCGAGTGCGGAGGGAGACACCCTGGCACCGGTGAAGCGCCGCTACCCCTGGGGCGATGCGCCGCCCGATCCAAGCCGCGCGAACCTCGACGGCAGGGCACTGGGCACCATCGATGTCGCGGCCCTGCCCGCGGGCGACAGCGCCTTCGGCTGCCGGCAGATGCTCGGCAATGCCTGGGAATGGACCGACACCGTGTTTGCGCCCTACCCTGCGTTCACCCCGGACATGTACCGCGACTATTCCATGCCCCTGTTCGGGCAGACCCGTGTACTCCGCGGCGGCGGCTGGACCACGCGCTCCCGTCTGATCCGGAACACCTGGCGGAACTACTATGGGCCGGATCGCAACGACGTATTCGCGGGTTTCCTTGTCTATGCGCCGAGTGGCGTCAGGCGGTCACAGGGCGCAGGTCCGGAAAC
>JAWLFM010000061.1:0-13832 GCA_041685565.1 Thioalkalivibrio sp.
CGGGCGGACATGGGTGTCCGCGGGTACGGGGCGACGCTGGCGGAGGCCTTCGCCGCGGCAGCGGAAGGCCTGACGGCGGTGGTGGTCGAGCCCTTCGAGGTCAGACCTGTCGAAAGGATGCAATTCGCCTGTTCGGCATCAGACCCCGAGTTTCTCCTCTACGATTTCATGAACAGCATCGTCTACGAGATGGCAGTCGGCGGCCGGTTGTTCTCGCGCTTCCGGGTGCAGATCGACGGAGACGACCTGCAGGCGGAGGCCTGGGGTGAGCGGGTGGACGTCGGGCGGCATCAACCCGCGGTCGAGATCAAGGGCGCGACATTCACCCAGCTCGCGGTCGGTCGGTCCGTCGACGGCCGATGGTTCGCGCAGTGCGTACTGGACATCTGACCGGCCGGTTGCGCACGCGCCCCCAAATCGGAGGTGTAGCGTCATGGATCTGAACCGATTCACGCAACTGTCGGAGACGGCTTGGAGACTGGAGCCCCGTGAGGGCATGCGGGTCCCCGCGATCCTCTATGGCGACGCGGGTCTGATTCAGGATATGGATGACAAGGTCGCCGAACAGGCCTCGAACGTCGCGCGGCTGCCAGGGATCGTGCAGGCATCCTATGCGATGCCGGATGCCCATTGGGGCTATGGCTTCCCGATCGGTGGCGTGGCGGCCTTCGATCCCGATGAGGGGGGCGTGGTGTCGGCGGGTGGCGTGGGATTCGATGTCTCCTGCGGGGTCCGCACCCTGCTCACGGGGCTGGACCGAAACGTCATCGACGCGGTCCGTCATGACCTTGCGGAGGCACTATTTGGGGCCATTCCGGCCGGGATGGGCAGTACCGGGCGCATTCATCTGCGCGACCGTCAGATGACGGACATGCTTCGCGGCGGCGCGGCCTGGGCCGTGAAACGGGGGTATGGGGAACCGGCCGATCTGGAGCGGATCGAGGAGCAGGGGCGGATGACGGGTGCCGATCCGGACGCGGTGTCGGACAAGGCGCGCAAGCGCCAGCGCAATGAAATGGGGACGCTGGGCTCCGGTAACCACTACCTGGAGGTCCAGCACATCACCGAGATCTTCGACCCGGGCACGGCCGAGGCCTTCGGGCTGGTCAAGGGCCAGGTGGTGGTGTCCATCCATTGCGGCTCGCGCGGCCTCGGTCATCAGATCGGTACCGAGTTCCTGCGGGAAATGGCGGTGGTTGCGGCGGCCCATGGCATCGATCTGCCGGAACGGGAGCTGGCCTGTGCCCCGATCCTGTCCGAGGTCGGCCAGCGGTATCTCGGGGCCATGCGTGCGGCGATCAACTGCGCCCTGGCGAACCGGCAGATCCTGACCCACCTCACGCGGGAGGTCTTCGCCGAGGTCGTGCCCGAAGCGGACCTCGCGCTTCTCTACGACGTCTCCCATAACACCTGCAAGGTCGAGCGGCACCTGGTCGACGGCCGTGCGCGCGAGCTTTACGTGCATCGCAAGGGCGCCACACGGGCCTTCGGCCCCGGGCACCCGGAGCTACCGGAGGCCTTGCGCGCCGCGGGCCAGCCGGTGCTGATCGGAGGGTCCATGGGCACAGGCTCCTATGTCCTGGCCGGCACCACCGCAAGCGAGTCGCTGTCCTTCAGTTCTGCCTGCCACGGGGCCGGGCGCGCGATGAGCCGCCACCAGGCCACGCGTCGGTGGCGGGGCAGGGAACTGGTCGATGAACTGGCCGCGCGCGGCATCCTGATCCGCAGCCCCAGCCTGCGCGGCGTCGCCGAGGAGGCGCCGGGTGCCTACAAGGATGTCAGCCAGGTGGTGCAGGCAACCCACGACGCCGGCCTGGCCCGCATGGTTGCGCGCGTGGAACCGATGATCTGCATCAAGGGCTGACCAGCCGATGCGTCGGGCCGATCATTGGGCCTCCATGATCAGGTAGGTCTGGTTCACGTTGGCGCGGTGCCAGGCCTCATAGTGCAGGAGGTGCTGGAATTGAGGCAGATCGGCAAGGCGCTCGACGGTTTCATCGAGTGTCTCCCAGTCCTCGATTCCCGCCCGGACCTCGCGGACCAGGATCTCGAGGTAATCCCCGGTGTCGCGCCGGGCGGTGGCCATATCCGTGGCGGCACCGTGGCCGGGGACCACGATGGCCGGGTTCAAGGCCTCCAGCTGGTGGAAGTTGGCGAGCTTGCCCTCGGGATCCGACTCGCGCTGAATGCCGAGCAGGCGCTCCGTGTACACCACATCGCCGGTGAAGACGACGCCCTCGTCGGGCAGGTGCAGCATGATGTCTCCGGGGAAGTGCGCATCGGCCGTGTAGATCATTTCGAACCGCACCCCGCCCACCTCGAATGCGTGGCGATCGGCATCGATGGGCTCCGGCGCCACGGTGGGCACGGTATCCGCCATCACCTCCTCCCCGAGGTTGCGGGTCGAGCGGTTCATGTGGGAGGCGGCGTAGCGTTCCTGGGTCTCGGCCGTGCGGCGCAGTGCGACGATCTCTGCGCCCTGTTCCAGAAACCAGCCGTTCCCCAGCCAGCGGTGATCCTGGCTGCCGAGATTGATCACATGGGTGATCGGCTGCTCCGTCACGCCGGCGACGGCATCGGCAATGCGGGCAGCCACCTGATGGCTCGGTCCGCTGTCGACCATCACGACCCCGTCATCGGTGACGACGAAGCCCACGTTGTTGTTCATGCCCAGATTGTGCGGCGAACGCCCCTCGATGGATCCGTAGAAGTAATACACGCGCTCGGTCAGCTGGATCGGTTCCAGGATCTCCTCGATCGAGCGGTCGGTTTCCGCATGGACCGCCGTCAGGGGCAGCACGACGAAGAGGCTGGCGAGGGCGGTGGCAAATACGCGTGATGGCATGGGATCGGATCCTTGAAGCAGGCATGTGATGGGAGAAGACGCAGAAACGCGCCTGGTATATTCCCTGAGAATGGCGCAGACCGGCCTGGCGCCTTCCGGGATTCAGTGAACGCACTGCGGCGGATCTCCGATGGTTGCCCATCCGGGGAGGCGACCACGGTTCTGTTGTCGGAATACTTTCCCCGCTGTGCCGTCGATACCCAAGGCGTTCATGGCAAAAGGGATACCTTGATCCGCAGCGTGGCCCGGTTCGCGGACGCCACACGTTTTTCAACCTGGCAGTGAAGCCCAGCCCTTTGATCGCAGACTGGAGATCAACACCATGACAAGAACCCTGGCCATGAGCACCGTGTCGGCCGTCCTGACGGGATGTGCCCTGATGGCCGCCGGTCACGGCGCACTCGCGAAGGATGATGCCGCGCTCTGGGGAGCCATGGCCGAGGGCGGCAAGGTCGTGATGATGCGGCATGCCCAGTCAGAGGAGGCCCCTGCAGAGGTGTCGTTGCACCTGGCGGAGGAGGGCGACTGCAGCAGCGAACAGGACCTGAGTGCCGAGGGGCGGGCGCAGGCAGAGGATCTCGGCGTCCGGTTCCGGGAGCAGGGGGTGACCGTGGATGCGGTGTTGAGCAGCGAATTCTGCCGCGCGCGACACACTGCCGAAGCGGCCTTCGGGGACCATGAGAGCTGGAATGCGTTGAACCTGGCCGAGGTGTTGCCGGCCTCCGAGGCGGAATGGCTGATGGAGGACGTGCGCGAGCGTATCGGGGACTTCTCCGGCGACGGTACTCTGGTGATGGTCAGCCATCGGAGCAACATCAACACCATCACCTTCCAGCAAACCGAGCCCGGCGACATGGTCGTGCTGGAACCGGATGACTTCGGGGGGTTCACGGTTCTCGGTACGATCGCTCACCCGTGACGGATTGACCGCAGGAATGATCCCTGGCATCGCGCCTAAGGAACTGCTGATTCAGCCGTCATCGCGAGGAGCGCAGCGACGCGGCGATCCATAAGCTGCTGATCCGGCCAACTCCGCCTTGTCGGGCCGGCCTGCGGCTGTTCGACGCGCTACGCGCGTTCGTGACGCGCTTCGCTCGCAATGGCGAAGCCTTTTGTTCAGCGCTCCCCTAATCAGTGTTTCCGCCGGACTGGACTGCCTGGGTGCGACGATGGACGAGGATCACGGCGGTGGCGAGCAGGATCGAACCCACGAAGACGACCAGCGTGCCCGTGATGTCATTCATCAACTGCGGGTTCAGAATCAGGATCAGGGCCAATGCAATCATCACCGTCCCACCGACGAGTTTCAGCACCCTCCCGTGGCCCTCTTCGAAGCGCTTCATCCGCAGGGTGAGCAGCGCCACCGTGAACACGACCAATTCGATCAGCAGGTAGACGAACAGGTAGACCGCGAGCAACAGGAGAAACGCGATCCCCGTCACCTCTCGCTCCGCGACGATTCCGCTCCAGACGACGGGGAAACCGGCAGTGCAGGGGAGCTCCACCAGGGCGATCCCGGCGGCCATCACCATGGTGGCGAAGACCAGTCCCGGGCCCGTGAGGCGTCGGTCCATCAACCCGCGCATGCCCCTGTAGATGCCGGGCTTCTGGCTATCCGCGATGGTGAAGGAGGGTCCGGTCTTGAACCAGAAGTAGTCCTTGATGTTCACCAGCCCGAAGGTCAGGGCGAACAGGGCCACCAGCCACTGGACCCAGGTGAGATAGAGCACGTAGTTCAGTACCCCGAAGACCCCGGCGATGAAGGCGCCGTAGATCAGCGCGGTCGTGGTCAGGAAGGTGATGCCGACCAGCGCAACGCGGCCGCGTGAGCCGGAATGGATGACCAGCCCGAGCAGAAGCGTCAGCACCCACAGGGAGCAGGGATTCAATCCATCGATGAAGGCGATCAGCAGCGTGGTGACCATGAGGGGCTGCATGCCGAGGTCCACCCGTCCCAGTAGCGGGACGTTGAATCCCTCGGGCGGGTCGACGGTGCCGACGTCCGCGGGGCCGAGGCTGGGCAGAGTCCCCGCTGCCGGGGATTCCTGTGACCCGAAGGCGGCGATCTCCTGGCGGACGGTGGCCTCGATTTCGCGCCGGATCTGCGGGGAATCGCCGACCCACGCCTTGCCGCCAAGGAAGGCCGTGGGGACGGAGCCCGGTTCGATGCCGTGCGCGAGGGACAGGGAGATGAACAGTTCGTGGTGCGTCCTTTCGCGCAGGACCTCGTATTTCTGAATGGTCAGATCGGGGTAGCGCTCCTCGAGTTCATGCAGGAAGGGCTTCTGGTTGTCACAGTGCGGGCAACCGATCCCCCAGAAGACGAACATGCGAACGCCCTCCGCCCCGCTCCCAGTGGTCGCAGCCGCCGCCGTGGCGGACAGGAGGGATACGATGCCGAAGAGCAGGAGGCCAGCGAGCGAGCGAGGATGCAGAGGCAAGGCAATCTCCCGGTAAAGCGAGGCAACCATGAGCATGCACACCACCAAGAGTGTACATCCGCCGAAGATAGCCCGCAGTCGCTGCGAGCATCGTGACCTGGGTCAATGACTGCACGATGCGAAGGCCCAGCGTTCCTCAACGGGAATGCGGCCCGAGCGGCGCCTCGAGAATGCTTCGGAGTTCATCTGCCGTAAAGCCTCGGGCACCCGCGCGGGTGGTCTCGGCCTGACGGCCGTCGAGGGTGACGAAGGCATCCTCGGCCATGCCGTCGCGCAGCAGCGGCCGGGCCGGTTCGAAACGCAGGCCATCATCACCCCGGATCAGCGCGCCCTCGCCGAGGCCGAGCGCTCGCGGCGAGCGATGACAGGCGTCACAGCCGAGGCCCTCGCCAGTGGTGTGGGGCGCCAACGGTGCAAACAGGCGTCGAAACCTTGTCTCGTCCCAATCCGGGTGATCGATACTGCGGATCATCCCGGGTATGAAGGGGACGATGCGGTCATGGCTGTCCACTCCGAGGGGTGGCTGGTCGTTGCGGATGCCCCAGCGCTCGTCCATCCATGCACCGGGTGTAAATTCGCGGGCAGCGTGGTCCCACTGCTCCTGGTCGGGATCGTAGTGCATATGGCAGCCGTAACACTGTGGCGCCCATTGGGTATGACATGCGGTGCAGCGCAGTCGGTCGTGAGGCCCGTCCGCAGGATGGTTCTTCGCGGACAGGGAAGGAATCCGGATGGCGCCCCCCTGGACCTTGCGATGCAGGATGTTCGCGGTGGGCGTGACCTGAATATGCCAGAGGGGGGTCTGGTTGCGCTCGGTGACCAGGAATGGCTGATCCTGCAGGATCGGGAAGGGGACCCGGTCGCGCAGGGATTGCCATCGGGGCGACCAGTCCTCAGGCGTGACAGGTGGCTGGGTGTTGGCGTGGCAGTCCTCACACTGGATGTCGACCGCATCGCTGCCATGCAGGTAGCCCGCGGTCGGCCCCATCAGTCCGCGCGCGGTATGGCAATCAATGCAGGACATGCCCGCTCGATGATGCACATCCACAGGTCGCCGTTCCACGAGACGCCCGTCGGGAAGCCGCGCGAGTCGGCTGGTGTCCCCCTGCTGCAGGATGGCGTCATCGACTTCGGCAAGTCCGGTGTAGCTGAGGGCGATACGCCCGGATCGGGAATGGCAGCCGATGCATTGGGCATCACTGATGCGGGTCGAAAGCGCCGCATGGCCGGATGGGCGTTCGACAGGGAGATGACAGGCGAGGCAACCACCCCCGCGGCTGCCGATCGGATGTTCGGTGCCGAGCTGGTGTTGCGGCTGACCCAGGTGGCAGCTGGCACAGCGCTTGCGCAGCAGGGAGTCGGCGGGAGAGTGCCCCAGCCGTGCCAGGTCGCCTTCGCCCACTGGGTGCTCCTGCTCCGCGAAGGTGAAGCGTGTGACGTTGACCATGCCCCGGCCGGTATGCATCAGGCCGTTCATGACTGCCTCGGTCTCGACGGAGTGACAGGTGGCGCAGCTGCGCTCCACGTTGCTCAGTTGCCCGGGGCTGCGGATCAGGTTCCGATGTGCCGACGCCATGTCGGTCGCGGCATCGTCGCCCAGGTGACAGGCGCTGCAGGAGTCGCCAAGGAAGCGGTGGCCGTCGTCAGCCAGCAGCGCATGTTCTTCGTGGCATGACAGGCATGAGGCAGCGGCGGTCTGCAGGCAAAGGAAGGCCAGCAGCGCAGAGATCAACCCACCGCGCAGCATCGGGCAACGGGGCTTCGCGGACCCCATGGCGGTTCGGGCGAGGGATCCGTATCCTGGATCAGCAACCCTCCCCGATCCGCAGTCCGGGCCGACGCGCAGGGGGTGCCGCCGGATCGGGAACGGAGGTCGCAGGCGCCTCCGGCGGTGCCACACCGCTACCTACCCCAAGACCGAGGCCCAGCCCCAGAGAATCAGTCTGAGGGGGGGAGGTCGCGGCGGGGGGGGCGACGGTTCCCACGCCGAGCCCGAGTCCGAGGCCCAGCGCATCGTCGGTTCCGGTGTCGGGTGCGCCTTCAGGTGCCGCCGTGCCAACGCCAAGGCCGACCCCCAATCCGAGGGGATCCTCCGCCGCAGGTGTCTCTTGAGTGGCTGGCGCGGTGGGTTCTACCGGGGCGAGGTCCGGGGTGTACGCTGCGGACGGGGATGTTTGGACCGGAATGCCTGCCGTTGGCAGGTAGTCGCCATGGAAATAGCAGGCGATTGCCGCTCGTTCGGCTGGGCTGACCGGCTCGGCGGTATCTTCCAGTTCACTGTCTGGATCGAGGGTATAGCGCAGCCAGTCGCGGAATCCGCCTTGCAGGGATTGGGCATCGATCCCGGCGACCCGCAGGAGGGTCGCGGCCTGAGCGGCTTCGGTGGTGCCGGCATCGTACAGGACCAGTGTGCGCCCGCCAGCGACCGAGCCGGCAGTGGTCGGTTGCGTGATCTCCGTCAACGGCATGTTGCGGGCACCGGGAATATGCTCGACCTCGAAGGCCTCTGCAGGCCGCACATCGACCAGCACGAAGTCGCGCTGGTCCTGAATGATGCGGTCGGCCAGCTCGGGTACCTGCACGCGATCCTCGCCGCGCGCGATGCTCCGTGCGACCACTTGCACGCGATCCGCGGTCGTGCCTGCACCCGGGCGTTGGCTCTGGATGAACAGGACGGCGGCCACCAGCAGCAGAATGCCAAGGATGATCAAGGAAACAAAAAACTTACGCGACATGACGATGTGTCCCTCTCGTGAGCGGGGAGTGGCCGCACGGTTTGCTAGCGGTCACCGCAACAGTTCCAGCAAGGTGGGGTCGAACGTATTGACATAACTTACATAACTGGAGGTCTGCCCCAGGTCCACCGTAAGGTGGCGCAGCATGTAGCTGCCGTAGAGCGCCAGTACCGGGCTGATCATCATCCAGGCACGCCTTTGCCCCTTCAGTTCCCAGTATTCCAGGATCAACGGCACCATGAGGCCCGGGATCACGAAGAATACCCAGAACGGGACGGCGAAATCGCCCCCGAAGACCATGTGCGAGGCCTCGATCTGTACCCGCGATCCGGTCGCGAGGTTCACGAGCAGCAGCGCGATCAGCGCGACCTTGATGGTGATCAGCACGATATCGATGCGGGTGAAGGTCTGCCGCTCATGTTCGTTGCGCGTGCCCAGCAGCACGACGGCCGCCGCCGCGGACATGCCCGAGATCAGGAATAATGGCGCGAGAAAGCCGGTGTTCCAGAACGGTCGGGCGCTGAATGCAGACAACAGGATACCGGTGTAAAAGCCAAGGAATACCGCCAGCACCAATCCCCATTGCGCAACCAGTGCGCGGTGGCGGCAGGCAAAGTTGATGATCGCGGTTCCGGCCCGAAACCGATCCACCAGTCGCCCGAGCCAAGGGTAGCCTGAACGGAGTGTGCAGGCCGCGAGCAGGATACTGACCGGATATACCAGCAGCAGGATCCAGGATCCCCAGGACATCGGCGAGGCCGGTTGGAATGCCGTGTAAAAGCGCCATACGTAGGCCTTGTGGCTCAGATCCAGGAACAGGAACAGCATCCCCACGGACAGGACGATGGGCGCCCAAAGGGGCAGCTTGCGTGCCACGAAGGGGAAGTCGTCCTCCTTGCCGCGCAGGATCATCAGGGAGGCGAACAGCATGATGCCGGCGGTCAGCCCCCCCATGAACAGGTACGCGGGGATCTCCCAGGTCCAGACGGTGAGGGCCGGGTCGATGTGGGGATTGTCCCGAACGGTGACCAGCACTTCTTCAAGCATGAGTGTGTTTCCGTAAGTCGAGGATTCAGGTCAGGTAATAGACATTGGGTTGATTGCCGGTCTCTTCGAGCAGCACCTTCTGTTGCCGGGTCGCGAGGAGCCGGCTCACTGCCGAGTTGGGATCATTGAGCACACCGAAATGCATGCAATGGGTCGGGCAGGAACTGACGCAGGCGGGATCCTGGCCCTTTTCCACACGATGGTGGCAGAACGTGCATTTGTCCACATACCCGTCCGGGGCCATGATGAGGCGTGCATCGTATGGGCAGGCCGCAATGCAGGCCTTGCAGCCGGTGCACTTGTTTGCCTCCACCAGCACGATGTTGGTGTCCTTCCAAAGGTGGCTTGCACCTGTGGGGCAGGCGTGCACACAGGTCGCATGTGAGCAGTGATTGCAGCGTTCGGACCGGAACTCCGTGGTCAGGTCCGGGTAACGTCCCCGGGTCGCCTCCACCACCCAGTCGCGGTTGAGGCCGGCGGGGAGCTTGTTCTCCGTCTTGCAGGCGACCACGCAATCGCCGCAGCCGATGCATAGTTGGGTGTCGATGACCATTGCATAGCGAATCATGCGGATTGCTCCTCAGGAATCAGGGTGACGAAGTTACCGCGCATGCCCGTTCCCCCCATGATCGGATCATGCAGGATGCGGGTCATCAGACCATTGTCATCCGCGCCCTGTGACGAGGCGAGGCGCTGTCGGGCATCGGTATGGCCGAACCCGTGCACGATGAACACGGAATCCGGACGGATGCGCTCCGTGACCCGAACCCGCACCCGGTTGCTGGTCACCCCGTCCTGGTTCTTCAGGCGTACATAATCCCCGTTTGTGACCTTGAACCGGGTTGCCGCGAGGGGATTCACCCAAACCGCGTTCTCCGGCATGAGTTCAAACAGCTGCGGGTTGTTGATGGTCCGGCCAAAGGTATGGGCGGGCGCCCGGCCGTAGTTCAGGTGGAAATAGCCCTCTTCGGGCCGCTGTTGCGGCGTGTACCGGGGCAGGGGGTCGTGGCCGAAATAAGCGAGTGTCTCGGAGTAGAGTTCGATGCGGCCGCTTTCCGTACGGAACTGGATCGTTTCCCCCGGCTCAAAATACATCGCGGTCTTGCGCGGGAAGTTCTTTACTCCGATGCGGCGCATTTCTTCAAGGGAACTCCCCACTTGTTGCAGCTGCCAGTCGACCACCTCGGCATAGTCCTCCCACGGAAAATACTGCCCCAGATCCAGACGTTCGGCGATCTGCTTCGCCATCCACCAGGCCGGCTTGGTTTCATGTCGCGGTTCGAACGCCGGCAGCGACACTGCGAGGGAAGGTTGGCGTTCCGGGCTGTTCCGGATGGGATCGGTGCGTTCCAGGTAGGTGCACTCGGGCAGCACCACGTCGGCGTAACCGGTGATCTCGGCCGGCATGGTGTCGATGACGACAAAGAGATCCAGGGACTGCGCGGCGGCAGCGATCTTGTCCGCGCTGCTGGGCACGGTGAAGGGGAGATTGGTGCCGTAGACGAACCAGCCCTTGAAGAAGGCGTCCGCACCGATCGATGCATCGATGATGACATTGGTAATGCCCGATGGCACCAGCGGGTAGTCCTTCTGGACCACTGCCTTCCAATCGCTCTTCGGCTTCGGTGGCGCGGGCGTGGGAAACTCGGGAAGCTCCACCCGCTCCTGGATGTAGAATCCGCCCTTGCGTCCCCATGAACCCAGAAGCGCGTTCAGAATGGCGATCGCCCGGCTGCGCTGGGTATCGTCACCGTACCAGGTGACGTGGCGGCCAGGATGGACCAGGCTCGCCGGTGCGTGGCGTGCCATTTCACGGGCCGTCTCCCGTATCAGGTCGGGGCGGATGCCCGTTTCCAGGTAGGCCCACTCTGGATGAAAGGGCCGGACATGCTCGGCGAGTTGTTCGAACCCCTTGGTGTAGCGCTCAACGTAGTCCCGATCATACAGGTCCTCATGGATCAGGACGTGCATCCAGGCGAGGAGGAGTGCGATGTCGGTACCTGGACGGATGGGCAGCCAGTATCGGGATTTTCCCGCCGCTACCGAGAAGCGTGGGTCGACGGTGATGACGCTGGCATTCTTTTCCAGCGCCTTGATCCATGTCTGTACCTGACCATTGTGGAGGTTTTCTCCCAGGTGCGAGCCGATCAGCACGATGCAGCGGGAGTGCTCCATGTCGGTCCGGTCGGGCGAGCCGACACCCTCGCCATAGGTGAGGGCGAAGCCGATGTCACGCGGACCGCGGCATTGGGCAAAGGAAGGCTGGGTGTAGCCGGTGGACCCATGAGCAGTCAGCAATTTTCGGAAGTGGCTGCCGCCGACCCCGTGTGAAAACAGGCATAGGCGGTCATTTCCGTGCTCATCCGCGATGCTGCGCATGCGTTCTGCGATATGGTCGAACGCCTCGTCCCAGGAGACGGGTTTGAACCGCTGGCGACCATTCTCCTCCACGCGAAGCATCGGCTGGCGCAGCCGGTCGGGGTCCTGATAGCTGCCCAGCCCACCCGTTCCTCGCGTGCACAGGCGGCCCTGACTATGGAGGTCCTGTGGATGGCCAATCACCTTCCAGGGGCGTCCATCCTCCTGGTAGACCGTTCCGGCGCAACGCCAGAAACAGATGTTGCACACGGTGGGCGACGTCCGGACCTGGCCAGCCCCGGGTAGCGGCGGGTCGGCGCATCCGGTGAGGAGACCCGAGGCGGTGGCACCGGCGCCGAACATTGCGGATAGTTTCAGGAATTCACGACGTTTCATGCGATGATCCCGGGACGTGCTGGAGACAAAATGGAACGGGGCCCGAGGCCCCGTCCTTGCTTGCCGGTATCAGAGGATCCGGAAGCTTCCGTTTTCTGCGATCTCCAGGTTCTCGTTCAGGTAACGGACCTTGTATCCCTGGTTCTTCAGTGCACGGTAAACCATCTCCGCCCGGATGCCATTGGCGCAGTAGGCGAGGATCTCCTTATCCTTGTCGAGCCGATCGAGGTTGGCTTCGACCTGTTCGAGGGGGATGTGGATTGAGTCAGGAATGGTTCCGGTTGCCGCTTCCTGATCGGAACGCACATCAAGGAGGATCACATCGTCGCGGGATTTCTCGAGTGCGACGAATTCCTCGGGCGCGATGGCTCCTGGCGCGAGTTTCTTCACATAGCGGACTGCATTGGCCAGCTGATTGCTCTCGACCGGAAGCCCGGCGGAGATCCAACCCTCCAGGCCGCCCTTGAGAATGGTGGTGTTGCGGTAACCCCAGCTGCGCAATTCGCGAAACGCGATCAACACGTCACGGCTGGCATGGGTATCGCTGTAAAGGATGATGGGTGCCCGCTGGTCCGCGACCCCGGGGAGCTCTGCGATGGTCTGGTCGCGAATGAACTGCTCTGTGAGTGCCTCGAAATTCGCGGCCGGCATGGTTGCCGCGCCCGGGATGTGGCGCTGGGCGCTGATGACGGGATTGCGTGTGTCGATGACGACATGGGCATCATCGAGGTTCTCCGCGACCCATTGCGGCTCTGCATGCAGGGGCAGTTCCGCCTTCTGCCAGCCGGGATGCCCGGCCTGGAAGCCCTTGACGTTGGTATAACCAAGGTCCTGCGCAATCCCGACGGCTTCGGCGGTATAGGGGCAGGTGGGGCCGCCACAATAGAAGACGAGCAATCGATCCTTGTCGTCCGGAAGTGCGCTCGCGAAGTCCTCGTCCTTCGGAAAGGCCTGGCTCGCGGACGGGATGTGTCCCTGCAGGTAGGGCTTTCTGGGGCGGGTATCGATCAAGGTGTACGGTTGTCCGCCGGTCAGGATGCCCAGCATCTGCTGGACATCGATCTCGATGCCGGGGGGGAGCCCGAATACAACCTTCGTGATCTGGGTTGCTGGCTGTCCCGGCTCGAATTCAACCTCGATGAGATCCGGCGCGGTCAGGTCATCGATGCCGCTGGTGTCTACGAATTTGGTTTCCGGACCGAAACGGACGACCACCGGGTCCTCGTTGGGGATCCTGATTTGGATGGTGCTCGCCAGTCGCGAGATTTCCATGATCCGGCCCTTCACGGTATCGGCCAGCAATGTGGGCGGCACCATCAGCAGGGCCGCAATGCCCATGATCACCAAATGTCTCAAACGCATATTGCCTGTCCTCGCGTGGGTGCAGGCGGGGTTCAGCGAGTGCTGTCCGCCGGCTTTGGGGTTATCGGAAGGTGGAGTGCAGGAACGAACATGCACACCTTTCTAGGCCAAATTCCGGGAAATGCAAGATGCATAAGTATGTTGGGATGTACTCCCAAGGGGGTGGCCGCTTCGAGATGGGTTGGATGCATGAGTAGGCTGGGATGTACTTCCAAGTGGGCAGCGTTTCGAGATGGGCTTGGGGGATCGGACGAGGATGGTGGATCGGCCTGCCAGTGGTGCCTTGCGGGGTTCCCCGCAGCCTCGGTGCCGGTCGCCGGGGATCAGTTCGTCCTCGACTGCGTCACCTGCCCCCGCCTTCCGAGGGTATAGCCGGCCCAGACCGCGGCCAGCCATCCGACCAATGACAGAGCCACGACCAGACTGGCGGTTCCAAGGTGACCGCCTTCAATGAGTTGTATGGTTTCCAGGCTGAAGATCGAGAAGGTCGTGTAGCCGCCGAACAGCCCGGTCATGAAGAAATGGCGTTGGATCGGCCCTGCCGCCAGACGGCCGCCGGGTGCGGCGAGTGCCGCATACAGGCCGATGAGGAAGGAACCGGTGACATTCACGAAGAGGGTACCCCAGGGGAGGCCGGCGCCGAACGGG
>JAWLFM010000062.1:0-13822 GCA_041685565.1 Thioalkalivibrio sp.
CCGGCCAGACCTCCCGCCACCAGCAGCAGCCGCTTCTGTCGCCTCTTCATCACTTCGCCTCCTGATCCGTCAACCGCGCCATGCGCCTCAGCCAGCCCATCAGACTGCGGCGGCGGTAGCGTAGTTGCACCATCTCCACCACCAGCAGGCCGGCCATTACCAGATACGAGCCCCAGACGTAGGGCGCGTAACCGCCCATTGCGATAAATTCCTTCATGCCGTGGCCTCCAGACGTTCCTTGACCCACACTGCCTTGCGCTCCCGCTCGAGCACCTCGATGCGTGCCCGCGCGAGCACCACGGCGATCGAGTACATCCAGGTGGCGAGGGTCATGATGATCAGGGTGACGAACATGATGGTGGCCATGGTCGGGGCCTCCGTCACGGTGATTGACGCCCCCTGGTGCAGGGTGTTCCACCACTGCACCGAGAAATAGATGATCGGCACGTTGACCACGCCGACCAGGGCCAGGACCGCACTGGCGTTGGACGCCCGCTGGCGGTCGTCGATCGCGGCGTGCAGTGCCATGTAGCCGAGGTAGAGGAACAGCAGGATCAGCATCGAAGTGAGGCGTGCGTCCCAAACCCAGAACACGCCCCAGGTGGGGCGGCCCCAGAGCGCGCCGGTCCAGAGCGCAAAAAAGGTCATCAGCGCTCCCGTGGGGGCGATGGCCTTGGCCATGATCTCCGCCATCTTGATCCGCCAGATCAGTCCGATCGCTGCGTAGACGGCCATCAGCACGTACAGGAACATGCCCATCCACGCCGTCGGCACGTGAATGTAGATGATGCGGTAGCTATCGCCCTGCTGGTAATCCGAGGGGGCCACCACCAGCCCCAGGTACAGGCCCACCGCAAACAGCGCGATGGTCAGGGCAGCGAACCAGGGGATCAATCGTCCCGCCAGATCGTAGAAATTCGCCGGCGCGGTGAAGCGAAACCACTGAATACTCCTTTGCGACACGTCGTCCCCTCCGTCAGTCAAGCATGATCCGCACGGCCGCGGCGGTTGCCCACGGCGTGGCGAACAGTGCAAATACCATCATTGCTCCCAATAAGGAAAGATGCGCCTGAGCGCTGGAGCCGTGCATCACCGCATCCACGGCCCCCGCGCCGAGGATCAGCGGCGGGGCATACAGCGGCAGAATCAGCAGCGCGATCAACACCCCGCCGCCACGCAGGCCCAGGGTCAGGGCGGCCCCGATCGATCCGATCAGGCTGAGAATGGGGGTGCCGAGTAGCAGGGCCAGCATCAGCATCACGATCTCGTCGGCGCGGAGGTTCAGCTGGATGGCCAGCAGGGGCGAGATCAGTACCAGGGGCAGACCGGTAATGAGCCAGTGCGCGAAGGTCTTGGTGAGCACAAGCAGGCCGAGTGGCTCTGGCACCAGCAGCAGCTGTTCGAGGGTCCCGTCGCGGTAGTCGTCCGAAAACAGGCGTTCCAGGGACAGCATCACCGCCAGCAGGGCGGCCACCCAGAGCACCCCTGGGGCGAGGCTGCGCAGGAACTCGGGATCGGGGCCGATGCCCAGGGGAAACAGCGCGACGACCACGACGAAGAACCCGACCACGGTCAGGGCATCCTGAGGTCGCCGCAGCGCGAGGATCAGGTCGCGCCGGAGCAGGGCGAACAGGGAATGGAACATCAGGCTATCCCAGGTGCAGGCGGTGACAGTCGCCGTCGATATCGACGGCCTGGTGGGTGGTGATGACGATCATTCCCCGCTGCGCGAGATGAGCCTCGATGGAACTGCGCAGGACCTCGATGACCTGCACGTCCAGCGCCGCATAGGGTTCGTCCAGGATCATCAGCGGGCGGCGCTGAAGGAGGAGCCGGGCCAGGGCCACGCGGCGCTTCTGGCCCTGAGACAGGAAGCGGGTGGGGAGATCCTCGTAGCCGGCCAGACCCAGGCGTTCGAGCATGGACAGGGCGGAGTCCCGGTCGGGCGAGCCGCCGCCGAGGCGCCCGGCAATCAGGATATTCTCCTCCGCCGACAGATCGTCCTTCAAGGCATTGTGGTGTCCGAGGTAGCCAAGGCAGGACCCGGTACCGCCGTCGATCGACTGGATGCGTTCCTCGCCCCAGAAGACATCGCCCTCGGTGGCGCGCGACAAGCCGCTGAGGATGCGTAGCAGGCTGGTCTTGCCGCTGCCGTTGCGCCCGGACACCTGCAGCAACTGGCCGGGAGACAGCGTGAAATGCAGATGTTCGAAGAGCCGCCGTTCGCCGCGTTCCGCCGCAAGGTCGACGGCTCTCAGTTTTCTGTCGGCCATGCCAGAAGATTCGAAAGTCACACTGTGTCCAGGCCTTGAGTCCAATGGGGTAAGCGCCGGCATTGTGCATGATTGGGCGTTCAGGCGGTACCCGCCCCAAGCAAGTGCAGCACCGGGGAGACCTGCAGGCCGCAGATCCCCAGCCGGTCGCGATACCAGAGGCATAGACAGGGCAGGGGGTCTTTCGTTCGGCCGCCGCGGCAAAAAAAAGGGCCGTCTCCGGCCCCAAATCGTCATCCGTCCATGAGTGCGGCGGAAGGAGATGCGCTACAGACGTGCCTCGTAGAAGGCCATGCGTCGCGTTTCCAGCAGTTCCGCATCGTCGGTTAGCTTCATGATCTGCGGCTTCATAGGCTCGAAGACCAGGTTGTACAGCAGTTCCCCGCGAACCACGGCGGGTTGCACCGGGATCGCGTAGGTCAGCACACGGCGCTCATGCGGTTCCAGGCGGGTGTCGATGCCCACCTGCGTCGCGGTCGGTGGCATCGACGGTTTCCCTTCGTCATCGGCCAGCTGGTAGAAGAGGTAGGACTTCGGGTCCTCCTGTTGTGCATGCTTCTCGAAGTTCGTCCACAGGACGTTGCCGGCCGCGTCGAGTGCCGTGACCTTGACCTGGATGTTCCGGAACGGAGCCCCGGTGGGCATCTTGTGCGGCAACTGGTTCTGCAGTACCACATGTGCCTGTACGCCGTCGCCGTTGGGTTCGACATCGATGGTCAGGTTCACTGCACGGGAGAGCATCGCCGGATCGTGCCCGCCGCCCATGCTGTGATTGGCAAAGCCTTCCGCAATGGGCATGTGGCAGGATTGGCAGGTCACCTGGGAGCCGCTGGCCTCGATCTCGTCGCCGGTGGCGCACAGGGGGACACCCTGCGGGTTGGGCCGCAGGTGGTGGCAGCCAAGGCAGAGATCGGAGCTGCGCATCATGCGCGGATTGCCCTGCAGCGGCAGTGCTGCCGGAATCACCTGACCGAAGGTGTCGACCTCGCCGCTGGGAACGTGCGGGTTGCCTTCGGCCTGTTCATTGGCCGTCATGTCGAATGGAAACCCGGTCGCCCCCTGGAGGGTGTCGCCCGAGGTCTCATAGGCCATGATGCCCAGCCGCAGCCCGCCTTCCGCCCGGCGCACCCCCTTGTAGCCGGAGATCTGGTGGCAGGCCACGCAGTTCACGCCTTCGGCGTAGGCGTCCTTGGCATCAAGTTTGGTCACCTGGTCCTTGGCGGCGTTCGGGGCATGGCATTGCAGACACACCGGGTACCGCCCGGAAGCGCCATGAATCTCTCCTTCCTTCCTGGGATCACCCACCACCCGGCGGTACAGGAGTTCGTGGATGGGATCGCGCAGGGCGGTGCTCTTCGCGTGCATGGAACCGGACCACTGCCGGTAGATGTCCTCGTGACAGGTCTGGCAGACGCTGGCCGAGACATGGTGCAGTGGACCGTCGATCCGGAACTCGTGGGCGACCGGTTCGAATTGGCCGTAGTAGGCCGCCAGATCCTGGAACTGCGCATCGGTCAGGCTGCCGCTCAGGACCCCCATGGTCGCGCTTTCGCGCTTGCCCGAGCGGAATGCCCGCATGGTACCTACGAACAATTCCTCCGACATGCCCGCAAGCGCCGGATTCGGACCCATCCCCGCGCCCTCCGGGCCGTGGCATGCGGCGCAATAGGTGTTTGCCAACTCTTCGCCGGCCGCTGCGTCACCGGCCAGCGCCTGGGACGTTCCACCCCAGACCATTACCAGGCTTGCCGCCATCAAAAGCGCGCCCTTTCTCATGAGACCCCTCCTTAAGGATATCTACGGCAACTGCATCGTTGGCCGATGTTCTTGGTTGAGATTGACTTCAGCTCCTGCGCCCTGCGCCCGAGCCCTCGCTCCTGCCGTGGGAAGGAAGCCGCCGGGGTCCGCCCGGATTCCGGCGGATCTGGCCGATCTTCCGTCCTGCCGGGAGACGGGTCGTACCTCGTCGTGGGTACTTCGCCCGGTTACCGGCTCCCCCTTTATAGTCGGTTCGGGGAACTTTTTTGCATCTTTGTGATCGCGTCGGACGGTAAAGTCGATGAAGTTGTGATCTATGCCAGGAAATTGGACGATTGATGGGAGGCATTGGTCTCTGGAATGAAACCGGTTTGCAATTGGGCCCGCAGACAAGTAGAACTCTGCGGGTTTCCAGGACAGGCCGATTCCTCGGTACGGGCAGAGAGGTGAGGAAATGGATCGCAAGAACAGAAAGGCGCCGGGGATCCCCGGCTGGGCGAAGACGGTGATCACGGTTGCGGTGATCGTCGGCGCCGTTGCGCTGATCTTCACCCAGCTTCCCCGCGGTGCCTTCTCCACGGACCTGTCGCGGGTTGGCCAGGGGACGCCGGCCCTGGTGGTGGCCCGTGACATCAATTTTCTCGCGGGCGCCGAGGTGATGGATCTGCTCAACACCATCCGTCCCGAATACGGTGACCGCGTGGAATTCCTCGCCGCCCATCTCGGCCATCCGGACGGGCAGGCCTTCGCGCGCCGTCATGACATGCGCGACGCCACGGTCGTGCTGTTCTCCGGGGATGGCCGGAGACTAGCCACCCTGCGCGCGCCGCAAGGTGCCGACCAGGTCCGCGAGGCCCTGCGTGAGGCGAACATCCCTCCGAATTAAGGTGAAGGTCGCGCCGGTACGATGACCCCGGCGGGATGGACCGACCGCACGTCCTGCCGCCCACCCCGGGCACATTCAGGGTGAGGGAGCCGGCCGGGAGACGGTAGCCTGATCCGCCATCCGGAAGTAGGGGAACCGGCGACCGCGAAACCGACGTTCTATACTCCGGGTCGCGGTTTGAACGGGTGACCTCCGGCAGCCCGATCGAATCGCACCAAGCGAGCCGGACCGAGGACGCTGCGTATACCTGGTCCGGCGGATGCCGTTGCCGGGCCCGCTCCAGGATATGCCGCACATGGCGAATGCCAATGATCTTGAACGCTTCCTGACGGAACTCAGGGGGTTCATTCCCGAATCAAGGCTCATTTCCGATCCCCTCCGTACCCTGACCTATGGCACCGATGCCAGCCTCTACCGACTCCTCCCGCGGCTTGTGGTCCGGGTTGCGGGAGAGGCCGAGATGAGCCGTATCCTGCCTCTGGCCGGGCGCTATCGAATACCGGTGACATTCCGGGCCGCCGGTACGAGCCTATCCGGGCAGGCCATCACCGACTCGGTGCTATTGGTCGTCGGCGATGAGTGGCGCAAGTGGCGCATCGCACGGGATGCGTCGCGGATCAGCCTGCAGCCCGCGATCGTGGGTAGTCATGCCAACCGGCTGCTCGCGCCCCACGGACGCAAGATCGGGCCGGATCCGGCCTCGCTGAATGCCTGCCACATCGGCGGGATTGCGGCGAACAATGCCAGCGGGATGTGTTGCGGGACGGCGCAGAACAGCTACCAGACGCTGGACAGCATGCGGGTGATCCTGGCCGACGGTACCCTGCTGGACACGGGGGACCCGGCCAGCCGCGCGGCCTTCGCGCAAGGTCACTCCAAACTGGTGGAGGCCCTCGCGGAGCTGGGTCGGCGCACGCGTACGGACACCGCGCTCGCGGACCGAATCCGGGAAAAGTTCCGGATCAAGAACACCTGCGGCTACAGCCTCAACGCCCTGGTCGACTTCGAGGACCCGATCGATATCCTGCAGCACCTGATGATCGGTTCCGAGGGCACCCTGGGCTTCATCGCCGAGATTACCTACCGCACCGTCGTCGATCCCAAGCACAAGGCGACCGCCCTGATCCTGTTCCCGGACATCGCCAGTGCCTGCCGTGCGATCCAGATCATCAAGCCGCTGCCGGTTGCGGCCGCGGAACTGATGGATCGCGCCTCCCTGCACTCCGTGGAGGACAAGCCGGGCGTGCCCGCGGCACTGAAGGCCCTGGGTCCCCACGCGGCCGCCCTGCTGGTGGAGACACGCGCCGACGATGCCGGCGTGTTGACCGAGCAGGCGGAGACGATCGTCGCCGCGCTGTCCGAGGTCGAGACCCTGAGCCCGGTCACCTTCACCGCGAACCGTCCGGAGTGCGATCGTCTCTGGGCGATCCGCTCGGGGTTGTTCCCGTCCGTCGGGTCGATGCGCAAGACGGGAACCACGGTCATCATCGAGGATGTCGCCGTCGCGGTGCCGAAGCTCGCCGCGTTGACCATGGACCTCCAGGATCTCTTCCAGCGCCATGGCTACGAGGGTTCGATCATCTTCGGTCACGCGCTGGAGGGAAACCTGCACTTCGTGATCACGCCCGACTTCGGTCAGCCCGAGGCCGTCGAGCGGTACCGGATCTTCATGGACGAATTGAGCGACATGGTCGTGAAGCGCCACGACGGCTCGCTGAAGGCAGAACACGGGACCGGACGCAACATGGCACCGTTCGTGGAGCTGGAGTGGGGGGCTCAGGCCTATGGGCTGATGCGCGAGCTGAAGGGGCTGTTCGACCCCGACAATCTGCTCAATCCGGGGGTCTTGCTGAACGACGACCCCGACGTGCATACGCGGAACCTGAAGCCCATGCCGGCAGTGGATGCACTGATCGACAAGTGCATCGAGTGTGGCTTCTGCGAGCCGACCTGTCCGTCGCGGGCCGTGACCCTGACCCCGCGCCAGCGCATCGTGGCCCTGCGCGAGCTGGAGCGCCTGGACAGCACTGGCGAGGCGCCCGCGCGGGCGAAACAGATTCGCAAGTCCTACCGGTATCAGGGGCTGGATACCTGTGCCGTCGACAGCCTCTGCGCCCAGGCCTGCCCGGTCGGCATCGATACCGGCAAGATGGTGAAACAGCTGCGGGGCAAGGCCTGGGGGCCGGTCGCGCACCGGGTGTCGGGATGGGTGGCGGGGCATTTCGGCCCGGTCACCGTGGCCACCCGCACTGCACTGGGCTCCGCGCACGCGCTGCACTCGATGATCGGCACGCGCATGATGTCGGGGTTGACGGGCGGCTTCCGGCGCATGAGCGGTGGTCGCATTCCGCTCTGGAATCCCTTCATGCCCCGTGCCGCCGGGTCCGCGCCGCAGCCCCGCCCCGCGGGTCCGTGGGCACCCCGGGTCGTCTATTTCCCGAGCTGCGCCAGCCGCACCATGGGGCCGGCGCGCGGTGATCCGGAGACGGAGTCCCTGTCGGTGAAGACCGAGGCGTTGCTGCGCAAGGCCGGCTATGAGGTGGTCTATCCGGAGGGCATGGGAGCCTTCTGCTGCGGTCAGCCCTTCGAGAGCAAGGGTTTCCATGACGATGCGACGGCCAAGCTGAAGGAGCTGGAGGCATCCCTCTGGGAGGCGAGCCGCCAGGGGCAGGATCCGGTGGTCTTCGACACCAGTCCCTGTGCGTTCCGGGCCCGCCGCGACATCACATCGGGCCTGGCCGTCTACGACCTGGCCGACTTCCTGCATGACTTCGTGCTCGATCGCCTGGAGATCTCCAGGGTTCCGGAGACGATTGCGCTGCACCCCACCTGCAGCACCATCAAGATGGGACTGCAGCCGAAGTTGCAGGCGATTGCCGAGGCCTGTGCCGAGAAGGTCGTGGTGCCGGCCCAGGTGCACTGCTGCGGCTGGTCCGGCGACCGCGGTTTCACCTTTCCCGAACTGAACGCTGCGGCGTTGAAGGATCTGCGTTCGGAACTGCCCGACGAATGCGAGGCGGGTTACTCGTCCAGTCGCACCTGCGAGATCGGGCTTTCCCTGCACAGCGGCCGTCACTACCGCTCCATCGTCTACCTGCTCGACCGCTGTTCCCGGCCACGGACCGACCCGCTGGCGCAGGAGGGCGCCTCCCGGTCGTAGCACGCCATCAGGCGCAGGATGCCCTGCGGAGCCGCTGAACCGCGCCGCGGGCGCACGGCGTTGGTGCGGACGTCAGGTGGTGGGTCAGCCGATGACCCTGCGTTTGAGCAGGCGACCGGCTCCGGCCGCCTGGCGCAGGAGCCGTTTCCAGTCCCGCGAGGAGGCCTGGAGTTGCAGCCTTTGCGCACGGCAACGCCGCGCTTCCTGGTAGTGTGCGCCGAGCAGGGCCCAGATCAGGTCGATGTTGTAGAGCCGATCCGGCGGATCCAGGCGAACCGCGATCACGTCCTGGACGTCGATCCCCAACTCTGCGGCGGTGGTGTCCACGGCTGCACGGATGGACCTGGCCTTGGGGCTTGCAGGCTGCTCGAGGTCGTAGGGGGGCTGCCACTCCTGCGCGGGGGGCAGGCGGTCGATGCCGGCGAGGATCACCAGGATCGGGATCAGGCTACGCCGGGGATCGGCGGCGAAGCGCCCGCGGATCGCCTCCATCGCACCACGGTCCAGCACGCGGGCCGGGGCATCGGCGGGGATGACCCAGAGCAGCAGGTCACTGTCCCAGGCACGTTCGGCCAGCCGTTCGAGGTCCTCGGGGGCACCCAGGCCAGGGGTGTCGACCAGCAGCCCTTCGGGGAGATCGTTCCGCCGCAGGCGGTAGCTGCTGTCCCGGCTGGTCAGGCGCGAAGGCGCGACCCCGGCCGCCGGCTCGCCGAGCAGGGCGTTGACCAGACTGGACTTTCCTGCATTGACGCGTCCGGCGATGAGGATGCGCAGGGGGCCGGGTAGCGCGGACTTGGCTTCCTCGCGGGCGGCCAGTTGCCGAAGCTCGTCCGTGTCCAGACGCAGTCGGCCGGAATACAGTTCGATGGCGGCGCGGCCCACCTCCTCCACCCAGATCCGGGCGCCCTGCGTGCGCAGATAGTCGCCCGCCTCGCTGAGGGTGGCGCCGACGATCCGCTGTCGCGCCTCGGCCAGCAGGGCCGCCATGGGATTGGTCATGCGGGTGAGCCGCCAGGCATTGTGGAGGTGCCTGAACACCTTCATGCCGGTCGCGGCCATGGGCTTGTACTCCCAGATGCGCAGCAGGTGGCCAGCCTCGACCAGGTGCACGGCCGGTACGTGATCCAGCAGCACCATGCGCAGACGAATGCTGACCCGTTCCGTGAGCAATAGCAGTTCGGGAACGGTGAAGTTCCAGATGGGATCGCGTTCTTCCGGATGATAATGCGTGGCGACCCGTTCGATGGTCTGCCGGCCCGCGGCCAGCAGCCGGTCCCGGTCGGTGACGATATCCCGGTCCACGGAGGCGGCGACCGACTGCACCTCCTGCCAGGCATCGAGATCCCTCGGTGACCAGTCCTCTCCAGGCTCGGAGACGGCCGCCTCTTCGTCCGTGGCCGCCTCGGACTGGCCCCTGCCCGCGCGGTGCCGCATCCAGAGAGCGGGCAGATAGCCCACGACGGCCAGCACTGCCGCACCCAGCATCCACCAAAGCAGCCAGCCCTCCTGCCACAGCCAGAGCAGGCCCAGGGGCAGCAGCAGGAGAAAGGGAAGCACCAGCAGCGACATGCCCCAGAGCATGGTCACCCAGCGTCGCAGGAGGTCGGTCAGGCCCTTCCGGCTGGCGGATGTCTGCGGCATGCACGTCTCCAGCGGTCCGGTCAGGGCGCGTCGGGTGGTTCGCGCCAGGCCTGTGGCAGGGCGCATGGCATCCGTGTGGCGAGGCAGAGCGGGGTATTGCACGTGCGCATGGCGGCTCTCCGATCAGGGTGCAGGCTCGACCCTCGATGGTACGCCAGCGAACGCGTGCTTGGGTATCAGCCCCCGAGCAGGATGACCAGCTTGAACAGGCCGGCCGCCAGGATCGCGGTGGCTGGCACGGTGATGATCCAGGCGGCGACGATGCGCACGACCAGCGAGCGCTTCACCAGTTGGCTCTCGTAGGCCTTCTTCATCGCCTTGCGTTCCTTCTTGGCGAACAGGCTGGACTCGGCCGATTCCTTGTAGCGCCGCTTCATCTCCGCGAGCATCAGGCGTTTCTCGGTGACCGGAGCCGCCTCGAAACGGCGCAGGTATTCCTCCACCTTGGGCCGTTCCTCGCCCTGGTGCCCGGCGATGATGGTCTGCTCCATCTTCGCGTAGTTCATCTTCAGGTACTCGCGGAGGAAGCCGACGCCGAACAGGGCCCCGATGGTTACATGGGTGGTGGACACGGGCATGCCCAGTTGCGCGGCGATGATCACGGTGATGGCCGCCGCGATCGCAATGGAAAAGGCGCGCATGCGGTCGATTTCGGTGATTTCCTTGCCTACGGTGCGGATCAGCTTCGATCCATACAACGCCAGCCCCGCGGCAAGGCCAAGTGCGCCGAGTACCAGGATCCACATCGGCGTGGCCGCGCGGCTGGCGATCTCGCCACTCTGGATGGCCTCGTAGATCGCCGCCAGCGGACCGACCGCATTGGCGACGTCGTTGGCGCCATGGGCGAAGCTGAGCAGGGCGGCGGCGAAGATCAGCGGCAGCGTGAAGAGTTCGTTCACCCCTTCCTTGCTGTTCGCCATCTGCAGGGCGTGTCGATGGATGATGCCGCGGAGCAGGAGAAAGACCAGGATGCCGAAGCCCAGGCCCACCAGTGCCGCGCGACCCACCGGAAGCCGATAGATGTCCCCGAGCCCCTTGATCAGCATGAAGGTGGCAAAGGCCCAGGCCATGATGGCCACCAACCACGGGACCACGCGACCCGCAGCCACGTGCATTTCTCCGCGATAGGTGATGTTACGCTTGATGACGTAGAGGAAGACGGCCGCGATCATGCCCCCCATGAGCGGAGAGATGACCCAACTGGCGACGATCTGCCCGATGGTGGCCCAGTTGACCAGGCCCCAGCCGCCGGCTGCAATGCCGGCGCCCATGACGGCGCCGATGATCGAGTGCGTGGTCGAGACCGGCGCGCCGAGGGCGGTGGCGAGATTGAGCCAGAGCGCGGCGGCGAGGAGCGCGGAGAACATGAGCCAGGCGAACTCCGAGGCCTGCGCGACGCCTTCCGGATCGATGATGCCACCCTTGATGGTGCCGACCACGTTGCCGCCCGCGACGATCGCGCCCATCGCCTCGAAGATCGCCGCGATGACGATGGCCCCGCCCAGGGTGATGGCGCCGGACCCGACCGCCGGGCCGAGATTGTTGGCGACGTCGTTGGCGCCGATGTTCATTGCCATGTAGGCGCCGACGATCGCGGAGGAGACCAGGAGCAGGAGCCCCTGTGGCGTCAGCGCCGGTATGCCGCGGGTCTGCAGCAAGGCGTAGACGAAGATGCCGATCATGAAGATCAGGCCTGCGGTCAAACGCAGGTATTCGGGGCTCCAGACCAGCCTCCCCGAGCTGCCCTTGGGGCTTTCAGTGCCAAAGGCCATGGGTCGCCTTGTTACAGTTTGATGACAGGCGCCATCCTACCCGTTGCCGGGCACGATTGTCAGGCCATTCAACAAGGTTTTTCCGTCGGTACCGGCCCTTCGTCTGCGTCATTCACCCTCGCGTCCGGGAAGGACGGACCTGCGGGAACGGGGGAGGTGCGGCTCCCGTCCCGTGGGCTGGCAGATGGTGGCGCCGAGCTCAGTCGGGGATCATTCGGATATATCCGGTCGGGCACTCATGGGCGCAGATGCCGCATCCCTTGCAGTAGTCGTAGTCGAAGACGTAGTTGCTGCCGTCGATGGCGACCTCGCGGGTCTTCAGCACGGATTGATCGGGGCACAGCGTCCAGCAATTGTCACAGGCGAGGCAATCGCCACAGGACAGGCAACGATGGGCCTCGTGGCGGACCGCGCGCCCGTCCAGGCCGCCCTCGATCTCCTCGTTCCCGAGGCGCTGTGCGGCCGGCAATACCGGCTCGTGCGCGGCCGGGGCGGATTCGAAGTAGTGGATGTTCAGCTCGCCATAGGGAATCGGCTCGGGCGGTGCCCCGGGTTCGAGCGACTGGCCGGCCAGGCGACGCAGCATGCCGAGGGCGGCACGGCGACCGTCACCGACCGCCTCGCTCACGGTACCGTGATCTCCGCGTGCGTCGCCGCCACTGAACACGCCGGGGTGTTTCTTCAGTTCACCCCACCAGGACTCCACCCGTATCTGGCCGCGCTCGACGAGGCCTTCGAAGCCAAGGGCATCGACATCCTGCCCGATCGCCGGAATCACGTGTTCGACGTGGAGGACAACCTCGGTGCCCTCGAAGGCAACCCGGTGCAGACGGCCGTCGGCATCCGCCAGCTTCTTCATGTGCACCAGTTCCATGCCCACCACGCGCTCGCCACGCAGGATCAGGCGGCGGACGCCGCGGTGTTCATGGATGGTCACGCCTTCCTCGATGGCCTGGGAGACCTCCCGGTAGGTCGCGCGCATGGCGTCATCCTGGGGTACGCCAGGGGCGGGAATGCGCTGGTGGCTGATCAGGTGGACCTGCTCCACGCCCTGGCGACGGAGTACCCGGGCGAGATCCACCGCGGTATTGCCGCCGCCCACGATGGCGACGGACTTGGGTTGCTGCGGGATGGTCCCTTCGGCCACCCAGGTTTCCAGCAGCTGCAGCCCGGTGTGGAGGTCTCCGGGGACCGCGAAATCGGCGCTCCATTCGCGGCCCTTGCGCCGCCCGGGACCCAGGAACAGGCCCTGGTGTTCCGACTGCAGTTCCTGCAGCGAGACATCGCGGCCGAGAAGTGTGGCGGGCCGGAAGTCGATCCCGGGAAGCGCCAGGATGCGGTCGAGTTCCTGGTCCAGCACCGCGGGCGGCAGCCGGTAATGGGGAATCGCGGTGCGCATGGTGCCCCCGGCCACGGGCATGGCCTCGATCAGCGTAACCCGGCAGCCTTCGCGCAGCAGGTGATAGGCGGCGGCCAGCCCGGCCGGGCCGGAACCGACCACCGCCATGCGCGGTGCATCCGGGGCCGGAGCGGAAACGGGATAGTCCCAGTGCTCGCGCAGGGCCTCGTCACCCAGGAAGCGTTCGACGCCATGGATGGTGATGGTTTCGTCGTAGTGACCGCGGTTGCAGGCCGACTCACAGGGGTGGTGGCAGACGCGGCCGGTGATGGCCGGCATGGGGTTGGCTGCGACGATGGTCTCCCAGGCGCCGCGCAGATCCCCGTTCTCGACCTTGGCCAGGTACGCCTGGGCATCCTCGCCTGCGGGACAGGCGGCGTGGCAGGGCGCGGCACGGCGGTCATGTACCGGGCGTTCCACCCGCCAGGTGCCGGTCTTGAAGTCCAGGGAGGTTCCGGGTCGGGCGTAGGCGCCGGGTGGGATTTCGATCATGGTCGGCTCGCTTGCATCGATTGACGGACGGGATGTCGGGGTGGCTGCGAGAGGGTGGGCCGGTCAGGCCCAGCGGTCGCCGCCGCGGTGGACGGTGTCGGCCCCTTCGGTATCGTATTTCTCGACCCCGACGCCGCGCAGTTCGAAACGTTCAATGTTGCGGTTGGCGATGGCCTGCAGGTGTTCGAGCTCCTTGCGCGCGCGATAGGCATCCGCGAAGAGGTGCCGGAAGCGGTTCTGCAGTTTCAGGTAGTCGGAAACGGGCTTCGGGTCACGGATTGGCAAGGTGCCGATGAGCTCGCCGCGCTCCATCTCGATGATCGGGAACAGGCCCGTCTGCACCGCCAGCCGCGCGACCTCGATGGTCCGCGATCCATCGTGGCCCCAGCCCAGCGGGCAGGGCGAATGGATCTGGAGGAAGCTCGCGCCCTCGGTGTCCAT
>JAWLFM010000063.1:0-13757 GCA_041685565.1 Thioalkalivibrio sp.
GAGCAGGTCCATCGCCAGTTCCGGGTCCTCGGCCCGGCGGGTGATGCCCCACTGCCAGGATCCCTGGCCGGTGACCATGTTCTCGCCCATCCGCGGCAGCGGCAGTAGCAGCAGATCGTCGCCCAGCGCGGCGCGGTAACCTGGATGGTTCCAGTGTCCGCCCCAGGCCAGGGCCACCCGGCCCCGGGCGAAGGCGGCGTCGTCCAGGTTCGGGTCGACCAGGCCCTGCCGGATCCACGACTGCACGGCCGTCATCGCCGCCACGGACTCCGGCCCGTCCAGGGTACCGCTGGCCCGTCCTCCGGGGGTCCGATCCACCAGGTCGCCACCGGCCGACTGCAGCAGGGGGGAGAAGGCGTAGCTGAACCATTCGCCGGTGTAATTGAGCTTCAGGTCCAGCACCTGCCCGTCGGGATCCGCCTGCGCCAGCCGTTTGAGCACCGAGTGGAAGGTCTCTGCGCTCCAGGCCTCGCCCGGACCCTGTGGGATGCGCACGCCCACCGACTCCAGGCGAGCGCGGTTCGCCCACAGCCCCAGGCCGGAGTCGAAGGTGCCCAGTCCATAAAGCCGGTCACGATAGCGGCCCTGCGCCAGGATGGAGGGCAGCAGATCCGTCCGCAGATCCTCGGCAAGCAGGTCGTCCAGCGGGTGCAGGTGCCCCTGCCAGGCGTAGCTGTAGAGATAGGGGCCGTCGAATTCGAGCAGGTCGGGCAGATGATCGGCGAGTGCCGCAGCCTGTACCTGCCCGTTGTAGGAGCCCTCGGGGATCCAGGTCAGGTCCACCCGGACCTCCGGACGCTCTGCCTGGAAGCGTTGGACCTGTGCCTCCAGCGTCCGCCGTTCCTCCTCACGGCCGGCATGGGCCCAGATCTCGAGCCGTTGTTGTTCGGCTTCGGGCAGGAGGCGCTCGTCGCGTCCGTGATCCGGGACGCAAGCGGTCAGCGACAACCCCAGTACGAGCAGGAGCACGCCCATGGGGAATGCGCATCGGCCATATCCGTCCGTTCGGGCTGCAGCGGTTCCGGCGTTGGTGTTGGCGCCGCGGCACCATGGTCCACCCCTCGCACCGGCCTTGCTTCGTCGCAGCCGAACGCTTTCGGCCCCTTCCGTGCCGAAGTCGATTCGGCACAGGTGTCTGTGGCTTGTGGTCTCGGCCATCGTCGGATTCCGTACAGGCGTTCGAGGCTTTGCCCTCCCGTTTCCGGGTGAAGGTATCAGACCTGAAGCCGCCGCGGGACCGGCTGCGATGGTCCGGTGTCTGGAGACCCTCGGTACTGGGCCGTGACTGGCGGGCGCCGGCACGGGCGATGTAGGGTGAGCTCTGGGCGGCTTGCCGGAGATGCGTGAGCCCGTAACCGGGAGAAGACGGCGGGATGTCCCTGACCACACTGCTCATTACCGTGCTTGGGTTGTCGGTAGCCATGGCGCTGCTGCTCGTGTTTTTCCTGCGCCAGACCCGGGTGCGTTTCGTCGTGGAACTGCGGGAGGGTACCCCCGAGGTTCGGCGCGGCGATCCGCCGGCGGGCTTCGTGCGTGCCTGCGCGGATGTGGCGCGGCTCTACCGGCTGCGCCAGGGACGCATCACCGGCGTCCGGACGGGCGACGGCATCGAACTCCGGTTTTCCGACGACATTCCCAGCCGCGCCCACCAACCCTTCCGCAATGTCTGGACCCCGCCCCCCTCAGACGGCCCGGGTGGCGGCCGCCGCGCCGCCGGTTGACCGATGTGACCGGGGTCGGACCAAGGGAACCCATTGTTTTAATAACAAAAACAGCCATTTTCATGCCCCGATGGACGCCTTAGAGACACCTTTTCACCCTGAAAAGCGGGCGTCTAAGCGCCGAATCGGTTCCGGACCATGGCGACAACGGTGTGCGATGTGCTTAGGGGGTCATTTTCGGGGCGGAAATGGCGCCTCTAAGGCCGAAATCCCCGCTTATTTCGGACTGAATTCTTTTTTGTTCAACGGGTTGCGTTGGTCCGACCCCGGGTTTGCGGGTTTCCGGTTTGGGCTTGGGCTAAGGATTGCGCGGCGGGGGCCGATAAGATGTCTGGACCGCCGCAGTCAACCCATCCCGGAGGGCATCCAGCCCATGTTTCGCAAACCCAGCATTCTTCGCAATCTGCTTCTGGCCTACCTCGGTTTTGGTCTCGTCATGGGAGCCGTGTTCCCCCTCTTCGCCCAGTTTTTCGTGGACTGGAAACCGGGCATGTTTGGCATCTTCATGGTCAGTTGCCTGCTGGCCGGACTGGTGATCGGCATCGTCAACTACACGATCATGCAGGTCCTGCTGTTGCGCCGCCTGCGACAGATCGCGAACGTCAATCATGCCATCAGTCAGAACGATGTCTCCGTCCACTGCAGCATGGAGAGCCATGATCTGATCGGAGAGTTGATCGGCAGCGTGAACCAGATGGCGGAGAACCTGCGCGGAATGATCGGGCTGATCGCCGACAACACCGAAAGGCTGACGGTCTCCGCGAACGAACTGGTCAGCATCGTCGGGGAAACCAGTCGTGGTCAGGGCGGCCAGCGGGATGCCACGACCCTGGTGGCCACCGCGATGAATCAGATGGTCGCCACGGTGCGGGAGGTGGCCAGCAATACCCAACATGCCGCGGATGCCGCGTCCTCCGCGGCCAGTGAAGCCGGGAAGGGCGCGGTCACTGCGACCGAGGCGCTGGATGCCATCGGCACACTCAATGGCCGGATTGGCAATGCCTCCGGGATCATCGACCGGGTCCGTGAGGAAAATGATCGCATCCGCTCGGTGCTGGATGTGATCCGGGGCATCAGCGAACAGACCAATCTGCTGGCGCTCAATGCAGCCATCGAGGCCGCCCGGGCCGGGGAACAGGGCCGCGGCTTCGCCGTCGTGGCCGATGAGGTGCGTAACCTGGCCCGGCGCACCCAAGACTCCGCGGGGGAGATCCAGGACATGCTCTCCCGCCTCAATGCCCAGGTGGCCGCTGCCGTGCAGGCCATGGAAGAGGCCAGTCACCAGGCCGAGGACAGCCAGGCCCGGGTGGGCGAGACAGCCAGTTCACTGGGACAGATCGCCGATGCCATCAAGTCCATCGAGGAGATGAACATCCAGATCGCCTCGGCCGTGGAACAGCAGAGCACCGTGGCCGAAGACATCAATCGCAACGTGAACGAGATCAACGAGGCCGCGGAGCAGGGCGTGCAATCCATGAACAGTGCACAGGAGACCACCGGCGAACTCAACGAGGTCGCGGGTCAGTTGGGCGAGGTAGTGGGTCGTTTCAAGATCTGACTCCGGCGCTCCGGCGCTCCGGGGCGGTGCAGGGCAATGCCTTCAGGCGCGGGTAAAGGACGGCTCCCCATGCAAGCCTAGCGCGGCGTCCCGTTGCACGCTTGGAATCGTGCCTCTGGCTTCCGCGCCCCGCAAAGACTGGCAATCGCACCCTCCCGTAGGGGGCATCCACCCTCCCGTAGCGGGGGCCTCCTTATCGCGGCACTTTTCGGGCGGAAAATGCCCCTCTAAGGCAAAAAATGACCCCGGAAAAGGGTAATTTATTTTTATTTTTCAGTGACTTGGCTTGGTCCGACCCCCGGGGTGGGGTGGAGCCACTCGCGCAGGCGCTGGAAGACGACGTAGAGCATCGGGATCAGGAAGATGCCGAGCAGCGCGGCCGCGAGCATGCCGCCGAAGACGGCGGTACCGACGCCGCGCTGGCTGGCCTCGCCGGCGCCGGTGGCAATCACCAGAGGCACGAGGCCCATGATGAAGGCGAAGCTGGTCATCAGGACCGCGCGGATGCGCAGGCGGGCGCCATTGATCGCGGCATCCAGCAGGGCGGCGCCCTGGGCGCGCTCCTGCATGGAGAACTCGACGATCAGGATGGCGTTCTTGGCTGCCAGCCCGATCAGCACCACGATGCCGATCTGGGCGTAGAGGTCGTTGGAAAGCCCGGTGACCCAGAGCGCGACCATGGCGCCAAGCACCGCCACGACCACGGACAGCAGCACCGCCGCGGGCATCGACCAGCTCTCGTACAGCGCCACCAGGAACAGGTAGGCGAACAGCACTGCCAGGGCCAGCACGATCGCGGTCTGTCCGCCGGCCTCCTTTTCCTGCAGCGCGGTGCCCGTCCATTCGAAGCCGAACCCTGCGGGCAGGGTCTCCGCCGAGACCTGCTCCATTGCCGCCAGCGCCTCACCCGAACTGCCACCCGGGGCCGGAGTGCCGTTGATGGTGACGCTGCGGTAGTTGTTGTAACGCTGCAGCAATTGCGGGCCGAGAATCAGTTCCGGTTCCACCAGGGCACGCAGCGACACCATCTCGCCGTCGCGGTTGCGGACGTGGATGCGGAAGACGTCGTCGAAGCGGGCACGGTCCTCGGCGTCGCCCTGCACATTCACCTGCCAGACCCGGCCGAAGCGGTTGAAGTCGTTCACGTAGGCGCCACCCAGGGTGGCCTGCAGGGCCGAGAAGACGTCCCCGATCGGCACGCCCAGTGCCTGGGCCTTGTCGCGGTCGATGTTCAGGAACATCATCGGGTTGTCGGTGGCCCAGGTCGAGTAGACCGCCCCCAGATCCGGGTGCTGGTTGGCCGCGAAGACCAGGCCGCGCATCGCCGCGGCGAGTTCCTCCGGTGAGCGTCCCTCCAGATCCTGGAGCTGGTATTCGAAGCCGCTGCCGGTGCCGAGTCCGGCGATGGGCGGAAGGTTGAAGGGCATCACCCGTGCTCCGGGGATCGCGTTGCCCTGGGCCGCCAGGCGGGCGATCACCGCGTCCACCTTCAGGTCGGACGTCCGGCGCTCGCTGAAGGGCTTCAGACGGCCGATCAGGAACGCGCTGTTGGGCTGGACCGCGCCATCGAGCATGCTGAAGCCGGCCACCGCCAGCACGTGTTCGACGGCAGGGTCCGCGGCCGCGATCTCCTCCACCTGCTTGACCACCTGCAGCGTCCGCTCCACCGAGGCGCCCGGCGGCAACTGGATCTCGGCCATGTAGGCGCCCTGGTCCTCCTGCGGCAGGAAGCCGCCGGGGATGGCCTGGAACAGGCCGAAGGTCCCGAATCCGAGCACCAGGATCAGGACTCCCACCAGCGCGGCGACGCGCACCAGGCGCGCGACCACGAAGGCGTAGCCGTCGCGCAGGCGGTCGATGCCCCCGAGCACGTAGCGCATCGGCCCGCGCCGATGCTGCGCGGGCTTCAACAGCAGGGCGCACAGGGCAGGGGCAAGGGTCAGGGCGTTCACCGCGGAGATCAGCATCGCGAACGCGATCACGGCGGCGAACTGCTGGAACATCTGTCCGGTGATCCCGGGAATGAACGCGACCGGCACGAACACCGAAAGCAACACCAGGGTGATCGCCAGGATCGGCCCGGTGATCTGGGTCATGGCCTTCTTCGCGGCCTCGCGCGGCGCCAGCCCCTCCTCTTCCATGATCCGCTCGACGTTCTCGACCACCACGATCGCATCGTCCACCACGATGCCGATGGCCAGCACCACCGCGAGCAGGGAAATGGTGTTCACCGAGAAGCCGAGCATCAGCAGGAAGGCGAAGGCGCCGACCAGGGCGACCGGCACCGCGATCATCGGGATCAGGGTCGCGCGCAGGCTCCCGAGAAACAGGAACACGACGAGGACCACCAGCACGAAGGCCTCGAACAGGGTATGCACGACCTTTTCCAGGCTCGCGCTGACGAACTCGGAGGTGTCGTAGACGATCTCGTAGTCGAGATCGTCCGGGAAGCGTTCGGCCAGCACTCCCATCGCGTCGCGGATGCCTTCGGCCACCGCCAGGGCGTTCGCCCCCGGGGCCTGGTAGATCGCGATGCCGGCGGTATCCCCGCCATTCAGGCGCGCCAGGGCATCCTGGCTCTTGGCGCCAAGCTCGACCCGCCCGACGTCGCGGACGCGGACCGTGGAACCATCCGGATTCGCCCGGACCACGAGCCGTTCGAATTCCTCGACCTCGGACAGCCGGCCCTGCGCCTGCAGGGTGATCTGGAACTGGTTGTCCGCGGTCATCGGCTGGGCGCCGATCCGGCCCACGGCCGCCTGCACGTTCTGACTGCGCACGGCCTGCACCACATCCGCCGGCGTGAGCCCCAGCGCGGTCAGGCGATCCGAATCCAGCCAGATGCGCATGCTGTAGTCCTGGCCGCCGAAGAGCGACACCTCCCCGACACCGGGCACCCGGGACAGGGTGTCCAGGAGGTTGATGGTGGCGTAGTTGCTAATGAACAGCCCGTCATAGCTGCGTTCCGGTGAATACAGCGCCACGACCTGGAGGAGCCCCGCGGATTTCTTGCGGACCGTGAGTCCCAGCCGCTTGACCTCCTCCGGCAGTTGCGCCTCGGCCAGGGCAACCCGGTTCTGCACGTTGACGGTGTTGATGTCGGGGTCGGTCCCGAGCGCAAAGGTCACGGTCAGCGAGTAGGCGCCGGTGTTGGTCGACGTCGACTTCATGTACAGCATGTTGTCCACGCCGTTGACCTTGCCCTCCAGTGGCTGCGCGATGGTGGCCTCCAGCACCTCGGCGCTGGCCCCCGGATAGAACGCGGTGACCTGCACCTGGGGCGGCACGATGTCCGGAAACTGCGCCACCGGGAGGCGGGTGAGTGCGATCACCCCGGCCAGGGTGATCACCAGGGAGATGACGATGGCGAGGCGCGGACGGTCGATGAAGAGGCTGGAGAACATCGCGGCCTAGTCCTGCACCGGGGGCTGCCACGGCGCGGCGGTCACCGCCTGCCCCGGACGCACCTTCTGCGTACCCTCCACCACCACGCGGTCCCCCGCCTGAAGCCCGGTCTTCACGACCATGCGCGCTCCAACCATCGGCCCCGTCGTGATGCGGCGAACCTGAACCCGTTCCTCGGCGTCGAGCACCAGCACGAAGAGCCCGGTCTGATCGACCTGCAGTGCCGATTGCGGTACCAGCAGCGCCATCTCCGGCTCGCCGCTCTCGACCACGACACCGACGTACTGGCCAGCCAGCAGCAGGGTCTCGGGGTTGGGGAACAGCGACCGGACCAGCACGGTGTCGGTGCCGGGATCGACGGTGACATCGACGAAGTCGATCTGTCCGTCATGCCCGTAGCGCGAGCCATCGGCGAGGCGCAGATGCACGACCACCGCCGTTGGGTCGCCGCCCCGTTCCTGCAGCAGCCGGCGCTGGGCCAGCAGGTCCCGCTGGGTCAACGGGAACTGAACGTAGATCGGGTCCTGCTGGACCAGCGTCGCCAGCACCCCGGACTCGGGTCCGACCAGGTTGCCGATGGAGAAACGCGACAGGCCGATGCTGCCGTCGATCGGGGCCTGGATCTCGGTGTAGTCCAGATTCAGCTGTGCCGCCTTCAGGGCCGCCTCAGCCTGGGCGATACCCGCCTGGGCAACGGCCTCCGCCGCCCGCAGTTCATCGACCCGCGCGCGCGGGATGTCGTTGTTCTTCACCAGTTCCTCGCCGCGACGCAGCTGGGATTGGGCGTTGGCGAACTCCGCCTGGGCCCGGTCCACATCGGCCTCGCGCTGGGCCAGGACGGCCTGGTAGGGTTCGGGCTCGATCAGGAAGAGCCGGTCCCCGGCGCTGACCTTCTGCCCCTCGATGAAGTCTCGCTCGCGCAGGAAACCCTGTACCCGGGCCCTGAGTTCGACGCGCTCTGCCGCGACCACCCTTCCGACGAACTCCTGCGTCTCCGTGACCGGTTCCGGCTCGAGTTGGACAACGGTCACGCCGGGCGCCGGGGCGTCGTCAGCCTCGGTGCCGGGCCCGCCGTTGCCGCATCCCGCCAGGGCAATAATGGACCATCCCGTGAAGACCCCAATCCTGCTCCACCGCTGCCAGCGCATGTTTCCCCCTGTCGGATACTGGCCCATGGGCTTTCCGCGCTGCGGCCACCCCCAACCCATGATAAATGACTCTGACACCCTATGGCCCACTGGCGGACGATATTGTACGGAGAATGGCCTGCCAGTGAGCGCTGGTCGCGATTGTACCAACACTGTGTCACCACTGGGGTCGGACCAAGCGAAGCCCCTGGTTTTCCAGTCACCACTGGGGTCGGACCAAGCGAAGCCCCTGATTTTGCAGGAAAACTGAGGAAATTGTCGGTGCTGGAATGGTCTTGCAGCCCCGATTTTGTGCCCGAAATTCGATCCGTAACCGGGCGTGCGCCGCTTGCAGGCAAGGGTAGCGCTTGCCGCTCAGCAGCGGCGTCTTCCTTAGCGGGGGCTTTTCAAGGCCAAAAATGGGCGTTTAAGCCGGAAATTGGCGCGAAAAACATCATTTTGTTCTTTTCGTTCAGTGGCTTACCTTGGTCCGACCCCCGGCTGCGCGGAGGTCGGAGAGCGCAGCCGGGGGAGGGATGGGCGGGCCTTATTCGGCGGCGGCCCTGGCTGCTGCGAGCCAGTCGTCCACGGTTTCGCGATTCGCGGCGATCCATTCCCGGGCCAGCGGGCGCACCATCGGATCGGACAGATCCTCTTCATCCATTGTCGCGTCCACCTCGCTGACCCACTCGATGGGCACGGACACCTGACGGAAGAGCTCGGCTGCGGCCGGGTTGGCCTCCAGGAAGTCGTTGTTGGCCGCGACCTGAATATCCGCGGCCACGTAGCCCATGTCGATCGGATCGGTCACGGCACCCGGGATGCCCTCGGCGCGCTCGGCCTCGTCCTCGACGATGCCCGGCGCATTGATCCACATGACGTCCTCGCCCGGAACCAGGGAAAGCAACCAGGCACTCGGACCCCAGGTGTAGTACAGGGCCGGTTCGCCGGCCTGGATTCGCGACAGGGCCTCGGCGAAATTGGCCGCGTAACCGGCGTCGACATGGTTCATGTAGTCATCCAGTCCGAATTTTTCGAACATGGCATTGATGCCTTCGTGGCATCCCCACCCGGGCGGGCAGCCGAACAGATCCGCCTTGCCGTCACCGGTCGCATCGAAGGCAGCGCGTACTTCATCGCGTTGGAAGTCCGTGATGCTGGTGATCCCGTAGCGCTCCACGGAAGGGATGTCGACCAGGTAACCCTGGATGCCGCAGGCGGGGCAGAGCGGATCGAACAGGGTTGCCTTGTCGTGAAAATCGTCGGGTAACTGGGGGTTGTGCAATGGAAACCAGCCGTTGGGCCAGTAGTCGGCATCGCCCTCGGAGATGGCCAGATAGGCCACCGGATTGGACAGCGAAATCGGGTTCTGGACGTCGTAACCGAGTTCCCCCAGCAGTTCCACAAAGACCCAGCTGATCGGTACTGCGGAGGTCCAGCTCGCGACGGCGGGCTGGACGGCGACCCCTGCGCCCGGCTGTTCCTGCGCGTAGAGCGTACCCGCGCCGGTGGCGAGTCCCATGGCGATGGCAGAGGTCAGGGCGAGTGTCTTGAGGCTCCTGCCAGGATTGTCTTGGATTCGTGTCATGGTCAATTCCTCTCGTGTGGCTTGATCTTGCGCTTTTCCGCTGGACGTTCGCGGGAGGTGTTGCGCGCACCCACCCTCGGGTGCGATCTCTCCTGATGTATTCAGCGGTATCGATCACCTCCTCGGTTGCCGTTGGGTCAGGTGAAACTGCTGCTTCTCGCCTCGCCCGAAGGGAGCCCCCGAGCGACGCCAGTGCGGTGTTGCAGCGCTTGACAAGGGAATGGCCATGGCCCTGCGCGCTGCGCCTGGCCCTTGCCCGCCTTGCTCCGGCCCTTCTGGCTGCGCTCCATGGTCACCGAACCTTCCGCATGGCCCACTAGTCGATCTTATGCCGAACGCCCGGGGCCTTCTCGCCGAGGCCCTGGGTCACGCGATCGAGGACCATGGCCAGCAGGACGATGGCGATGCCGCCGACAAAGGCCTGGCCGATGTTCAGGCGTTCGAGGCCCGCATAGACCTCCAGCCCCAGCCCGCCAGCGCCGATGATGGCCGCGATCACGACCATGGACAGCGACAGCATGATGGTCTGGTTGAGCCCCGCCATGATGGTGGGAAGGGCCAGCGGGAACTGCACCTTCCAGAGAATCTGCCCTTTGCTGGAACCGAAGGCGACGGCCGCCTCGATGAATTCGCTGTTCACCTGCCGCAGGCCGAGGTTGGTCAGGCGGATCACCGGCGGCATCGCGAACACGATGGTCGCGATCAGGCCGGGCACGTTGCCGATGCTGAACAGCATCACCGCCGGAACCAGGTATACGAACGGGGGGGTGGTCTGCATGATGTCCAGGATCGGCCTGAGGATGGCGTAGAACCGATCGCTGCGGGAACTGAGGATGCCCAGGGGGAGACCGACCACCACACAGAAAAACACGGCCGTCATGACCAGCGAAAGCGTAATGATCATCTGATCCCACACGCCCATGAAGCCGATCAGGGCAAAGGACACAATGGCAAAGATGGCGATGCGCCAGGAGGCCGCCCACCAGCCGAGCAGAAACACGCCAACCAGGAAGATGCCGGGAGGGATCGCCGTCAGCGCGCCCTGCACGCCGTTCATCACACCACGGACCGGCGGGCTGATATAGGTTCGGGAAAAGTCCCGAAAATTGGCCACGATCCAGTTGACGATGTCGGTGAGGATCTGACGGATGGGGATGTCCAGAAAACCGAAGGGATCGTTGATCAGGGTTCGGAGGAACTCCAGTGACTCGCTCATGCTTTGGTTACCTTGTTCTCAACCGTGGATGGCGTGCTTGCCCAGCGTGCCTGCCATGACCGAGGCCCGTGCCGGCGGCCGGCGTCGTCGTGCCGCCCGTTGGTCGGGCCGTTACGCGCCGTGGCCTCGCTTTTCCAGGATGCCATTGATCAGTTCGGGATCGTCGATCAGCCCCAGGACGCGTCCGTCGGCCGTGGTGACGATCACGGGGAGGGTGGAGTGCAGGCGTCCCCGGAGTACGTGGCGCAATACCGCCTCCTCGGAGCAGGTGAGGGCCACCTCGGCCCGCAGGCTCGAGACCTCGGTGCCCTCGGCGGCGTCAAGGACCTCGTCCAGGTGCCTCACCGGAACCGTCCGCTCATCGATCATGACCGCGGTCAGGCGGCCGTCACGGTCACGCCCGTAACGGATCTCCGGATGATCGCGCCGGTGCGAAAAGCGGATCCCGTCCCGCTCACCCGCGTGCTCGAAGGCATCGCTTTCGAACGGGAGGGCGATCGTTCCGGCCGTGATCACCCCGGTTGGATCGGCATGCTCCACGAACTTGGCCACGTAGTCGGTGCGCGGATTGACCAGGATCTGTTCCGGACTCCCGATCTGCACGATCCTGCCTTCCTCCATGATCGCGATGTGGTCGCCGATGCGCATGGCCTCGTCCAGATCGTGGGTGATGAACAGGACGGTGCGCTGCAGTTCCCGCTGAATCTTCTTCAGTTCCTGCTGCATGTCGACCTTGATCAAGGGGTCCAGTGCCGAGAAGGGCTCGTCCATCAGCAGCACTTCGGCCTCCGTGGCCAGCGCCCGTGCCAGTCCGACCCGTTGCCGCATGCCGCCAGAGAGCTCGGAAGGGTAGGCATGTCCCCATTGGCTGAGCCCCACCATGTCGAGCACCTCCTGGCCACGCTGCGCCCGCTCGTCCGCTGAGCGACCCTGGATCTCCAGCCCGTAGGTGGTGTTGGACAATACCGTGCGGTGGGGGAACAGGGCGAAGTGCTGGAACACCATGCTCATGTGCCGTTTGCGCAGGATGCGCAGCTGGTCCGCGTTCAGCGCGGTGATGTCCTGTTCGCCCTCGTCCGGGTCCTTGAAGAAGATGCGTCCGGCGGTGGGATCGATGATGCGATTGACGCAGCGGATCAGCGTCGACTTGCCACATCCGGACAATCCCATGATGGCGAAGACCTCGCCCGGTTGGATGTCGAAACTCGCATTGTTGACCCCGACCGTCTGGCCGGTCTGTTCACGGATCTCGTCCTTGCTCCTTCCCTGCTGCAGCAGCGGCAAGGCCGACTCCGGATCTGAGCCGAATATCTTGCTGACATTCTCCGCCCGAATCACTGTGTTGAACCCCTCGCTTGTTCCAGAATGCGAGCGATCGCCCCTGTTCGGGCTCCGCTCCCTCTTCTACCCTACCACATGGGAAAATCGTTCTCGGCGCTCGGAGGAGCGGGTAAGCTGTCAGAAGCGCGGAGGGGGGGGCGAGAAGGTCGACTGGACGGGAGGCGCGGAGCGATGGCCCAGGCTGCAGTACCGATGCGAGGCGGCGCGAGGGCCGGGCGGCTGTTCGCAGGGCACCGGGTGCGGCGCCCGGCTACTCACGCGAACGGCGGGTGACGGAAGCCATGAGGTCCCTGTTCCAGACACGGCTGGTCAATGGCACGAATGGCGATCCCGCGCTCTACGTCGATTTTCAGTTCCGGCGCAGGGCGCTGCTGTTCGACCTTGGCGATATCATGAACCTGGCGCCCCGGCACGTGCTGCGGGTGACCGACATCTTCGTCTCCCACGCGCACATGGATCACTTCATCGGTTTCGACCGCGTACTGCGCCTGATGCTGGGGCGCGCCAGGCGCCTGCGCCTGTACGGACCTCCGGGTTTCCTGGACCGCGTCGCCCACCGGGTGCTCGGCTATACCTGGAATCTGGTGGAGAACTATGCGGTGGAACTGAGCATCGAGGCGGCGGAGCTTCATGCCGACGGCAGGGTGGAGTGGGCGGCGTTCCGTTCCCGGGACCGCTTCGCGCGCACGGAGATGGATGCGGTACCGGCCCCTGGCGGCGTACTCCTCGACGAAGAGGATTTTCGGGTGCGAGCCGTGCAACTCGATCATTCCATTCCCTGCCTCGGCTTCGCCCTGGAGGAGAAGGTACACCTGAACGTCTGGAAGAGCCGGTTGGACGAACTGGGCCTGCCTACCGGCCCCTGGCTCTCCGAACTCAAGCGCCTGGCCCGTCAGCATGCCCCCGACGACACGCCCATGACCATCGCGTGGAGCGACCACGGCGGCAAGCACTCTCGGGTGCATCCGCTGGGGACCCTGCGTCGCGCGATCCTGCGCGAGGTGCCCGGGCAGACCATCGCGTATGTCGTGGATGTGGCCTTCCACGAGCGTAACCGGCAGGCGATCATCAGGCTGGCCCATGGCGCGGATCTGCTCTACGTGGAGGCGCCCTTCCTCAACGAGGCTTCCCAGCGCGCGGCCGCTACCGCCCACCTGACCACCGGCCAGGCGGGGCGCCTGGCCCGAGAGGCGGCCGTGAAGCGGGTGGTCCCGTTCCATTTCTCGCCTCGGCATGCGGGGGCAGAGGATCGACTCGAGGCCCAGGTGCAAGAGGCCTTTGCAGCTTCCCCCGGATGAACGCCGACTTCGGCGCGGTGGACCTGCATGCCCAGGAATGCGTTGCGCGAGCGCCAGCGCCGATCGCGCGCGGCGGCTTGCCACCGCTTTGGGGAGTCGGATTGCACCCGGTGTCCGGATGGCAGGAGCCGGAGCAAGCTCCTGCACTCCATAGGCTGGCGGCAACGGAACAGGCCGCAGGCGGCCGGCGCCGGTGGCGGCGGAGTCGTGGTGCAGGCGTGGCCGCGCCTTTCACGTTAAGCTGTCCCGGTATCGGATCCATCCGCAGCATCGCCACCCATACCCTCCGGAGGCTCCCATGACGAACGTGATCGGCATTATCCTGTTGGTGGTCGGCATCGTTGGCCTGTTTCTCGGTTACCAGGAAAGCCGCAGCGCGAGGGAAAAGACCGCTAGCCTGTTTCTTGGCCGCTATACCCAAAAGACGCTGGTACTGCTGATCGGTGGGGCCGTGGCCGCACTGTTCGGCCTGATCCTGCTGCTGTAGTGCAATCCTTCGGGCC
>JAWLFM010000292.1:0-3312 GCA_041685565.1 Thioalkalivibrio sp.
CCCGCCGCTTTCGCGATGGATCATCCGGGCGGTTTCGCCCGAGAGGAGATCCGGGTTTCTCGCGCCGGCGACCCGAAGACGATGATGGAGATAGGCCTCTGTCTGCTCGGGCGTGAGCGATCGCAGGTGGACGGCGATGCGAGGCTCCGATGCCCCGCCCTCCATGTCCCCGTCGAGAAGGCCCTCCAGCAGGGGCTCTCCAACGAGCAGCAGACCCGGCGGACGATCGCAGTCCCGGCGCAGCCCGCGGCGCAGCGCCAGCAGCGATTCAAGCACGCTGGGGGCCAACAGGTGGGCGTCATCGATGGCCAGGACCGGGTGGTGGTCGCTCTGGCACAGCGCACGGAGCAGATCCGGCAAGGGCGTGGCTTCGCCGGCGTCCGCCGCCTGGGCCCAGTGATAGCGTATGGTGCGCTCGATTGCCGTCAAGGTGGCGCCTGGTCGCGCCTTGAATGCGCAGAACAGCAGGAGATCGGAGCCACGCGACATCAGGCGAAGAAGCTGGGTGCTCTTCCCCACGCCTGGCTCGCCCAGCAGAAGCACGGGTTGATCGCCATTGCGGAGATGCCGCAGCAGGGCATTGCCCGGCCTATCGAGGGCCAGGTCGTCGTAAATGAAGGCGCCATCCGCAGCAGCCTGGAAGGGCTGATGCAACAGGCCGTGGCGACGCAGGCCATCCCCTTGCAGCGCTGTCTCGTTCCGGGTCGTCCAGGGAGCTCGCATCATCGGAGGGTCTCATGGTGGGCCTTGATAGTGACAGTGACGTTCTGCCGATGCAGGCCGCGCCTTCTACCTGATCCCATCCCGGCGGCAAGGCCGGTGTCAGTCCGCCACGGTCCGGTCGCGCCCCTGGCCCTTGGCTGCATAAAGCGCCTTGTCGGCGTCGCGAATCAGATCCATCGGACCGGACGCCCGTCGCATCCCGTCCATGTGGCTGGCGAGTCCGATGGAGGAGGTGATGTGGAATCGCTTGCCCTCCGGATCGACATGGGTCTCCTCGGCGATGGCCATGCGCAGGCGATCGAACACCGCAGCGGCCTGCTCCAGTCCCGTGCCCGGCAGCAGCGCGATGAACTCGTCACCGCCATAACGCATCACGAAATCGCACTCGCGCAGGTGCTTCAGCAGAAGTTCCGCCACGCGGCACAGCACCGAGTCCCCGGCCAGATGTCCGTGGTGGTCGTTGACCCTCTTGAAGTGATCGAGGTCGATGAATCCGATGGTGAGGGGCCAGCCATGTTCGGTGGCCAGCCGGAACTCGGTGTCGAGGACCTCATCGAAGCGGCGCCGGTTGTGGAGCCCGGTCAGGGCATCGAGACTGGCGGTCTCCAGCAGCTGCAGATGGGTGCGCTCCATCTCCAGGACGTTGCGTTGCTGTTCTTCCACCTGGTGAATCAGGTGGAGGGTGCGCGCCGCCAGGATTTCCCGGGCCTGATCGAGCACGCCGGTGGCCTGCCGGGGGGAGATGATGTCGGTATCGTAGAGCTCCGCGACCGCGGGCAGCAGGCCGGCGATGTCCCCGAGCAGCGACGGCAGGACCTGATCGGACAGGCCCAGCAGCCGGGCGGCGCGGTCGGCTACACGCCGCGTCTCTTCGTCCCGGTTGCCATCGCCGAGGAAGAGATCCGCGATCTGGCTGGCGACGGCCACGCAGCTGACAAAGCGCCTCGCTTCGGGCGGTACCGTTGCGGCTTCCGGGTCATGTACGGCCGACGCAATCAGGGCCAGGCGTTCCTGGAGACCCCAATGCCGCATCAGCCAGGCGCCGTTCTCGCCATGGTCGGTCCCCAGGGTCTCACGTTCCTCGCGCAGCAGTACGTCGTGGCTCTCGGCCCGGTCAATCAGCGGACGGTAGATGTCGGGCATCGCGGCATCGAGCGCCAGGATGCCGATGTCCTGCAGCATCCCCGCGAGGAACAGCTCTTCCAGGTCCTGGATGCCGAGGTGCTCGCCGAGCAACCGGCTGGTCGAGGCGGCAATGAGGCCACGGCGCCAGATCAGCCGGATGCCCTGATGCGTGTGTCTGCCGGAACCCAGGGCCTCGGCCAGGGAGAAGCTCAGGGCGAGCGTGAGCGTGGCGTTCAGGCCGATGACCACCATGGCCTGGCGTAGATTGTCGCTACGCCGGCGCTGGGCGTACAGAGCGGAATTGCTGGCGCGCAGGATGCGGCTGGCGAGGGCGGGGTCATTCATCAGCAGGCGGGACAGGGCGCCGAAGTCCACGTCCGGGTCCCGACCAAGCTCAAGGATCTGCATCGCGATGCGTGGGGGGCTCGGCAGATTGGGACAATATTGAAGGGCCTGGCGAATGTTCGGGGTCATGGCAACCTGTCCGTCCTCAGGCAACTGGCTGGCTTCACTTGCGTCCGGAGACCTGTCCTCAGCCCTGGAAGACCCGGATGCCAATCGATGTATCAATCCGCCAAAATAGCCGCCAAGCTCCAGGTGGTCAACCTCCGGGGCGTTGACTAGCCTCCGATGAGATGAAGCATGATCCGGCGCTGATTGGGTGCGCGCCGGTGCTCGAACAGGAAGATACCCTGCCAGGTGCCCAGGGCCGGAACGGCCGCGTTTACCGGGATGCTCAGCTGCGTCTGGGTCAGGGCGCTGCGCACATGCGCGGGCATGTCGTCGGGGCCCTCCGACCGATGCCGGTAAGACGCGGACGCCTCCGGCACCAGGCGTGCGAAGAAGTCTTCCAGGTCGGCCCGCACGTCGGGGTCGGCATTTTCCTGGATCAGCAGGCTGGCGGATGTGTGCTGGACGAAGAGTGTCAGCAGCCCGCTCTCGATCCCGCTGCTGCGGACCCAGGCCGCAACCTCGGGCGTGCACTCGTACAGGCCCTTGCCAGTCGTTCGCAGCGTCAGTGTGTGGCTGGCCTGGCGCATCGGAATCCTCCGGGTCGGGGTGAAGGGCGGAACGCCCGGTACGTCATCGAGACGGACGTGGCGAGCTTCCGGACCCGGAGCCTATCCCGAAGCCGGGTCCGGCGCCAATGGGTGCGGCGCCCCCGGGCCGCGTGCGGCCTGTGGATATCCCTGATCCTGGGCTCTTGTTATGATGCCCGCTTGACCCTTTTCTGACACCCTGCGGAGAGACGATGCTGCAATCGATTCGTGACAAGGCGAGCGGCTGGCTTGCCTACGTCATCATTGGCCTGATCGCCATTCCGTTCGCCCTCTGGGGACTGGGCGAGTATTTCGGTGGCGCGGGGCCGCTGGTGGCGGCCGAGGTCAACGGACAGGAAATCCCGGTCCGCCTCGTGCATCAGGAGACCCGTGCCCAGCGCGAGCAGCTTGCACGCATGTTCGG
>JAWLFM010000293.1:0-3309 GCA_041685565.1 Thioalkalivibrio sp.
GGGCTGGCGCTGACGTTCTGGCTGATCGCGCTGGCATGGCTGGCGGCTACGGTGGATACGCGCGCGAACGGGTTTTTTACCCAGCAGCGGGTGGGGCGCGACGGGCGGGTGTTCCGGGTGATCAAGATTCGCACCATGCGCGTGGGGACCGGGCTGGATACGACGGTGACGACCGGGCACGATCCGCGCATTACGCCGCTGGGGCGGTTCTTCCGGCGGGCCAAGATCGACGAGCTGCCGCAGTTGATCAATGTGCTGTTGGGGCAGATGAGCTTTGTGGGGCCGCGACCGGATGTGCCGGGGTATGCGGATGCGCTGGAGGGGGAGGATCGGGTGATCCTGACGGTGCGGCCGGGTATTACCGGGCCGGCCACGCTGAAGTACCGTGACGAGGAGACGCTGCTGGCGGGGGTGGACGACCCGGAGCGGTACAACCGCGAGGTGATCTTTCCCGACAAGGTGCGCATCAACCGCGAGTACGTGCAGCAGTGGTCGTTGCGGAAGGACCTTGGGTATATCTGGCGTACCGTGTTCCGGTAGGCGTGTGGCGCCTTTGGGCGGTGGGGTTGGTTCGGCTCTGATCGCCCAGGGGCTGGGCTTCTACGGGGTTTGGATTTCGGACATGTAGGAGTGGAGCCCTCTCGGCGATGGGCGTCGGAACGGCCCAATCGGCCAGCGGGCTGGCCTTCTACGGGGGTGTGGGGAGGGGGCCGGCCTCTTTGTCGGATGCGTTGGTGTGTACGCTTTTCTGGCGTACACTTGAGCCGAGATCAATAAGAGCGAGGGAATCGCGATGAATACGGTCAATGAGCAGCCTAACGAAGGGGACGAGCGTAATGACGCCCGGATGCACTTCCGGACCCGTCCCCGAATTAAGCAGGCCATCCACCGGGCAGCATCGTTGTCCGGCATGGATGATTCGTCGTTCGTGATCAATGCGGCCTATCATGCGGCTCTGGCGACGATCGCCACCCATGAGCGCACGGTGCTGAGTGCCGAAGACCACGCGGCGTTCTTCGCGGCCCTGGAAGAGCCGCCGGAGCCGACGGAAGCGCTGCGTGAGGCTGCCCGGCGCAGTCGCTCGCGGACGGTTTCCGGGTAATGTCGGGGGCCGTTGAGCGGCCCTTCGTCATTGAGCCGTTCGATCCCGAACGGCACGATCGGAAGGGATTCCGCTGCGGCGTTACCGCCGTCGACAACTATTTCCACCACACCGCGAACAAGCTGGCGAAAGCCGGCAACGTCCGGTTGTATGTCATGGCAGCGCCCGATGGCGCGGTTGCCGGTTTCTACACGCTCAATGCCCACGCCGTGTGCTACGAGGCGCTGCCTGCACGCTACGCCCGAACCCGCCCCGCGCACGGTTCTATACCCGCCGCGTTCATTTCGATGATGGGTCGCGACGAGCGTTATCGCGGGAGCGGTTATGGTGGCGACCTGCTCGTGGATGCGCTGACGCGCATCGCCCGCGCGGCCGACCAGATCGGTATTGCGGTCGTAATGCTCGACGTTCTGGACTGTGGTGACCCGGAGCGGCTGGCGCGCCGGCAGACGCTATATGAGGGGTATGGGTTTACCCCGCTTCCCTCCAATCCACGGCGGCTTTTTCTGCCGGTTGGAACCGTGAAGCGGCTTCTGGATGAACCAGGTTAGAGAGAATGGGGCTGTCCCCTTTTCGATTAAAGGAATACCTCGGTGGTAGCAAGTTCTTGGCCGCAATTTGAAGACGATGAGTTGGCTGTGGTGCGGGAGGTGCTGCGTTCCGGCCGCGTGAACTACTGGAATGGTAGCGAGGGGCGCGAGTTCGAGCGCGAGTTCGCTGCGTTTCATGGCGCGCCGTACGGGGTTGCCGTCGCGAACGGCACGCTGGCGCTGGAACTGGCGTTGATGGCGCTGGGTGTGGGCGAGGGCGACGAGGTGGTGGTGACGCCGCGGACGTTCCTGGCCTCGGCTTCGGCGATCGTGATGCGCGGCGCGCGGCCGGTGTTTGCGGAGGTGGATCGGGAGTCGGGCAACATTACGCCGGAGACGGTGCGCGCGGTGCTGACGCGGCGCACGCGCGCGGTGATTGCCGTGCACTTGGCGGGCTGGCCTTGTGACATGCACGGACTGAGGGCGTTGGCGGACGAGCAGGGGCTGTTCCTGGTCGAGGATTGCGCGCAGGCGCATGGGGCCACGCTGGATGGTCAGCCGGTTGGATCGTTCGGGGATGCGGCGGCGTTTTCCTTCTGCACCGACAAGATCATGTCCACCGGCGGCGAGGGCGGCATGCTGCTGGTGCGGCACGAGGCGGTGTGGCGCCGCGCCTGGAGCTACAAGGATCACGGCAAGGATTGGGATGCGGTGTATCACGGTGAGCATGCGCCGGGATTCCGCTGGCTGCACGAATCCTTCGGGACCAATTGGCGGCTGACCGAGATGCAGTCGGCCATTGGCCGCGCGCAGTTGCGCAAGTTGCCGCAGTGGCTGGCGCAGCGCCGGGCCAATGCCGGTGTGCTGCTAAAACGGTTGTCCGGTCTGCCCGGGCTACGGCTGCCGGCGCCCGCCGAGGGCGTGGGGCATGCCTGCTACAAGTTCTATGCGTTCGTGGAGCCCGAACACCTGGGCGACGGCTGGGACCGCGATGCGGTGGTGGCTGCGATTCAGGGACGGGGCGTGCCTTGTTTGCAGGGGAGCTGCAGCGAGGTGTACTTGGAAAAGGCGTTTGATGGCACCGATTACCGACCGGCGCAGCGTCTGCCCATCGCGCGCGAGCTGGGGGAGACCAGCGTCATGTTCCTGGTGGATCACACGCTGAGCAAGGCGGATATGCATGCCGTGGCTGATGCGGTTGTGGACGTGATGGGGCGTGCGACTGGTGTTGAAGGAGCGTCTCAGGCCGAGGACATATCGCCCAACCGTTCGCCGGGCTGAGTCTGCGGGCCTTGCCCGCTTCCGGGGCTGTCGTTCTCCTCGTGAGCCGCTGGGTCTGATCTGGACTCGGGCGGGCCGGGATGCAGGCTGGCGCTTTCGCTGGATGATGAGTTGCATAGGGCTGTTGCGCCGTTGCGACAGAGAGGCCGGGGCCTTCGTGCGTTTGCTCTTGCTGGTCATTGCGAGCCGCGAAGCGGCGAAGCCATCTCTGGGGGGTATTGCTGGCCACGGGGCGACCCTGGCAGATCGCCGCGTTGCTTTGCTCCTGGCGATGACGGGGGAGGGTGGCGGTCTTCCACGAGGTTCTCCGGCACCTGCAGCAGATCGTCGTAGGTTGCGGCACGGACTGCGGGCGCGTTCATGGCCACCTCCTGCGGATCAGGGCGCTGTCTGCAA
>JAWLFM010000294.1:0-3290 GCA_041685565.1 Thioalkalivibrio sp.
CCGCGGGTGCGGGGAACACCTGAACACTAGCGAAACCGTTACCGATCCGTTCGGTTCATCCCCGCGGGTGCGGGGAACACACTTCCTGTATATCTTTGATCAACCGAAAGATTTTTGCGGCCGAATAATCCACCACCAAAGTCGGCACAAACAAGCACCTCCTATGTTTTTAAAGAGCACTGCATTTTCAGCAGGTTATGTTTCATGGTCGGGTTCGGGTGCAAAGCGCACCAAGCGTAGACCTTCGTAATCGACTGGTATGCGGCGGTTTTTTCCGCATGTCTGGAATTCGAAGCCGGATTCGTGGCGGCTGGCCCATGCCATGACCACATTCCCTTCGTCGACCAGGGCGTTGATCTGTTCCCAGATCATTTCGCGTACGCGGCGGTTTACGTCGCCGACGTAGACTCCGGCGCGGATTTCCAGGAGCCAGATCGCGAGGCGGCCGCGCAGTCTGGGCGGTACGTTCTCGGTTACGACGACCAGCATCGTCATGGTCATTTGCTCCTGTGGCCGGCGTCGCCCAGGTGTTCGGCCTCCGGGATCGCGGGTGGTTGCGCTTCCGGTGCTGGCGGCGGCGGTTCGATGCCCCCGGCGGCCAGGACCTCCTCGATCAGCGGTATCAGCCGCGGGAGCAGTTTCTGTTCCCGGAACGCGTCGCGGCAGGCGACCCGCACTTCCCGTTCCGGGTGGGCGGGATTCCGGGCGGCAATGCGGAACGCAACTGGCACTACGGTCTCGAATTTGACGATGTCGGCAATGTCGTAGACGAAACTCTGAGGTTTGCCAGTATGCAGGAATCCGATGGCCGGGGCGTAACCCGCGGCCAGGATGGCGGCTTCGGCCACCCCGTACAGGCTGGCTGTTGCGGCCGAAAGGCAGCGGTTGACCGGGTCGGCTTCGTCCCAGTCTTTGGGGTCATAGCTGCGGCCTTTCCAGGGGACCTTGTACTGTTTGGCAAGTACCTGGTAGGTCTTGCGTACGCGGGCACCTTCGATGCCGCGAAGCTGTTCCACGGAGCGACGCGATGGCGGCTCTTCGCCAAAGCGCAATGCGTACATCCGCCGCACGACCTTGAGCCGCAGGGGTTCTTCCAGCGCGAGCCGGGCCTGGTACAGGAGTTTGTCGGAGCGCGCGCCTCCGGGCTGGCCGGCGGAGTAGAGGCGAACGCCGCCTTCCCCCACCCAGGTGAGCAGTGTCCCGACGGTGGCGGCCAGATGAACGGCGGCGTGGGAGATGCGGGTTCCGGGTTCCAGCAGGATGCAGGTGACCGAACCGACCGGGATGTGCATCCGTTCGCCGTTGACGTCGTCGATGACGACGAATGCACCGTCGCGGACGTCGATCTGAGCCCGGCCCACAAAGATCGTGGACATCCGCTCCTTGATCGGGATGGGCTTGAGCGGGACGTATTCCTCGGCCATGGTCAGGCCCGCCGGATCATCCACATCCCGCAGCCGAAAGCGCGCGAACGTCCGATTCCGTGTGCGAGGCTCTGCTGGAAGCGCTCGGGGTCGGTGACTTCGAGAACGCCTTCGAAATCGACGGCGCTGAAGCGGATCTGTTTGCCCTTGCGGCGGCTGGTGTGCTGGCGATAGCCGGAGACCTGCGGTGGCGCGACAAGCCGGAAGCCGTTGCGGTTGGCACGGTCTTCGTCCTGCAGCCATGCGCGTGCAGCATCGTCCATCCGCTCCTGGACCGCCGTGCGGTCGTCGATTCCTTCGGACCGGGCCTGTTTCTTCGCATCCATGAGTACGTCGTGGTGGCGCGAGTTCTTGCGGCCTTCTTCGCGTCGCGCAATCACCGGGTTCGCTCGCAGCCGGAACCCGAGCTGCTGGCCGGCCTGCAACCGGGGCGCGAAGGGTTTGCTTTCGCAGGAAAGCAGGTTGGGTACATCCTGGGGTTCGATCTGCGACAGCACATAGAACAGGGGCATGCCGCGTGGCTGTTCGCCGAGCGATGGGACATCGTGTTCCTGTTCCTGGCGGAACAGAAACGGTCGCGCGTCTTCATTCGGGAACAGCTTCCACAACAGCTGATGGTTGCCGTAGGCGTTTCCCTGCATGAGTTGCTGCAGGGATTTCGGATTCAGGCCGTCGGTGGCGACCCGGACTCTGGACAGGTACATCAGGATTCCTCCCGCGTCTGATGCCAGTGTTCCGGCCGCGAGGCGAACTGCCACCGGCCGCGGTGCAACGGCTGGTCATAGGGGTAGCGCGTTTCCTGAACGGGCAGGTCTCCGCTTTCGCCTTCCCAGGCGTAGGCCACTTCTTCCCCGAGGCCAAGCCGCCGGCGCTCTCCCTCGGGATCCGGGGTGAGTGCAGGGAACTCCGAGGACAGCGCGGCGCGGATGCCTTCGGCCTCCACGATTCGGGGCGCGAGTGGTGCGGCCGGCGGACAGGATTTGCGCCCGAGATAGAGCGGGAAGCGCGGCTTCTGCAACACGTCCGCCAGGTCCTCCAGAGACCAGCGGCTGGTTTCGGTGGCGCGGATGGCGACCCGCCAGAACCCGTCGCACCGGTACTCGCGTGCGGACAGGATGGTGTGGAGCTTGTCCTTGACGGCCAGTTCATCCCGGCGGGTCAGGCGCCGGGCTTTGCGATCCTGGCCGGGGACCTGGGCGGTGTGATAGTCCTGCACGGCCACTCCGGGGCTGAGCTGTTTGATGGCGACGGCGAGGCCATCGCGCAGCTCAGCCAGGGCGTCGTCCTCATCGCGACGGATGCCTAGGGCGGCACCCAGCAGACCGAGGATGGCCGAGCGGGAAGGGTGGCGCGCGCTGCGACGAATCTCGCCGGTTGCGGCCTCTCCCCAGCTCGCCATCGGCGCGTATAACTGGAATACGAGGTAGCGCATTTCTTCCTCCTCAGCCGGCGGCGACGAACTGCTTGAGTTCATCCAGACTGCCGTAGCCCTGGAGGGCATTCATGGAGCAGCGGTCGTCCGCGCAGGCCCCGTACACCCGGTCGAAATTGTCCATCTGCCGTTCCAGTGCCTGGATGGCGTCTTCGCCCTGGCCCTTCACCGGCTTGAGGAAGGCCACGGAAAGCGAGCGCGGCTGCTGTGCGCCTTTCTCGGCCAGCACATAGGAGGCATAGGCTCGGGAGCCGAAGCTGTTCTGCTTGCCCCGTGGCGCGACCTTCACGGCCGCCTCGATCAGGGCCTGGATGGAGCGGTCGGCGAGTGCCTGGTCGCCGCCCAGGTTCTCGATCAACTGTTCCCGGTCGATGCAGAGGTAGCTGTAGAACACCCCGGCGGCGAAGCCGGTCTCGCCAATATGCCCGGCACCC
>JAWLFM010000295.1:0-3286 GCA_041685565.1 Thioalkalivibrio sp.
GCTGCGGTGGCCCGACCCGCGGGACGCCGTGAATGCCTCCCTGTAGGCTTGACGGCCGCATCCCTGCGGCCGACACCCGCGGACCGGGCCACCGCACCGAAGCTCCCGGTGCTGATCGCACTCGACCGCACTTCACTGCTCCGGGGTGAAGTCGTAATCGATCCAGAATGGCGCGTGGTCCGAGAACCGCTGGTCCTTGTAGATCACGGGGTCACGGGCGGTTTCGGCGAGCCCCGGCGTCGCGATCTGGTAGTCGATGCGCCAGCCCACGTTCTTTGCCCAGGCCTGCCCGCGGTTGGACCACCAGGTGTACTGTTCCGGCCGCGGGTCCAGCTTGCGGAAGACATCGACCAGACCGACCTCATCGACAACCTGGTCCATCCAGGCGCGCTCCTCGGGCAGAAATCCCGAGTTCTTCTGGTTGGACTTCCAGTTCTTCAGGTCGATGGCCCGGTGGGCGATGTTCCAGTCGCCGCAGATCAGCCACTCGCGGCCGTCGTCGGCGCGTTCCCGCAGCCAGGGCAGGAAGAAGTCCAGGAACCGGACCTTGGATGCCTGACGGTGGTCGCCGGAGGAGCCTGACGGCAGGTACAGCGACGCCACCGAGAGCTTGCCGAAGCGCATCTCCACGTAGCGCCCTTCGCGATCGGCCTCTTCGAATCCGCAGTGGGTGATGACCGCGTCCGGCCGCGTCCGGCTGTAGAGGGCGACCCCGCTGTAGCCCGGTTTCTCCGCATCCACGTAGGCACAATGATAACCGTCGGGGTGGAAGACCGGGTCGGCCAGCTGTTCGATGCGGGCCTTGGTCTCCTGCAGGCAGACCACGTCGGCGCCGATCTCCGGAAGCCAGTCGAAGAAGCCCTTGCGGGCGGCGGCTCGGATGCCGTTGGCGTTGAGGCTGAGGATACGCATGGGCGCGAACAATACCCCCGCCGGCGCGCCTGGGGAAGGGTGCGCACGGGAAACGCGCCCGCACTGACCGGTTCGAGGCCCGCGCAGCGCCGACCGCCCCGGGTCCGGGTGAGCCGGGATCGGCGAGGGGAATGGCAGCCCTGCCCGCCTGTGCCAGAATGGCGCTTTTGCCTGGGGGTGCTGTCGATGTCCGCGAAGGATTTCCTGACCTACTGCCTGGAACGCGAGGTCCTGCGCTTTGGCGAATTTACGCTGAAGTCGGGCCGCGTGAGTCCGTATTTCTTCAATGCCGGCCTGTTCAACCGCGGCTCGGACCTCTCGCGGCTGGGGCGCTTCTATGCCGAGGCCATCGTGGCCAGCGGGCTGGAGTTCGACCTGATCTTCGGGCCCGCCTACAAGGGCATTCCGCTCGCCGCGGCAGTGGCCATGGCCCTGCATCTGGACCATGGGCGCGACCTGCCCTGGGCCTTCAACCGCAAGGAGGCCAAGGACCACGGTGAGGGCGGCAATATCGTCGGCGCGCCGCTGCAGGGTCGGGTATTGATCGTGGACGATGTGATCACCGCCGGCACGGCGATCCGCGAGTCGGTCGACATCATCCGTGCCGCCGGCGCCGAGCCGGTCGCCGTGGCGATCGCCCTGGACCGCGAGGAACGCGGCCGCGGCGAGCGCTCCGCGATCCAGGAGGTCGAGAGCGATGTCGGCCTGGAGGTGATCCGCGTGGCCCGCCTGACCGATCTGATCGCGATGCTGGAGGCCGAAGGCCGGGATGCCGGCCACCTCGCGGCGCTGCGTGCCTACCGCGACCAGTATGGCGTTGGCGTGGGTTGAGGGATTGCTTCGCCACGGCGGGCGCGAAAGGGATTGATTCACCACGAAGAACGCGAAGACACGAAGAAGGGCTTTTTGGGGGGGTGACGCAGGGACTCCCTTGGTGTGGAGAAGGACACTGTCTGTGAAGCCCTATTGATGCTCCCACTCAAAAAACCTCCTGATTGTCACGCAAGCGCTGCAGGAGGCCGGATGCGTGTAGTTGCAAGCGGCGCGGACGTCGGAGGCCAGCCACTGGCCGATGGGTTTTCCCGGCGCCCGATCGGCGAGAGGGCTCGCCTCTTACGGGGGAAAGGGGAATGCGGAGAGTGCGTTGTGCAGGAAGGCCTGCGGACCTTGCGCGATACTCAGGCCCTTGAAAGGGCCCGAAATAAACTCGAAGCGCCGTGCATGCCTTGTCGCCAGAAAGGCCCCTTCAAAAAATCAGACCCTTCGTGTCTTCGTGTTCTTCGTGGTGCAAAATGCCCTTCCCACCACCCGCCGGTACGGCCTGAAGGGTTGATCACGCGCGGGATTCTTGCAATGCAGCCGGCGCTCCTATAGCGTCGAATGCACGCATCACCAAGCTGGGGGTGCCGGCGGCGTGCCGGCTGAGAGAGTCCCCTTGAACCTGATCCGGTTTGCACCGGCGGAGGGAAGCTTGTCGCGGCCGAACGGGCCGCCCCTGTTTCCTCGTTCCGCCCACACCCGAGGAAACCCCATGAGCGCCATTCCCGAAGACTTCATCCGCAGCACGGCCCGCGTTTCCGACGCCGTGACCCGGCCGTTCCCCAACTCGCGGAAGATCTTCGTCGAGGGCAGCCGCCCCGACATCCGGGTGCCGATGCGCGAGGTCTCCCAGGACCCGACCCAGGCCTCGATGGGTGCCGAGGAGAACCCGCCCATCACCCTCTACGACACCTCCGGACCCTACACGGACCCGCAGGCGCGGATCGACCTGCTGCAGGGCCTGGACGACCTGCGCGGCGCCTGGATCGACGAGCGCGGTGACACCGAGTGGCTGGACGGCCCCACCTCGGCGTTCGGCCGCGCCCGCGCAGAAGACCCGGACCTGGCCAGCCTGCGCTTTGCGCACATCCGCGCGCCGCGCCGCGCCAAGGCCGGCGCCAACGTCAGCCAGATGCACTACGCGCGCCGTGGCATCGTGACCCCGGAGATGGAATTCGTCGCGATCCGCGAGAACAACCGCCTGCAGGAGATGCGCGCGGATCCCCGCTACGCGAAGCTCTTGCGCCAGCATGCCGGTGATCCGCTTGGCGCCCGTATTCCCGAGACGATCACCCCCGAGTTCGTACGCGACGAAGTAGCCGCCGGCCGCGCGATCATCCCGGCCAACATCAACCACCCGGAGCTGGAACCGATGATCATCGGCCGCAACTTCCGGGTGAAGATCAACACCAACATCGGCAACTCGGCGGTCACCTCGAGCATCGAGGAGGAGGTCGAGAAGCTGGTCTGGTCCTGCCGCTGGGGCGGCGACACGCTGATGGACCTGTCGACGGGCAAGAACATCCACGAGACCCGCGAGTGGATCCTGCGCAAC
>JAWLFM010000064.1:0-13635 GCA_041685565.1 Thioalkalivibrio sp.
GAGGGGACAGGGCTTCGCCGATTTCGGTCTCTCCCAGCCTGCCGCCGGGAGAGGCTCCCAGGTGCAGGGCCTCCAGCCGGTTGCGCAGTTCCCGGAAATTGCCAGGCCATGGGTGCTGGCGCAGGCGGCGGCGGCCGGCCTCGGTGATCGCGATGCGATGGTGCGCGGACCACTGGTCCACGATGGCGTCGAGATCCTCCGGGCGTTCGCGCAGGGGCGGCAGCATGACGCTGACACCGGCAAGACGGTGGTAAAGGTCGGCACGAAACCGGCCCTCGGCGATGCGATGACGCAGGTCCAGGCTGGAGGTCGAGATGATGCTGGCGTCCAGATGGCGGGTACGGTTCTCTCCCATCCGCTCGAAACGGCCCTCGTCCAGCGCCCGCAGCAGGGCACCCTGCAGAAGCGGCGACATGGCGCTGATCTCGTCGAGCAGCAGGGTTCCACCGGCGGTCTCCTCGAGGCGGCCCGCGCGTTCTGCAGTGGCACCCGGAAAGGCCCCCCGGGCATGTCCAAAGAGTTCGGACTCCAGCGTGGGTCCCGGGAGGGCCGCGCAGTGGACATCGACGAACGGTCCGGCGCCCCGGCGCCCCGAGCGGTGCAGCGTCTTTGCCAGCAGCGTCTTGCCGGTTCCGGTCTCGCCGAGGATCAACAAACGCATCCCGGCCGCGGTTGCGCGGCGGGCATGGTCCAGTTGCGCCTGGCAATGAGCGTGCGCCGATTCCAGCGGAGAGCCCGCCGCGAATCCATCGGGATCGGCGGCGATCTCGGCGCAAGCCACATCGGGCCGTATGGTCACGAGCCGGAGTTGCCGATCGTCCCCGGGCAGCGGCAATGCCGTGCTGGTGATCCGCACCGGCAGCGGCGGCTCACGGAAATCGAATGCCGCCCTGAAGTCCATTGCGCGCCAGCGCGGACGACCGACCACGTCCTGTTCGCCTGCGGCAATGGCGGCGCGGACCAGCAGGCGCTGCAGGTTGACCGGACCGAGGCGGAGGGTCGATTCGAAACGGGTGCCGCGGGGCTGGTCGAGCAGTTCAACTAGGGCCGTATTGTGTGTGACAATGCGGCCCTGATCATCGATGACCATCACCCCGTCACGGTTCAGCTGGATGAGGCTGCGGATCATTTCGACGATCGTTTCTACGTTCACGGCGGGAGATCCGAAGGGGTGATGCAGCAGAATGCCAGAAGTGTTGCAACGGTTCTACAGGCCTTCGGAGCCTGCCTTTTGTCCTGTCATCACCCCTCTTCCCGCTTCTCGCGGGGCGCTGTTGTTGCAACGAAACGCAGTCATCGCGCGAGGGTCTCCGCGGGTCTCGGCCGGGTGCGCCAGGAATGAGCAGCGCATGCCCTGGCATGGTCTTTCGCTCTCCCTCGGGCCCGTGGATCCGGCTGGAATGGGCACACGGACGGCTTGTCTTGTGGTAAAAAGAGAGGGTTGTTCGGGTCGGATGCCTGCAGCGGGATGCTGTTCGGTCCGCAGACGGATTGGCCAGCGCCTACACTAAGAACCAACGACATGAAGATGACCATGACTCCAACCAGAGTGTTCCTCGCTGCCCTGGCTGCAGCAGTCCTCGTATTCGCGGGCACCTCGACGGCCCAGTTCGGCAGGGTCATCACGGTCGAGGCCGCGACCATGGGGGACCAGACCATCAGCGGGACGGTGGTGCCGTTCCGCGAGGTGACGCTGACGGCGCAGATCGGGGGGCGTGTGACCCTGGTGGCAGGTGCCGAGGGGGATTTCTTCGACCGGGATGAGGTGCTGGTCGCCATCAGCGACGAGCGTCTGGCAGCACAGCGCCAGGCCGCCATCGCCGACCTGCGCTCGGCCGAGGCGGCCCTGCGCGAGGCCCAGATGCAGTACGGTCGTGAAATTGCGTCGCCTCGCAGTCGCGACATCGGACAGATGCCCGGGATGGGCATTCCGTCCATGTTCGACCAGTTGATCACCCGGCCCGCAGGCTCCATCGCCGGCCTCGGGGACCCTTCGGTGGAACGTCATGCCGACCTCTTCTCCCGTCAGGTGGGCATCGATCAGGCGACGTCGCGCTGGCATCAGGCGCGCTCACGCCTGGAGGAACTCGATTCCGCCATTCGCGACACGCGTTCCGTGGCGCCCTTCTCGGGGCTGATCCTGCGCAAGCATGTGGAGGAGGGCGACACGGTTCAGCCGGGGCAGCCGCTGGTGACCTTCGGCCATGTGGAATTCCTGCGGGTGGAGGCGGATATTCCGGCGCGCCTGGTGGGCCGGCTGGCCGTCGGCGATATGGTGCGGGTGACCCTGGACGTCGGCAAGACCGAGGTTGATGCCCGGGTGGCGCAGATCTTCCCCATCGCGGATCCCATGCGGCACACCGTAACGGTCGAATTTGATCTTCCCAGAGGCGTGCCCGGCGGACCCGGTATGTATGCGGATGTCCATATTCCCGGGACCTCAACCAGCCCCGGTGTGGTGCGCATCCCACTCTCCGCCATCGTGCCCGGGGGCGCCCTGCCGCGCGTCGCGGTGGTGGAAGGCGACGGAGTCACCCGTGTGCGGATGGTGCGGCTGGGCTCGGTGCAGGGGGATACGGTGACGGTGTTGTCGGGACTTCAGGCGGGGGAGCGCATCCTCGATTCGCCGGACGCCAACATCCGCTCCGGCGAACGCGTTGGCGACACCCTTGCCCCGCGACCGGGTGCGCGTTTCCGCTAAGGCCGCCAGGCGGCTTCCCAATGGAGGTCCCAGCGGGCGCTCTGTTCGCGCCAGGACGCAGGGTTATCAAGAAAAAAGAGACTGAAAACAGCCATGTCCGAGCATAAAAATCAGCATGCCGCCGGTGGTGAGGAGCCTGAAAAGGATCTCGGACTGGCGGGCAGGATGGCGCAGACCTTTATCCACTCGCCACTGTCTCCGCTGCTTCTCCTGGCCACGCTGGCCATCGGCATCCTGGGTCTCATCATCACGCCCCGCCAAGAGGATCCGCAGATCTCGGTGCCGATGGTGGACATCTTCGTCCAGTTCCCTGGTGTCCCGTCGGACCAGGTGGTCAGTCTGGTGGCGCGTCCCCTCGAGCGCCTGATGAGCGAGATCTCGGGCGTCGACAATGTCTATTCCATGTCACATCGCGGGCAGGCGATGGTCACCGTTCAGTTCGACGTGGGCGAGGAGATGGAGTCCTCCATCCTCAAGGTCCACGACAAGCTGATGTCCAACCGCGATCTCATGCCTCCAGGCGTCTCCGAACCCATGGTGAAACCGAAGGGGGTGGATGACGTTCCGACCGTGACCCTGACGTTATGGTCGCACGAGGTCGACGACGCCATGCTGCGGCAGATCGCGCTCGACAGCCTGCAATACCTGAACGAGGTGCCGAACACCAGCCAGAGCTTCGTGGTCAGCGGCCGCGAGGAGATGGTGCGCATCCAGCCGATGCCGGAGCGCCTCGCCGGTCACAACGTGACCATGGAACAGATCGCCCAGGCGGTGCAGGGTGCGAATTCGGAACGGACCGCGGGCTCGATCGAGGTGGGTTCCGACAGCATTCCCGTTTACACCGGGTCGTTCCTGCGCGATGCCCAGGATATCGGACGCCTCCTGGTCACGGTTGATGCCGGGCGCCCGGTTTACGTCAGGGACGTGGCCGAGGTCATCTATGGACCCGGCCCGGTGGATCGCTTCGTGCGCTACTACACGGGCGTCGCAGGGGATCAGGCCGACCTCGCTCCGGTAGGGGCGGCGGCCGTGACCATCGCCATCGCCAAAAAGGAGGGCAGTAACGGTGTCGCCGTGGCCAATGGCATCCTCGAACGGCTGGAATTGCTCAAGGGCCAGGTGATTCCGGACAACGTCGAGGTTTCGGTCACCCGCAACTACGGTGAGACCGCCAATGCCAAGGTGAACGAGTTGATGTTCAAGCTGTTCATCGCCACGGCGGCGGTCACCGTGCTGGTGTTCATCTTCCTCGGTTTCCGCGCGGCACTGGTGGTGCTGATCGTGATTCCGGTCGTGCTGTTGTTCACGATCTTCAGCGCCTGGCTGATGGGGTACACCATCGACCGGGTGAGTCTCTTCGCCCTCATCTTCGCGATCGGCATTCTGGTGGATGACGCCATCGTGGTGGTGGAGAACATCTACCGACGCTGGCTGATGAAGCGGGGCATCGACACCGAGACCACGGTCGATGCCGTCGCCGAGGTCGGGAACCCCACCATCCTCGCGACCTTCACCGTCATCGCGGCGCTGCTCCCGATGGGCTTCGTGACCGGCATGATGGGACCGTACATGCAGCCGATACCGGCCCTTGGCTCGGTCGCGATGCTGTTCTCCCTGGTGGCTGCGTTTCTCTTCACTCCCTGGCTGGCGTGGCGGCTCCGCCCTTCGATGGAGTACCTGCAGCGTGCCGAGGAGAAGGAGCACAAGCAGAATGAGTTGTTGGGGCGCCTGTTCACCAAGGCCATCCCGGGCCTGGTGAACAATCGGACCTATGGCTGGGGCTTCCTGATCGGCATCATCATCGTCTTCTTTCTGACGGTGATGCTCTTCTTCACCAAGGATGTCTCGGTGAAGATGCTGCCGCTGGACAACAAGCCCGAGTTCAACGTGGTGATCAATTTCCCGGAAGGTACCGCGCTCCCACAGACGGCGACCCTGACTCACGAACTCGCCACGATCCTGCGCGAACTGCCGGAGGTCACCGCGGTCCAGGCCTATGTGGGCACTGCCTCGCCCTTCAATTTCAACGGGCTCGTACGCCACTACTATCTTCGACAGGAGCCCTGGCAGGCCGATATCCAGGTGCAGTTGCTGGACAAGGGCGACAGGGAGCGCACCAGCCATGAGATCGCGATCGAGGCGCGGACACTCCTCGCCCCGATCGCAGAGGCCGCGGGGGCGCGGATCCAGGTCGTCGAGATGCCCCCCGGCCCACCGGTCCTGCAATCCGTCGTTGCCGAGATCTATGGGCCCGATGCCGAGATCCGCCGGCGCGTCGCCCTCGACATGGAACGCATGTTCGAGGAAGCCCCCCACCTGGATGACGTGGACAGTTTCCTGCAGGCCCCACACGAGGTCTGGCACTTCAACGTGGAACGGGACAAGGCCTTGCGCCGGGGTGTGACCGTAGACGCGGTGAACCGTACCCTGGAGGCGGCGGTCGGCGGTCAGTTGCTGGGAGACGTCAAGGCGCGCTCGCTGGTCGAGCCGCACATGATCCGGCTGCGTCTGCCGATGGAGGTCCGGTCCGACATCGAGAGCCTGCTGCTGCTTCCGGTGCCCACACAGGTGGGAGGTTCCGTGCCGCTGTCGGAACTGGGTCAGTTCGTGCGCATGCCACAGGATGAACCCGTGTTTCACAAGAACCTGAGGCCCGTCGAGTATGTGACGGCGGAGACGGTGGGCCGTTTGGCGGCCCCGATCTACGGCATGCTGGAGGTGGGACAGCAACTCGAGGACTACCAGGTTCCCGGCGGCGGACGCCTCGAGGCCTTCTGGATCGATGCACCCCCGAATGACGGTTCTGTGGCCTTCGAGTGGGGCGGAGAGTGGACGGTCACCTACGAGACCTTCCGGGACATGGGGATCGCCTTCGCCATTGCGCTGGTGCTGATCTACATGCTGGTGGTCTGGGAGTTCGGCAACTTTCTGTTGCCGGCAATCGTGATGGCCCCGATCCCGTTGACATTGATCGGGATCATTCCGGGGCACTGGCTCCTCGGGGCGGAGTTCACCGCGACCTCCATGATCGGGTTTATCGCGCTGGCAGGCATCATCGTGCGCAATTCCATCCTGCTGGTGGATTTTGCGCGCCATCAGGTGTCCGAGGGGGAGGATCTGATGCAGGCCATGATCAATGCCTGCCAGGCCCGAACCCGTCCCATCCTGATCACCGCCTTTGCCCTGCTCGCGGGCTCCAGCGTCATCCTGTTCGACCCGATCTTCCAGGGTATGGCGGTTTCGCTGATGTTCGGGACCATCGTGGCCACCCTGCTGACCCTGTTGGTCATCCCGCTGGGCTGCATCAGTGCGCGCAAGACCTTCGAGTCCCTGGACCGGAATGAGGAAGACGGTCCGGGCGGAAACGGAACGCTGGCGGCGATGGGACCGGACCATGGACCCCTGCCCTCCGGGGGGGGTGCCTCCGCCGCGCCATCCGGGATGACGGATCGTTCGGGCGGCCCGTTGGCCAAGGCGATCGGTCTGGTGCTGCTGTACCTGAAGTCCCTCGCGGTCAGTTTTATTGAAGGGGTGGTGCAGGTCCTGCGCGCCTTCGCGCGGCTGATCCTCCGCCTGGTCGGCGCCGGTTCCGAAGGGCCGCCTGGTCCGGGTGCGGGCGGTGGCCCGGGTAGCGGACCGCCTCGTGCGGATGACGGCGGGCCATCCGGTGGGGAGGCCGTACCGCCGGTGGACGTTCAGCAAGGTGAAACCCCAGCCGATTCCGCCCCGCCCAAGGCGCGTTCCGCAACCGGCGGCCAGAAGCCCGCGACAGTCACGAAGGAAGGGCGCGCGGAACCGGATACGGCGGCCCGGCCCCGAGCCCCTGCCTCCCCTTCAGAACCGGCCAAGTCGGCGGAAACGGGCGAGCAGAGGGACGCCGGCAAGGGCGCGGCCGTGGCTCCAAAGGATTCCGGCAACGCCAGGCAGGGGAAAAAGGGACCCTCCGGAAGGGCTGCAGCCGAACAGGCGCAGCCCTCCAAGACGCCGTCACGGCGCGCGCCGGCCAAGTCCGGAGGCGCCAGGGACCGGGATGCAGCGGCCGCGACCGATGGTGTCGACAAGCCCGCCGATTCCGATGTACCCGCGGGCACGCCCCGCCGGCGCCGCGGCATTCGTTTGAAGTGATGCAATCCACGACGACTCCAAACAACAGGAGATATGTGCATGAAGCATGAAGTGACCAAGCGTTTCGGTAAGTTTTCAATCACGGCCCTGGCTGTGGCAGGGACCCTGGCTCTGGCGGGAACGGCACAGGCGGCTGATGGCGCCTATGGCCAGGGTTATCATGGCGGCCCCGGGTATGCCCAAGGCCCGATGGGCTACGGGTATGGTCGTCCCGAGCGGGGTTATGGCCCCGGTCAGGGTTGGGCCGGGCCGCCGGCCTTCGACATGCCGGCGCGCCCGGATTTCATGGATCGCCAGCGTCCGGGCTTTGAGCCGCCGCCTTGGGTTCGCGAAGGTGCCGAGGGCGAGATGCCTGAGGACATGAAGGCGATGATGGCGGAGCGCGAGGAACGCATGCAGGCCATGATGGCGGAGCGCGAAGAGCGCAGGAAGGCCATGGAGGCCGAGCGCGAGGTGTACATGGAGGAGGCGGAGGCCATGCGCGAGGCCCGCGAGAAGGCGATGGAGGCCGCGCGTGAGGCATTCATGGCCGAGATGCCCGAGGAAATGAAGGAGGCGATGGCCGAGCGCGAGGAACGCATGAAGGAGATGATGGCCGAACGCGAGAAACAGATGCAGCAGATGGAAGAGATGCGCGAAGCCCGCGAGAAGGCGATGGAGGCCGGTCGTGAGGCCTACATGGAGGAAATGGAGAGGCAGCGCGAGGCCATCGAGGAAATGATGGAGGAGCGCCGAGCCGCGTCCCGCGGTGAGCAGGATTCGGCCGAGTAAACAAGGATTCCTGTCGGCCGTGGGCAGCCATCGGGATGTCCATGCGTCGGCGGGTGCCCCGGGGCGATGAACCGAGTGCGAACCGAACGGAATCCCTGTCTGATACCGGGATGTGTACTGCTGCTTGGCTTGGCGGTTGGCCTGTTGCTCCTGCCTGGACTCGAGGCGCAGGATCGCGGCAACCCGTGGGCCACTCCGGAGCAGCGTGCTCCTGCGCCCGGTATGCGGCCCGGTGCGGACGGGCGCTTCGCCCCTCGCGACTACGATCCCGTGAACGAGCGTCGCAGGAGGGACTCTCGTGGCTGGGACTCCCAGGAGCCAGGGTTTTCCACCTATCAGCAGTATCCGTCTACGGGTCTTCTGACGGCACCGGATTCCCGTGGTTATGGCCTGGAGGATCCTACCGTCGGGCGCGGTTGGTCCCCGGGGTTTCAAGGCGCTCCGGGTTTGGGCTATCCCAGTCTATCGCCTTATGGCGCCTATCCGGGTAGTGGTATGCTCCTTCCCGGTACGGGTCTGTTGACGCCGGGGCTGCTGTCGCCCCTCTACGGTTCGCCCCTGGGGACTGTCCCGATGTACGGCTTGTCATTCTAGCGACAGGGAAAGTGCGCTGGCTGTTGGCCCTCTTGGCCGGCGCACCATTCATAAAGAGGGCATAAAACTCCATTGGAGGTTTTTCATGAGTAAGTTCGTTAAGGCAATCGTTCTGGCTGCGTCCGTTGGTGCCCTCTCCGCTGCTCCGATGCTGGCGTCCGCCCAGTGGGGCGGTCCGGGTTGGGGTGGTCCAGGCTACGGTGGCCCCGGCTACGCTCCCGGGTACGGTGGCTATGGTCCCGGCTACGGCCGTGGGATGGGCGACATGTTCGGTATGGGCGACATGTTCAGCGACATGGACTTCGGCATGTCCGGGCGTGGCGCCAGCCGCGGTCATGGCTACGGTAGTGGGGACGGCTACGGCTACGGCCACCCCGGCTACGGCGGCTACGGCCCCGGCTACGGCTACGGCCCGCGCTGGTAAGCTCCTGGAAAGGGCGACCTGCCCGGCCTCGGCCGGGTAGGTCTTCTCCAACTCGTTGCCTCGAGGCCCCCCTGCATGCTGACTGTTATCGGCAATCTGAAAGGCGGTACCGGCAAGAGTACGGTCGCATTCAATCTCGCCCTGTGGGCGGTGGGCAACAAGCGGAAGGTGCTGCTGGTGGATCTGGATCCGCAGGCGACACTGACCGATGTCATCCGGGTGCGTGAGGAAGAAGGCTATGCCCCGGCCCTGGATCTCTCCCAGAACCTCGAAGAGGCAATCCAGGCAGGAGACGGCTATCAGGATATCATCGTCGATGTCGGTCCCTCCGACGTCGATACCATGTATGCGGCGATTCTGGCAGCAGACCGGGTGATTATTCCGGTCCCTCCCAGTCAGGCGGATGTCTGGTCGACGCAGCGTTTCGTGAAGAAGATTCTGGAATTGCGCGGTGATCGTGCACAACCGGAAATCATCGGATTCATCAACAGGGCCGACACGCACCAGGCCGTCCGGGAGTCGGACGAGGCCTTTGGGGCCCTCGGAATGATCGAGGGGATCCGGGCCTTGCGCCCGCGCCTGAGTCAGCGCATGGCCTTCCGCCGATCCTTCAGTGAGGGGCTGTCGGTCCAGGAGTTGGAGCGGCGCAGCAAGGCCTCCCAGGAACTGGACGAACTGGCCAAGGCCCTCTATCGGAAGTCCCGGCGATAACAGGATCGGCGACCGAATCCTCCGCACTCGAAAGAACCAAGAGAACCAGGGTGAATCATGGCTGCAGCGCGCACCTTTCTGCGTAAGTATTGGATCCTCGTCGTCATCGTTTTGTGGGTGATTGCCTGGGCCAACAGGGACTGGCTTGCCGGGCATGCGCCTTCCGGCGAAGACGCATATGCGGAGGCAGCCCCGGTCGAGGGTCCGGTTGCGGTCAGGGACGTGGAGGCCGAAGCGGTCGCAGTCGCGGAGCCTTCCCCTCCAGCTCCCGAGGCCCGCCGGGCCGAGCTGACCGCCCCCGATCGGGACCCTGCTGCGAGCCTGCCGGCGCAGCCCGAGGCGACGCCTGAGCCGACACCTGAGCCGACACCTCAGCCGACGCCCGGGGGTGCCGGCGGCGAGGCCGTAGCAGAGGCCGAGGCGACGACGGAAGCGGCCACGACGGAACAGGAGGTGGGCCCACCGGCCGCGCCGATGGGGTCCATGACCGCGGCGCCGATGACGGAGCCCCTGGTTGAAACCGAGGCGGCCGCTGCCCCTGCCTCCGGCGTGGTGCCGGCGGAACTGCTCTCCCGTGCGTATTCCGCGGCCCGTAATCGGGGTCCGGCGGCTGCGGCAGCGGTGCTTGCGGCCGGGCTGCGTGAACTCCCCGCCGATGTCCCGGGTCGCGCGGATCTCTACGGCGAGATGGGCAACTACCATTTCGCTGCCGGGAATTTCACCGCGGCACTGGCAGCCTACGATTCTGCCCTGAGGGTCTTGCCTGAAGAGGAACGGGGGACGATGCTGCGGCGGCTGGCCCCGGTCTATGATCGCTACCATCCCGTCGGACGCTCGCATCTCGAGCAATTCAGGTAGAATACCCGGCCAACGTTATTCGCCTGCGAGATGCCGTGCATCAATCCGCAAACCCGAGGTTCCGCACGTCCCCGCGGAGCCGGGTGCATTGTGATTCGGGGGCCGCGGCATGAGGTTGGTGCGGAACCTGCTCGCGCTGGTGGGCGTGCTGGCCCTGGTTACGCTGGGAGTCGCCATCCTCGCCCTTGAGCCCTACGTGAACAAGGCCCGCAGCCTGGATGAGGCGGCATTGGCGGTATATGCCGGCATGGCCCGGACCATCCTCGAGACCGGGGATCCCATGGAGGCGATGGTCTATCAGCGCAGGGCCGCTGCAGGGCTGTCGGTGTCCGAGGTGGAAACCGCCCTGGATCAGGCCGCGCAGGAGTTTGGCCTCCACTCTCTTGGCACACTGGCCGTACAGCGGCAGGTACTGGCCCAGACCGGCCGTGACTTTCCCCTGTTGCAGATCCACCTCTTCTGCGATCCCGACCTGGCCTCAGACCTGATTCGCCACAATCCCTCGATGGCTGCGTTTTTGCCCTGCCGCGTCATCGTGTACCGGGACGAAGACGAACGGATATGGCTGATGACCCCGAATCTGGATCTGGTGATTCACGGTGGTCGACCGCTGCCCCTCGTGCTGCAGGAACGCGCGCTCGGCCTTCAACAGATGCTGCGGGACATGGTCGATAAGGCTGCAGGTGCCGATGCCTGACCCTGGCATGTCCCATCGCGATGGCAAACCCTATTTGGCTGGAAATGAACAATGAGTGACTTTGGCTATGAGAACGACGCACGGCATGTGGACACAGAGGACTACGATGTCCGGTCCCGGCGTCTGCAATTGATCGTCTATTCGGCCCTGGTCGCCTTCGTCGTGCTGGCCGTTTACGGCTTCTGGCTGATCACTAGCCTGACCAGGGATGTCAGCCGTCTGGCCATCGAGATGTCGGCGATGACCCGTACCATCGATCGCGAGATGGCGGTCATGGCCAGAAAGATGGGGGATATCGATGGGCGAATGGTCTCCATCAACGAAAACATGCTGTCCATGAATCGAAATATCGGCTCCATGACGCGGGATATCAGCAGCATGAATGCCAATATCCGCTCCATGGCGGGCGATACCACGACCATGGCCGGTTCAACGCTGAACATGCAGCGGGACATGTGGAGCCTGAATCGGAATGTCTCCGGGCCGCTGGGCATGATGAATAGCTTCAATCCCTTCAACGGCAGTCAGGGACCGTTTCCGGGTTCGCCCGCACCCTACTACCCGCAGCAAGGTGGCCGCTGAGGCGGCATTGATCCCGTTCCCAACCACGGAGTGCGTATGTTCAATCGTCCCGGCAACCGCGTGAACCAGCAGCTGAGCCTGCTCAGCAACCGGCTTTCGGAGGAGAACCCGGCGCTGGAAGGCGTCGTCGATTCCTTCCGCGCCCTGGACCGCCTCGGTTACTCGGCCGGCCTGATGAATCCCGAGGAGGAGTCCTACGCCTTCACGATCTCCTGGTGGCCGATGATCGCGGTCCTCGGGACATTCTCCGCGGGCAAGTCGACGTTCATCAACGAATACATCGGCGCCACCGTGCAGCGCAGCGGCAGCCAGGCCGTGGATGACCGCTTTACCGTGATCAGCTACGGCGCCAGCGAGAAGGTGAAGGAATTGCCCGGTCTGGCGCTGGACGGGGACCCGCGATTTCCCTTCTACCGTGTCAGCAACGAAATCGAGCGTCTGAGCGATGGTGCCGGGCGCACGGTGGATCACTTCCTCGCGATGAAGACCGTGAAGTCGGAGCGGTTGCGCGGGCGGATCCTGATCGACTCCCCCGGATTCGATGCCGACGAGCAGCGGGCGACCATCCTGCAGTTGACCGACCACATCATCGATCTGTCCGATCTCGTCCTGGTATTCTTCGACGCCCGGCATCCCGAACCGGGAGCGATGCGCGACACCCTCGAGCATCTGGTCAACCGTGTGGCCGCGCGGAATGATTTCACCAAGCTGGTCTTCGTGCTGAATCAGATCGACACCACCTGGCGTGAGGACAATCTGGAGGAGGTCGTCTCCGCCTGGCAACGTGCGGTGGTGCGCCAGGGGAATGCCACGGGTCGTTTCTATTGCCTGTACAACACGGGCGCGGCAGTGGAAATCGGCGACGAGAAGGTCCGCGCACGCTATGAATACAAGGCCGCACGCGACCGCGAGGAGATCCACGCGAAGATCGCGGAAATCAGTTCCTCGCGCTCCTACCGCATTGTCGGGGCGATGCAGGCCATTGCCGAGTCCATGGAAATGGATGCCGCCCCCGCACTGAAGGCCGCCCTTGGCCGCTGGCGCCGTTGGGTCGTTCGGGCCGATGCCGCGATGATGGTGGTGGTCCTTGCCCTCGTGCTCTATGCCGCCCAGGCCATGGCCGATGGCTTCGGCCCCCTGCTGGAGGCGATACAGGCGCACCCCGTCACCTCCGGGCTGGCAGTGGTCGTCCTGCTCGCCGTACTGCTGGGGATCCACTTCCTCAACCGAAGGTGGGCGGCGCGGCGTATCGCGCGTAGCCTTCCGGATGAGACGGCCTCCGGAAACTGGCGTGCTGCATTCCTGAAGAATACGGTGTTCTGGCGCTCGATCTTAAGGAAATCGCCGGCGGGCCTCGGACGCAGTGCCCTGCGGCAGTTGCATGCGTTGCGCGACCAGGTCGAGGCCTATGTGCAGCGCCTGAACAACCAGTTCATGGACGAGCGCGCGGTGCCGAAGAGTGCAGACGCCGGGACGCAGCCAACCCGGGTACCGGAGCCGGATGCCGCTGGCGAGCGCCGGGAAGAGGCAGCGCCCGCCACCGGGCAGGAAACGCGCGGGTAGCGCTCGATGCGGGCCCTTGACTGCCTATGGAGCACCGCTGGATGTGCCGGAGGAAGGCGGGCAAGTGCAGGAATCGGCCACCGGTTGCCCGTTCGCCCAGCGGAGCCAAGTCACCTCCGGTGCAGCGAATGGATCCTGAAGGGCTGCGCAGGGTCGTCTAGCCCTTATTGGGAATTGACGGCGGTTGGCGGTGCGGTTGGAATGAATGGTTGGCAAGACCCCATGCAGCGCGTGCAGGAGAGATGAAATGACAATACTGGCATGGATCATGTTTGTTCTGGCGATGGTCCTGGTGCCCATTTCAGTATGGGCAAGCCTGGCAGCGCTCGGAGTCTGTGCGGGCTGCGCACTGGTTCGGGATTGGCAACGGGACCGGCAGTTGCAGGGCCCTCCAGGCAAGGATGCTTGAGCAGAAGAATCGCGGCGGCCTGTCTGCGCGGCGTCTGCTATGTCAGGAAGAAGCAATACAACGTGTGCTGCCGGGCCGCGGGTGCGACTCGGCGGTGGAATTCAGGGAATGATTCGTTCGGCCGTGTCGCCTGATATGGCGGCTGCCGCGCAAACAGGGCCGGTGAAGATGGCTCCTTCCGGTCTGTAGACCGGGCGGAA
>JAWLFM010000296.1:0-3273 GCA_041685565.1 Thioalkalivibrio sp.
GACCAACCGCATGATCCTGGGCGACTCTCTGCAGGTGATGAACTCCCTGCTGGAGTACGAGGGCCTGGGCGGCCACGTGCAGATGATCTATATCGACCCGCCCTACGGAGTGAAATTCGGCTCCAACTTCCAGCCCTTCGTGCGCAAACGCGACGTCAAGCACGGCAGGGACGAGGAGATGATCCGCGAGCCGGAGATGGTCAAGGCCTATCGGGATACCTGGGAGCTGGGGCTGCACTCGTACCTGAGCTATCTGCGCGACCGGCTGCTCTTGGCGCGGGAGCTGTTGACCGAAAGCGGGAGCGTGTTTGTGCAGATTTCGGATGAGAATCTGCATCATGTAAGAGAGGTCGTGGATGAAGTCTTTGGCGCAGGTAACTTTTGTGGGTTAATCGCATTCAGGACTACCGGCGGGCAGAGTTCAGCTCTGCTTTCCGGCTCTACTGATTATCTCATTTGGTCTGCGAAGAATCGTGATCAAGCACGCAGTAAGTTCAAGCATCCTACGATCCCGAAAATCGGTGAAGGCGATGTTGGTGGTGGACAATATGTGCTGATTGAGCCAGCAGATGGCTCCGAAGAACCACGCAGGATGACAGCGGAGGAATTATCTGCTGCCATGCCAATCCCAGAAGGTTGGCGTGTGCTGTCCCATGACACGCTTTATTCTCAAGGCGCTCCTTCCGACCCAGCGGATCGAGATTTTGAATGGCGAGGACGCTCATTCCGATGTCCACCAAACACGCATTGGAAGCCAGGTGTGAAATCTGGCGGAATGCAGCGACTGGCGGATGCGAATCGCTTAATGCTGGTCGGTAATACCCTCCGATACAAGCGCTATGTTGACGATTTTCCCGTAAAATTCCTGGACAATGTTTGGAATGACACCGCTCGTAGTGGGTTTGCGCGAAAGAAAGATTATGTTGTAGAGACTAGTGAAAAGGTAATTGAACGTTGCCTTTTGATGACCACTGATCCCGGGGACTTGGTTTTGGACCCGACCTGTGGTTCTGGCACCACGGCCTACGTCTCCGAGCGGTGGGGCCGCCGCTGGATCACTTGCGACACCTCCCGCGTCCCGCTGGCGCTCGCGCGGCAGCGTCTTCTGACCGCCACCTTCCCTTGGTATGAGTTGAAGGAGCCGCAGCGCGGCCCGGCCGGTGGTTTTGTGTACAAGCGCAAGCAGAATCGCAAGGGTGAGGAAGTGGGCGGTCTGGTGCCTCGCATCACGCTCAAGTCCATCGCCAATAACGAAGAGCCGGAGATGGTCACGCTGGTGGACCGGCCGGAGGAGAACAGGAAGACGACCCGCGTTTGTGGGCCGTTTACCGTGGAGGCCACCATCCAGGCGGCCACGGTGCTGGATGAACAGGCCGCCGCTGCAACCACCGAGACGCCGGCCAGCTACCAGAATCCCCGCGCCTATCTGGACCGCATGATCGAGGTGTTGCGCCGGGCGCATACCCTGCGGCTGCCCGGCAACCAGGCGTTGGAACTGGAGTCCGTGCGGCCGGTGACCGATTGCGAGTGGCTGCATGCGGAAGCGAAGACCGAAGGGAACGACAACGGCGGTCAGCGGGTGGCCGTGGCCTTCGGCCCGGAGGATGGCGCCATCCATTCGCAGTTCGTCTATGAGGCGGCGCGGGAGGCGCACTTTCTCAAGTACGACCAGCTCTACCTGTTCGGCTTTGCCATCCAGGCCAAGGCGCGGGAGCTGGTGGAGGACCGCGCCAAGCTGCGCATTCCGGTGACCTATGTCAGCGTGACGCCGGATGTGGTGATGGCCGATCTGCTGAAGACCAGCCATACCGATCAGATCTTCTCGGTGACGGGGCTGCCGGACGTGACACTCAAGCCCGCCGGCAAGCGGGAAGACGGACAAACGCTCTATCAGGCCGAAGTGCTGGGGCTGGACATCTTCAACCCGGCGGACCTGGAAACGCGCTCCATCGACGCCGAGAACCTCCCCTGCTGGATGCTGGATACCGACTACAACGGCATGGTGTTCTGCGCCTCGCAGGTGTTCTTCCCCCGCACCGGGGCCTGGGACAACCTGAAGAAGTCGCTCAAGGCGGAGTTCGACGACAGCGTGTGGGAACACCTGGCCGGCACGGAGTCGGAGCCCTTCGCGCTTGGTGAGCAGCGGCGTATCGCGATCAAGGTGATCGACGAGCGCGGCAACGAGCTGATGGTGGTGCGCAGCGCAGACGAGGCGGAGCAATGAGCGAGCAGCAGCACCCGACGCCGAGCGGTCCGCTGGAGGTCGAATCGCCGATCATCAACTCGCCGTTCTACGAGCCCCGCTTCCATTGGCAAATTCGCAAAGGACAGCCGCCGGTCAAGGCGGAAGGTCGACGCCACGCCAGCTATTACTTCCGCGTGCCGGAACACGCTCAGCGGGGACGCCGGCAAGGCGGGGAACAGGATCTGTTTGGCGAGGCAGATGTCGGACAGGAAGAAGAGCTGGCGCTGGTCAACCTCTTGCGCCAACGGGTGGCCGCCTGGCGCAAAGGCGAGCTGACCGGGCGCGAATACGACGGCGCATCAAACGTCACCCGGGAACTGCTGGCCCTGTGGCGCTCCGAGGACCGCATGCAGCGGCTGTTCTTTGCCCAAATCGAGGCGGCTGAGACCATAATCTTTCTGACCGAAGCGGTCGAACCCTACCGCAAGGACATCCCGAAGATCCCCACCGACGAGCCCGGTGCCGAGGCCAAGGCCCAGGGTTTCCGTGCCTTCACCCGCTACGCCTGCAAGATGGCGACCGGCACGGGCAAGACCACGGTGATGGGGATGCTCGCGGCCTGGTCCATCCTCAACCGCGTCGCCGCTCCCACCGACGACCGCTTCACCGATACGGTGTTGATCGTCTGCCCTAATGTCACCATTCGCGAGCGCTTGCAGGAGTTGGACCCGGCGCGCGGCGACCTGAGCCTGTACCGCACCCGCCAGCTCGTGCCGCCGCACCGCATGGAGGAGCTGCGGCGCGGTGAGGTGATGATCGCCAACTGGCATCGGCTGGCCAAGCAGGAAACCAGCACCGTAAACGGTCAATCCGCCAAAGTGATCAAGACGGGCGAGCCGGTGGAGGTGGTCAAGAACGCCGGCAAGAAGAACGAGACCCGGGAGATCAAGTATTTCGAGTCGGACAAGGCCTGGTTCAAGCGCATTCGCCAGGAGCTGGGATCGGGCCGCGGGCGCGCGCCGCACTGGCTGGTGTTCAACGACGAAGCCCACCATGCCTACCGGCGCGGCGATCGGATCACGGACGAG
>JAWLFM010000065.1:0-7356 GCA_041685565.1 Thioalkalivibrio sp.
TTGTTGCACGTTTCCCACAGATTCATGACCGGATCGGAACCGATACCCACCGCCCATGGCTGCACTCCTGCTCCTCAATGGCCCCAACCTGAACCTGCTCGGGAGCCGTGAGCCGGAGCGCTACGGGGCCACGACGCTGGCCCAACTGGAGACGGCGCTGTGTGACAGGGCAAATGGAGCCGGGCACCGGCTCGCCTGCTTCCAGAGCAATCACGAGGGCGCGCTGATCGACCGTATCCATGCCGCGGCATCGGAGGGGGTGGCGTGGATCCTGATCAATCCCGGCGGCCTGACCCACACCAGCATCAGCCTCCGCGACGCGCTGCTGGCGACGGCCATTCCGTTCATCGAGATCCACATCACCAACGTTGATGCCCGCGAGGACTTCCGACGCCATTCCTACCTGGCGGATATCGCCGCCGGGACCATCGCCGGCCTCGGCACAACGGGTTATCGGCTGGCGCTGGACGCCGCCATTGCAGCCATCGAGGAGCCCTAGTTCACCATGGACATTCGCAAGGTCAAGAAGTTGATCGACCTGCTGGAAGAAAGCGGGATCAACGAGATCGAGATTCACGAGGGCGAGGAATCCGTGCGCATCACGCGAGCGGCGTCCGGACCCCAAGGCTATTTTGCGCCACCGATGCAGATGCCTGCCGATCCGGCAATTGCAGCGCCCGTCGCGGCCGCCACGGCGCCTGTCGAGACCGTTGCCAAGGAACCGCCAGGCCACCGGGTCACCGCGCCGATGGTCGGCACCTTTTATCGGGCCCCCAGCCCCGGGGCGAGACCCTTTGTCGAGATCGGATCCAGCGTCGAGGTGGGCGATACCCTATGCATCATTGAAGCCATGAAGATGCTGAACCCGATCGAGGCCGACAAGGCCGGCACGGTGCGCGACGCGCTGGTAGAGAACGGCCATCCGGTGGAATATGGCCAGCCGCTGTTCATCATCGAATGACGGGCTAGCGACAGAGGCTTCTCATGCTGGATAAGATCCTGATCGCCAACCGGGGAGAGATCGCCCTCCGGATTCTTCGCGCCTGCCGCGAAATGGGCATCGCTACGGTGGCCGTGCACTCGGAGGCGGACCGAGACCTCAAGCACGTGCGCCTGGCCGACGAGTCCGTCTGCATCGGACCCGCATCGTCCACCGACAGCTACCTGAATGTCCCCGCCATCATCTCGGCGGCCGAGGTCACTGATTCCGGCGCGATCCACCCCGGCTACGGCTTCCTCTCGGAAAACGCCGATTTCGCGGAACGTGTGGAATCCAGCGGTTTCGCCTTCATCGGTCCGCGGGCGGAGACCATCCGTCTGATGGGTGACAAGGTCTCGGCAAAGGCGGCGATGATCGCGGCCGGCGTCCCCTGCGTACCGGGCTCCAGCGGCGCACTGGGTGACGATCCTGAAGAGAACATGCGCCTGGCGGGTGAGGTCGGCTATCCGGTGATCATCAAGGCGGCCGGGGGCGGCGGCGGCCGCGGCATGCGGGTGGTGCATACCGAGGGATCCCTGCTGAATTCCATCGCGGTCACCCGCAACGAGGCCAAGCAGTTCTTCGCCAACGATGCCCTGTACATGGAAAGGTATCTGGAACACCCGCGCCACGTGGAGTTCCAGGTGCTGGCAGACGCGCATGGCAATGCCGTGTGCCTGGGTGAACGCGACTGTTCGATGCAGCGGCGCCACCAGAAGGTGATCGAGGAGGCACCGGCGCCGGGCATCACCCCGCTGATGCGGGAGCAGATGATCCAGCGCTTGATCCGCGCCTGCCAGGAGATCGGTTATCGCGGTGCCGGCACCTTCGAGTTTCTGTTCGAGAATGGCGAATTCTTCTTCATGGAGATGAACACCCGGATCCAGGTCGAACATCCGATCACGGAGGCGATTACCGGCATCGACCTGGTCCGCGAACAGATCAACGTGGCCGCCGGTGAGCGCCTCTCGATCTCTCAGGACGACATTCGGATCACCGGCCATGCGGTCGAGTGCCGCATCAATGCGGAGGATCCGGTCAAGTTCTTTCCCAGCCCGGGAACCGTCACCCAGTATCATGCCCCCGGTGGTCCCGGCATCCGGGTGGATACCCATCTATACAATGGCTACACCGTGCCTCAGTACTATGACTCCATGGTGGCCAAGCTGATTGCCCACGGGCCCACGCGGGACATCGCCATTGCGCGGATGCGCGGGGCGCTCGGAGAGATCGTGATCGATGGCATCAAGACGAACATCCCCCTGCATATCGATCTGATGAACGATTCGAACTTCCAGAAGGGCGGCACGAATATCCATTATCTGGAAAAGAGGCTGAAGACCAACCCGTGAGCCTGACCGAGCTGGAGATCGAGATCCAGGCCGGGCAGCTGGAGGCATTCGAGGAACGGCTGTTCGCGCTCGGCGCGGTCAGTGTCGAATTATTCGACGCGGGTGATGAGCCCCTTTTCGAGCCACCTCCCGGTACTCACCCCCTCTGGTCGGCCATCCGGCTCAGGGCCATCTTTGCCGACAGCCTGCTGGCCGAGATTGCCGGGGCGGCACTCAAGACCAGCGAGCCCGCAGAAACCGCGGCGCGGATCACGACCATCGCCGACCAGGATTGGGTCCGGGCCGGGCTCGCCGGGCTGACCCGCATCCACTGCGGCGGCAAGCTTTGGATCGTGCCCTCCTGGGAGCCCCTGCCGGATGTCGACGCCGGCGTGTTCGTTCATCTCGATCCGGGGCTTGCATTCGGGACCGGAACCCATCCGACCACGGCCATGTGCCTGGCCACCCTCGCGGACACCCCTCCGCGGACACAACAGGTACTCGACTTCGGCTGCGGCTCCGGCATCCTCGCGATCGCGGCCCTGAAGCTGGGCGCGGCATCGGCGCTGGGGGTCGATATCGATCCGCAGGCGCTGCAGGCAACGCGCGCCAACGCAGAACGCAACGGCATCCACAGCGACCGGCTGGAGACGGCCCTGCCCGATGTCGAACCGCCCACCGCCTCCTTCGACCTGATCCTGGCGAACATCCTCGCAGGCCCGCTGGTGACCCTGGCGCCGACCCTGGCCCGAAGCGCCAGGCCCGGCGCACGGCTGCTGCTGGCCGGTTTACTGGATTGGCAGGCAGACACGGTCATGGCAGCCTATGAGGATGACTTCGACATCCGCATCGGGATGCAGCGCGATGGCTGGGTTCTTCTCGACGGAAGGCGGCGTTAGTGGGCCGCAGGGGCATTTCGCTGCCTGCGGGGCACAACCGGACACGGCAGGGCAACGCGGACAGACGCAGGAATAGTGGGCCATGATCATTCGTTGTCCACATTGCGGCGCCGGTCAGGGGGTTCGCTACCAACTGGGACAGGCCCCGGGCACCGCATGCTGCGCCGCCTGCGGTAAGGCCTTTCCGTTCTTTCCGGCCCTGGAGTTCGAAATCGTCGGACAACCCAGGACCATGATCGGATCCCAATCCCCGCCTCGACCGCCTGGACTTGATGTGATTGCGAGCCCCCCGGCGCCAGGGCTGCCTGCGACCGCGGCAGGCCTGGGAGGCTCGCCCGCAGCCGTCGCGCAACAGGGCAGTGAGTGGCCCCTTCGCCTGGCAGGCCTGCTCGTCGGCATCCTGCTGATGACGGCTCTCGGCGCGCAGTTCCTGGTGCACGAGCGTTCCAGGATCGCGGATCACCCGGAACTGCTCGCGCTCAGTGACGCCCTCTGCGAGCATCTGTCCTGCCCTGGACCGGAGCCGCGTATCGCGGCTGCGATCGACATCGACGCGCTTCGACTGCAGCGGCATGCGCCGGGCCGACTGCGGGTGGAGATGGTGATCACGAATACCCGGCAACGACCACAACCCTGGCCCCTGCTGGAGATGGCGCTATCCGATCGCTTTGGCCGGCTCCTCGCCGGGGCGCGCTGGCATCCCGCCGAGTATCTCGGGCCGGACGATGGCGCAGCCGGCGCACCGCGAATGCTCGTGGCAGGCGAGGTGCGGCGCCTGCGCCTGGTGATCGGCGCGCCCGACCGGCCCGTCGAGGGCATTTCGGTCCGGCCGCTGTGAGGCGCTGGGGTTCGATGCCATGATCCTCGGCCGCCATGACCTGCCCGGCCCGATCGTGTTCCTGGCCCCGATGGCGGGGGTCAGCGACCGGCCCTTCCGGGTCCTGTGCCGAGGCCTGGGGGCCAGCGCCGCGGTATCCGAGATGGTCACGTCCGAGACCCGACTCTGGCATACCGCCAAGAGCCGAAACCGCCTCGATCATCATGACGAACCCGGCCCGAGGATCGTTCAACTTCTGGGCAACGAACCGCATGCGCTGGCCATGGCAGCGCGTGCAAACGTATCCAGGGGCGCGGACATCATCGATCTGAACCTGGGCTGCCCCGCAAAAAAGGTCTGCAGCAAGGCGGCGGGCTCGGCATTGCTCGCGGACGAGCAACTGGTGGAACGCCTGCTGCGGACCCTGACCGCCGCAGTCCGGGTACCCGTCACATTGAAGATGCGGTTGGGCATCGACCGAGACCACATCAACGCAATCCGGATTGCAGTACTCGCCGAGGCCGCGGGGGTTGCAATGATCAGCGTGCACGGACGCACACGCGACTGCGGCTATCGCGGCGCGGTTGACCATGACACCATTGCCCGCGTGGTCGACGCAGTCCGCATCCCGGTCCTTGCCAATGGCGACATCACCACGCCCGAGCAGGCCCGGGCCGTGATCCGGCGTACCGGCGCCGCCGGCGTGATGGTGGGGCGGGCCGCGCAGGGCCGGCCGTGGCTTTTGGGGCAGATCCGAGCCGCGCTCAGCGGACTGCCCGTCCCGCCTGCCCCCGTGGGGCCCGCCCTGGGCGCGTTGATCCATGAACACGTGACTGCCGTGCACCGGCAATACGGCCCCGAGCAGGGCCTGCGTATCGCGCGCAAGCACATAGGCTGGTATCTTGAGCGCAACCGGCCCGAAGTGGACCGGCGTCCGTACCTGGCCATAACCGATGCCTGCGGGCAGTTGGCCGCGCTGAAGGCCCTGTTTCGAGGGCCTGCGCTGGCGCAGATGAAGCCGGGGCGAGACCCTGACAAGAATGCAAGCGATCCCAGGGGGGAGATGCCGCATGAACTCCTCGATGCATGCCGTACAGGACCACGGGGGGAGTGGTCCGCCGGAGTCGATGGCCCCAACCTGTCGACTCGCGGAGTACGTCAGGAATGCGATGGATGACTACTTCGCCAATCTCAATGGCGAGGATGCCGGCGACATCTACGCCATGGTCATCTCCGAGGTCGAACGGCCATTGCTGGCCTGCGTACTGGAACACTGCGGCGGCAATCAGACGCGGGCCGCAAGTCTGCTCGGGCTCAATCGTGCCACGCTGCGCAAGAAGCTGCGCACCCACGAGCTGATCTGACCGGGGCGCCGGGCGGGTCCGATGCCTCCGGTCGGCGGGGCAAGCCGGCCATGCCGGAAAGGGGCCGCCCGGCCGCTGCTGCCGATCCGCTTCTCAGCGACCCCGCCCCCACGGGAGTTCGGCGCGCGCCGCCCGGTGCAGATCGTGATTGGCCGCTGCCAGCACGTCGCGGGTATCGAGACCCAGTGCGTTGCCTGCGAGGTCCGTGAACACCCCGCCGGCCTCGCGCACGATCACCGCGAGGGCAGCAATGTCGAGGATATTGACGTCCGATTCCACCACCAGATCGATGCTGCCACTGGCCAGCAGGTGATAATGATAGAAATCACCATACCCACGCACACGATTCATCCGCGCCACCAGTGCCCCCAGATCGGCCCAGCAAGGGCTCAACGCCAGGGTCTTGAGGTTGCCGGTCGAGAGCGTCGCCTCCTCCAGAGTGGCCGTCGGCGCAACCTGAATACGGCGGCCGTTCAGAAAGGCACCCTGCCCCCTCTCCGCCCAGGCCCTTTGCCCGAACAGCGGCGCATTGGAGACGCCGAGAATGAGTTCACCCCGATGCATCAGCGCGATCTGACTGGAAAACATCGGGTAGCCACGTACGAAGCTCTTGGTGCCGTCGATGGGATCGATCAGCCAGACGTAATCCGCGTCGATATCCGACTGGCCGGTTTCCTCCCCGTAGAAGCCGTGATCCGGGAAGCACTCACGAATCACCGTACGAATCGCGTCCTCGCTCTCGACGTCGGCACGAGTGACCGGAGTGGCATCCGCCTTGATCTGGATCTCGACGCCCGCCTCATAGTAATGGCGGATCACCGTCTCCGCGGCATCGGCGGCGGCCTGGGCCGTGGCCATGAATGGGCTTTGCGTCATCGTCGGGCTCCCTTCGCAAAAGCCGCGAGTGTACTGCCTCGACGGTCAACCCGCATCCAAGCGCTTGTCGCGTCCCTGACAACCCCTGATAATCCCGCCCATTCTGGAAACACGAGGCACGTTCATGGCCAGCAACCTTCCGGACATCAGCCACATCGACCGGCTGGAGTTGTTCGACGAGGATTACACGCCGGTAGCAGCCATCGAAAACCGAGACGGGCAGCGGTTGTCGCTGCAGATCTATTACCATGCGTTGTTGGCCTTTGGCGGCATCGGGCCGAAGGCCGCCAACTCGGCCCTGCTCCGCTATGGCGACCATGCCGAGGATGCACGGAAGAATCCCGGCAAACACCCGAACATCGACCGCCTGTTCGAGATCATTGCCAATGACGGCCATCTCTCGGTACATGTCGTGTCAAGGGACCCGGACATCCCGAGCCAACCGACGGGCCGCTGACTCAATCCCGGCGGTTGGTGAATGCCACTCGCCAGCCGCGCTCGGGATCGAGACGGATCTGGCTCATGCTCGCGTATTCGCAGTCCAGCCGGTAGAAACCCGCATCCGGCGTGTCCAGAACCCAGCCGACCGCCGAACGGATCACGCCGGCATGCGTGACCACGAGAACGCGCCTGACGCCCCGCGCAGCCGTCTCCGAGACCAGGGCCGCTTCCACCCGCTGGCGGAAGTCCGCCAGCGGTTCGGCCCCGCGCGGTCGGTTGAGAACGGGATCGGCGTAAAAGGCACGGTACTCCTCCGGTCGCCCCACCCGAATCTCTTCCCGGGTCAGACCCTCCCAGTCGCCGAAGCCCACTTCGCGCAGGTCGGTGACGATCCGCAGCGACGTCGGCTTGCGCGCACACAGGGCCTCGGCAAAATCGCGACAACGGGCGAGCGGCGACGACAGCACCACATCCCAGGGCCAATGCACCGACTCGCCCACGGCCTGCCACATCTGCCGCCAACCCTGCTCATTCAGGGGATCGTCACAACCGTTTCCGCGGAAACGGATGCCACCCCGGGGTTCGCCGTGACGCAGCAGGTCGATGATCATGTTATGGGATCCGGCTTGAGTTGCCCGTCCTTGAGTTG
>JAWLFM010000065.1:7456-13462 GCA_041685565.1 Thioalkalivibrio sp.
CTTGAGTTGCCCGTCCTTGAGTTGTTCGTTAAGACGGGCCCAGTCAAAGCATGGGCCCGGATCGGTCTTGCGCCCGGGGGCGATATCGGCATGACCGGCGATGGCGCCCTCGGCGGCCAGCCGGGGGAAACGCCCCCGCAGCCAATGGATCAGCCGCACCAGGGTCGCATACTGCGCATCGGTGAAGGCCTGTTCGTCACAGCCCTCCAGTTCGATGCCGATGGAGAAGTCATTGCAGCGTTCGCGCCCGTTCCAGCAGGAAACGCCGGCGTGCCAGGCACGTTCATCGAAGGGCACGAACTGTGTTGCACGGCCATCCCGCCCGATCAATACATGTGCAGAGACCCGCAGATCCGCGATCTCCGCGAAATAGGGATGCCCCCGTGGCTCCAGGGTGTTGGTGAACAGATGCTCGATGAAGCCCCCCCCGAACTGCCCCGGCGGCAGGCTGATGGCATGGATGACGACCAGTTCCGGCTCGCTGCCCAAGGGTCTGGCATCGCGATTGGGGCTTGGACAAACCCTGGCCTCGGACCACCACAGGGCGGCGCCGGCACCCGACAGGGCCGCGACGACCCGCGGGCATGATGCCAGTTCGAGGGTGCCACTCACCGCTACGCCGCCCTTCGGTCCATCGCGCTCGTGGGCCATGCGGGACGTTCGGTGACGTTGGCGCACAGCCAGAAGGACCGGAGCATGGTGTCCAAGTGCAGGAACAACCATCCCGTTTCCAACTTGCTCAACGCAGCGCCGGCGCTCCTGGCGAAGCGGTCCGGTACCGAATCTTCCACAGGGCCCACTAGTCGCGATCCGCGGCCCCCTCGATGGCCTCGCCTCCCTTCTGCACGTCCTTGCCGAAACCTTCAACGGTACTGCAACCACTGAGGCCGACCATGGTCAGCGCGAGCAGCGCCGCCAACACGATCATAGAAAGCTTGATTTGACGCATGTCATCCGCTCCGTAGTTCTGGATCGGCGCCACCCTGGCCGCTTGTCCGGACAGAAACGCCGCGAAACCAGGACCCGCCGCATCCGCCGCACGGGCCATGACCCCCGCGGGGGAGGGAAACTCGTTCCCTGATCATAGTACATTCTGCCCCGGCGCAAATGCCCTGCGCACCGCTTGTCCTCCCTGAACCGGTACCTACTCGTGTCTGATCTGAACCCCCAGCAACGCGCGGCAATCACCACCAGCGACCGCCCCCTCCTCGTCATCGCCGGCGCCGGATCGGGAAAGACCCGGGTGATCACGGAGAAGATCGCCTTCTTGATTGAGGAGCGGGGGATACCGTCGCGTGCGATCTTCGCCATCACCTTCACGAACAAGGCCGCGCGCGAGATGCGCGAGCGAGTCCGGGGTCGGCTGGACCGCGACCAGGCCCGGGGCCTCGGCGTCTCGACCTTCCACACCTTCGGCCTCAATTTCCTGCGCCGGGCGCCGGGCCCATCCGGGCTTCGCGCCGGGTTTTCCATACTCGACCCCGCCGATTGCCGGCAGCTGTTGCGCGAGATCACGCACCGCGACGATGCGCCCGGCGAGATGGAACCCCTGCTGGCACGCATCAGCGACTGGAAGAACGAACTCCTGGATCCGGGGCGCGCCCTGGCGCAGGCGACGGACACCGAGACACAGCTGGCGGCGCGCGTCTATCAGCGTTATGAGGAGGCCCTTTCGGCCTATAATGCCGTCGACTTCGACGACCTGATCAAGCGCCCGGTGGATGCACTGAGCCGCGACCCCGACCTGCGCGAGCGCTGGCAGAACCGGATCCGGCACCTGCTGGTGGATGAATACCAGGACACCAATGGCGCGCAGTACCGCCTGGTTCAGTTGCTGGTGGGCGTGAATCCGGGACTGACCGTAGTCGGCGACGATGATCAGTCCATCTATGCCTGGCGTGGCGCCCGACCCGAAAACCTCGCGCGTCTGCACGAGGACATTCCCCGCCTTGCGGTCATCAAGCTGGAGCAGAACTACCGCTCCACCAACCGCATCCTTGCCGTGGCCAACCAGTTGATCGGCAACAACCCCCACCTGTTCGAGAAACGCCTGTGGAGCGCGCTGGGCGAGGGCGAACCCATCCGCGTGATCCCCTGTGCCGATGCCGAGGCCGAGACCGCCCGGGTGGTCTCCGAGATCATGCGGCTGCGCTTCCGGCTGCGCGCCCAATGGTCCGACTTCGCGATCCTGTACCGGAGCAACCACCAGTCCCGGCTGTTCGAGAAGCTCCTGCGCGAACAGGGCATTCCCTACCGGATCAGCGGCGGCCAGTCCTTCTTCGAACGGTCCGAGATCCGCGACCTCGCGGCCTATCTCCGCCTGCTGGTCAACCCCGACGACAACCCGGCCTTCCTGCGCGTGGCGAATGTTCCGCGCCGCGAGATCGGTCCCTCCACGCTGGAGAAGCTGGGTCAATATGCCCATACCCGAGGCTGTTCCCTGTTGCGCGCGGCAGCGGGACTGGGTCTGGGCGAGCATATGGATGCCCGGGGCCATGCCCGCCTGAGCCGCTTCGCCGACTGGCTGGATGAGATGCGCCGCCACGCGCACGGCACCGCCCCCGAGACCGTGCTCGCCCGGCTGGTGGAGGACATCGACTACGAGTCCTGGCTGCTCGACAACAGCCCGAACCCCAGGGCCGGTGCGCGGCGCATGGACAGCGTGCGGGAATTCATCGACTGGATCGGACGGGTGTCCAGGGCCAATCCGGATGGTGAAGCTGGACTGGGTCTCGAGGAGGTGGTTGCACGCATCAGCCTGATGGACGTGCTGGAACGTCAGCGCGAAGCCAGGGACGAAGACGCGGTGCAGCTTCTGACCCTGCATACGGCAAAGGGCCTGGAGTTCCCCCACGTCTTCCTGGTCGGATTCGAAGAGGAATTGCTGCCCCACCGCGTCAGCCTGGAGGAGGACGGCATCGAGGAGGAGCGGAGACTGGCCTACGTTGGCCTGACCCGTGCCCGGCAGACGCTCACCATCACCCACGCGGCGCGGCGCAAACGCTATGGGGAGGCGGTGGAATGCCTGCCTTCGCGGTTCCTGGATGAATTGCCTGCCGAGCATCTGGAATGGCCGGATGCGAAACCGCCCGATCCGGAGACCCAGCGTCTGACCGCCAAGGCCCACCTTGCCGGGCTCAAGGCCATGCTGAAGAGCGGCACCTGAAGCCGGGAAGGCCGGCCGGAGCCGGTCTCGCGCCCGCGGGACGCCGTGAATACATCCCTGTAGGCTTGATGGCAGCATCCCTGCTGCCAACACCCGCGGGCGCGAGACCGGCTCCGGCCCCACCGTCATCCACGGAATCGGCGAGACGCCTCGCCTCCCACATCAGAGCAGCTTCAGACCCACACGGGTGATACGCGCCCCGTCCATCTCACGCACGACCAGTCGGACCCGGTCGAGGTCGACCGCGTCGCCGACCACCGGCTCAGCCTGAAGCCGTGCGCGCAGGAACTCCTCCAGGGTCAGGCTGCGCTGCTCCGCCGGAACGGCCGCACCATAGGCAACCGCCACCGCACCCAGCTGGGCACTGCCATTGAGCACGAACTCGCCGAAAACGCTGCGTTCGCTGAGACGTTCCGGGAGTTCCGAGGCCAGGAACAGCCGGTCCAGATCCGTAAGGTCCGCGGGGGCCACCATGATGTACAGATGATCGCCGGCGCGAAGATCCAGGATCTCCAGACTCTCCAGGAGGCGCCCTCCGCGCAGGTGGGCGACCAGCCGGGCGCTCTTCGGGAGCCGGAAGCTGGACCATGCCCCGCGCACCACCGGCGTGCTGTCAGCCAGGCGGTAGCCCACCAGTTCCATCTCCTGCTGACCGGGGATGTCCAGTTCGGTCCGCTGCACCCGGGTGGGGCTGGGCGGCAATTCCAGTTGCAGCCAGCGGGCCACGGGCGCAACCGTCCAACCCTGCACCAACAGCGAGATCAGCACCACGAAGAAGACCACGTGGAAGAAATGGCCTGCGAGTTCCAGCCCCGCCAACAGCGGGAAGAGCGCGAGGATGATCGGCACCGCCCCGCGCAGGCCGACCCAGGCAATGAAGAGTTGCTCCCGCCAGGGAAAGTGGAACGGGTACAGACAGATGCCTACCGCCAGCGGGCGCGCGACCAGGATCAGTACCGCCGCGAGCAAACCGGCGTCCAGCGCCACCGGCGGCAACTCCGACGGGGTCACGATCACCCCCAGCATCAGGAACATCCCGATCTGCGACAGTGAGGCGATGCCATCGTGGAAGCGCTTGATGTTCTGACTCGCCTCCAGCGGCCGGTTGCCGACGACCAGTCCGGCGAGATACACGGCAAGAAAGCCGCTGCCTCCGAGCAGTCCGGCTAGGCCGAAGATCGTCAACGCACCCGCCATCGCCGCCAGCGGGTAGAAACCGGCCGTCAGCGGCAGCCGGTTGATCAACCCGAGCAGTGCCAGCCCGCCGAGCAGACCCAAGATCACACCCAGACCCATCTGCTGCACGAACTCCACCAGGACCACCAGACCGAAGGCGGCCTCCGGCAGCAGGATCAGTTCGATCAGCACGATCGTCAGGAAGATCGCCATCGGGTCGTTGCTGCCCGACTCGATCTCCAGGGTCGCGCCCACCCGGCTCTTGAGCTCCAGGCCCCGCGAGTGCAACAGGGAAAATACCGCCGCGGCATCGGTGGATCCGACGATGGCCCCCAGCAACAGCGACTCGAGCCATGACAGCCCCAGCCACCAGTAGGCGAACAGACCGGTCAGACCCGAGGTGACCACCACGCCCACGGTCGCGAGCCCCAACGCCGGCTTCAAGGCGATGCGGAAATTGCGCACCGGGGTGCGCAGGCCACCGTCGAAGAGGATCACCGCCAGTGCCGCGGAACCGATCAGGTGTGCGAGCGGGATATTCTCGAAGACCAGCCCCCCAGGACCCTCCGGCCCCAGCAGCATGCCGATGCCCAGGAACACGAGAAGCAGCGGCACCCCGAGGCGCGAGGTGACCACGCTGGACAGAATGCTGCCCAGGATCACCAGCGCACCGAGGAAGATCACTTGATTCGACCAGTCCATGAGGCCATGTTATCCGATCCGCCGACGCGCCCGGGGCACCGGCCACCGCTTTTCCGGGGGGCTCGGCAATCCGTTAAAGTGTGCGGGTACACAGCCGTCCCACCCCGGAATGCCGACCTGAAGGAGTCCATCGTGAAGGGAGTGACCCGCACCTTTCTCACCGGCCTCGCGGCCATCCTGCCCATCGCGATCACCCTGGCCCTGCTCTGGTGGCTCGGCACCACCGCAGAGAGCCTGCTGGGTGGCCTGCTGCAGCGAGTGCTGCCGGGCTTCCTCTATTTCCCGGGCCTTGGACTCATCATTGGTCTGGGTCTGATCTTCGCGATCGGCGTGCTGTTGCGCGCCTATGTCGTGCAGGGCCTTTTTGCCTGGCTGGAGGGATTGGTGCAGCGCATTCCCGTGGTCAAGACCATCTACGGCACCGTGCGCGACGTGATGAACCTGTTCTCCGGGGATCTCGAGCGACAGTTCGGAGAGGCCGTGCTGGTGACGTTGCCGGGAACGGAGTACCGACTGATCGGATTTGTCACCCGCGAGGATTTCGAGGGACTTCCGGATAATCTCGGCACCGAGGACACGATTGCGGTCTATCTTCCGATGAGCTATCAGATCGGGGGCTACACCTTGATGATGGCGCGGACCCAGGTGGAGCGTTTGCAGCTTTCCCTGGAGGACGCCATGCGCTACACACTGACCGCGGGCGTCTCGGCGCGCAAAAACGAGGGTTGAAGGAAACGCACCCTTGGCCCCCGACCACGTGCCAGTCACCTGCACAAGGCCCGCGCGCCCAGCGAACACAAGGTAAGAGGATGCGCAGAGAGGATGATCCACGCGAGGACCGAGGTCGCAGTGGCGGCCACGAGGGCGCTGCCTGGACAGGCCTGGCCAACCTGACGGCCGAGCATCGCGCGGAACTGTCCAATCGAATCGTGCCCGAGGTCACGTCGCACCTGGACCGATGC
>JAWLFM010000066.1:0-7715 GCA_041685565.1 Thioalkalivibrio sp.
CGGATAGAGGGTCGGCACGAACCTCAGGACCGCTTCGTCGCCGAGCCGGGCGCGTAGGCGGCTCAGGAAGCCGGTCTCGTCCCGGGCGCCGCCGGGGTTGCCGAACAGGCCGGAGGCGTCCCCTGCGAGCGGAAGCAGCCGTGCCGCATGCAATCGCAGGCCGCGCACCGGGGCCGGCAACGGCAGACGGGACAGGCGAATGTTCCACAGCTCCAGCCACTCCTCCGCGCGGCTGCCGGGATGGCTGCGTTCCAGGGTCAGCCGTGTCTCGGCTTCCCGGTGCAACAACTGCAGCTCCAGGCCCTGCACGCCACGATGCCGGGTACGCAGTACCTGTTCCATCTGCAGCAGGAGGCGCTTCAGCGGGAAACGCAATGCCCCGGTGGCGGTGACCTCCTGGTCGAATTCCAGCTGGAAGGACGGGTTGTCCGGGGGGTGAAAACGCGGCATGGCCTCCGGGGTATCACCGAGCAGATGATCGAGGAGTTCCGGCAGCCGGGTTCCGTAACGCAGCGCCAGGTCGCCGCGGGGAAGGCGCAGCAGTTCGCCGATCCGGGTCAGGCCGATGCCGCGCAGTGCGGCGATGTCGGCGGCGGGTAGCGGGAGCGCCGCCAGAGGCAGTGGGCTCAGTACCCGGCGCAGCCCGTCACGATCTCCGGGCCGTTCCGGGTGGCCCAATCCGGCCAGCAGCCGGGCCATGGCCGGTGTCCGTGCGGCCCCGATACGGGCGCTGTAGCCCAGTTGGCGCAGGGTGTCCCCGACACGCCGTTCCAGTGCCTCCAGTCCCCGGAACAGGCGCAGGCTGCGACCGGCCTCGAGCAGGACGCGCTGCTGTCCGGGCTCGGGGCAGACATGATCGCTGAACTGCAGCAGTACCGTGGACAGTGTCTGCAGGTGTTGTTGCGCGGTCTCCGGATCGTAATCGATCACGACCGGGGTGTTCAGCACGGCCAGGGCTTCGGCCAGCGCCATGCCGGGACGGACGCCGGCCCGACGGGCCGCGCGGTTGCCGTCGTGCACCCGCGGACGCGCCGCGTCCTCGACGATGATCAGTGGCCCCGGTTGCGCGGCGCCGGTCTGCACCAGGGTATCCAGCGCCAGGTGCGGAAACCATACCGCCATCCAGAGTGGCTGGTCGGATACCGGCTCCGGGCCGGGTCTGGGAGTCGACGCAGGGATGGGTTCCAGGCGGGGGTTCGGGCGCAGCGCCGGGCCCGCCGGGGCGGGAACCGGAGGCAGCAGGGTGAGTTGCGCGCCGTCTGGCTCCGTCCGGAGGGCTTCCCGGGGCGCATTTGCCCCGATCCTCCTCCCGCCCTGCGCCTGCCCGGGGGCGGCAGGGCATCCGCTGGAAGACGAGCGGGATCCGGAGTGCGGCGGCTTGCCGCCGCGTGCGCCCGTGGTCATGGGACGCACCGTTGGTTCAGCAGGTTTCGGGGAACCATCACGGGCCGGTTTCGTGGCAATCCTCCCCCACTCTGTTTGATGATCTCCAGGCGCAGGTGGTCTCCGACGCCCTGCCAGCAGATGCGCAGGTGGGCGGGGGAGGGTTGTCGTGCCGCCGCTGGCGGACGATAGAGGAAGGCGCAGGCATCACCGGCACCGGTCGCCAGGCGCAGGCGCCGTAGTGGGGCGCCAGCGGTGCCGTGCAGCCAGGCGAGCAGGGCGCCAGTGCCGGGTTGGCGCAGGATCTGTTCACAGCTCCAGACCGCGTCCGCCTCGGTCGCCGTCCGGATCAGCAGCAGGAGTTCCGGGTTCACGCCCAGTTGTCGCCAGCCGGGGATCCATGGCGTGGCCGGCGGGGCGATCAGCACCACCCGGCGCCTCTCCCGGGTACACGCGGCCAGCACGGGCAGCAGCATGCGGGTCTCCCCGCTTCCGAACGGGCCTCCGATCAGTTCGGTCAGCTGCCCTCGCGGCCAGCCGCCCCGCAGTGCCTGGTCCAGTTGCGCAAGGCCGCTGGGCCGGGTGGGGACCGTTGGCGATCCGTCTTCGCGCCCGCGCCAGATCCCGGGATGGGTGAGCAGTTCCTCCAGCCCCGGCATGACTCAGGCCCCGGGCTTGCCGCAGAGTCGCATCCATGCATTCGGCGTGTGACGGGACACTAGTCTGCCAACGCCCGTACCACGCCGACCCCGATTCCCTCGATGACCAGTTCCCGGCGGCCCGGGTCGACCTCGATCGGGGCGTAGTCGGGATTGGCGGGCAGCAGGTATATGCGGTCCCCATTGCGCTGGAGGTACTTCACCGTGACCTCGTCCTCGATGCGGGCAACCACGATCTGTCCGTTGCGGGCCTCCGGGCTCTGCCGCACCGCGAGCAGATCGCCGTCGAGGATGCCGGCATCGCGCATACTGTCGCCCCGGACCCGCAGCAGGTAATCCGGGCGCGGATGGAATAGCCGCGGGTCGATCCGGTAGTGTTCTTCGACATGCTCGGTGGCGAGGATCGGCGCTCCCGCGGCGACCCGGCCGACCAGGGGAACCCCCTGCGACGGCCCGGCACCGGCGGGCAGCCGGATTCCGCGCGCGCTGCCGCTGACCAGATCGATCGCGCCCTTGCGCGCCAGGGCGTGCAGATGGCATTCGGCCGCGTAGGGGGAGCGGAAACCGAAGGCCCGGCAGATCTCCTCACGGGTCGGGGCCGATCCCTGTTGCTCGATCTGCCCGCGGATGAAGGCGAGGATCTCCTGCTGGCGCGCGGTGAGTTTCATTGGTGGATCCACCTTGGCGGATAGTCTGTTTATAAATACAGTATATCTGCGGTCACCCCGATGCAAGGTGATGGGCTGGTGTCCATCCAGACGCCGCTCGGGTTGGCGCAGCGTGACCCGGCATTCGTAGCCAACTCAGCGAATCAGCCGCCGATGGATCAGGGCCGTGGCCGTCACCAGCGCGGCGGCCCCATAGGCGACGATCACGGCCAGGTGCAGCGCGACCTGGGTCGGCCAGGTCCCGGTCATCAGGGGGCGCACGATCTCCACCACGTGTGCAAGGGGCAGGGACAGGGCCAGCCACTGGATCCAGCCGGGCATCTCCTGTAGCGGGAAAAAGACACCGGAAAGCAATAGCATCGGCGTGACTGCCAGGGTGAAATAGTAAAGAAAGAAGTCGTAGCTGCGGGCAACCGAGGTGACGACGAGCGCCAGCGACCCGAAGGTGAAGGCCGCCGCGAACACCACCGGCAGCGCGAGCAGGGCGCGGGCATCGGCGACCAGCCCCAGTATGCTGGCCACGACCAGGATCGCCGCGGCGCTGACCAGTCCCTTGGTCGCCGCCCAGACGGCCTCCGCAAAGACGATGTCATCCAGCGTCAATGGTGTCCCGAGCATTGCCAGCCAGGTATTCTGTTCCGCCATGCGCGTATAGGCCGAGTACATGCCCTCGAAGCTGGCGGTGAACATGGCGCTGGAACAGATGATCCCGGAGGCGATGAAGACCATGTAGCTCATGCCGTCCAGTTCGCCGACCAGCCGCCCGAAACCGTAGCCGAAGGCCAGCAGATACAGCACCGGTTCGCCGAAGTTGCCGAGCAGAGAGGGCATCATCAGCTTGCGCCAGACGCGCAGATTACGACGCCAGACCGGGACAAAGCGCAGGCTGGGACGGGGGAACAGGGGGCGGCGTGTGCGGCTCATCTCAGTCCCGCAGATCGTGGCCGGTCAATTTCAGGAACACGTCTTCCAGGTGGGCGGCACGGGTGGCATGCGGCAGCCCGGCGGACTCCAGTTCCGCACGCACCGCAGCGGGATCCGCCGTGTAGATCAGCCAGGTATCCGCTATTTCCAGCATGCGCGCCGGGAGCATGGACGGATCGGCGATGAACCGGCGCGCCGAGGCGGCATTCAGGCTGATGACCCAGGGTTCCACGTGGGCCGCGATCAGCGCCTGCGGCGAGTCACAGGCAATGATGCGGCCGGCGTCGATGATCGCGATCCGGTCGCAGAGTTCTTCGGCCTCCTCCATGTAATGGGTGGTCAGTACCAGGGTCACGCCACGCTCGCGCAGCCGCCGCAACTGGCGCCAGAGATGGTGCCGGGCCTGTGGATCCAGGCCCGTCGTGGGTTCGTCCAGGATCACCACCTCCGGCCGGTTGATCAGGGCGCGCGCGAGGGTCAGGCGCCGCTTCATGCCGCCTGAGAGGGTGTCGATGCGGGCGTGGCGACGGGTCTCCAGGTTCGCGAGGTCCAGGAGGTCCTCGATCCGCTGTTGCAGCCCCGGGCCGGACAACCCGAAATAGGACGCGTAGGTGAGCAGGTTCTCCTCGACCGTGAAGTCCGGATCCAGGGTGTCGAACTGGGGCACCACGCCCAGCCGCGCGCGGACCTCGCGTTCCTGCTCGGGGATCGACATGCCCAGGACCCGCACCGATCCGGCATCGATCGGAGTAAGGCCCAGAAGCATGCGCAGCGTCGTTGTCTTGCCGGCGCCATTGGGCCCGAGCAGCCCGAAGAACTCGCCTGGCGGGATGGACAGGTTGATGCCGTCCACGACCGGGACTCCGGCGTAGACCTTGCGCAAGTCCGTCATGGCAATGGCCGGTGCCGTTCCGGCGCTCCCGGATACACCCGTGTCCTGCGCGGAAGGGGCGGGTTGTGCATGCAGTTTCATGGTCGGGTCCGGGAAGTCTGGGTCATCGGCCTGATCGCTCGTCAATGCCATGGCGGTGGTCGCGGGCATGGGCAGGCAGTAGCATACGGGACCATCCGCCCGGCATCATTATCGCCAGGGCGCGTGGAGCGGTGGAGATGGCATGGATCCGGGCACAGGCATTTCATGAAAAAGATCATCATTCTCGGTGCCGGACAGGTGGGTTATTCACTGGCCGAGGCCCTCAATGCCGACGGACACGACATCACCGTGGTCGACCGCAACCGGCAGCGCCTGCAGGTCCTGAAGGCGGAACTGGGGGTGAATGTCCTGGTCGGCTTCGGTGCATATCCCCCGGTGCTGGAGGCGGCTGGTGCCCGCGATGCGGCCATGTTGATCGCCGTGACCGACTCGGACGAGGTCAACATGATGGCCTGTCAGGTTGCCACGACCCTGTTCAACGTGGAGACGCGGATTGCGCGGGCACGGGCACGGGACTATCACCAGCACCCGCGCCTGTTCGGGCGCGATGCCGTTCCGGTGGACATGCTGATCTCGCCAGAGGAGATCGTCACCAGTCAGATGCAGCGGCTGATCGAACATCCAGGTGCGCTCCAGGTGCTGGATTTCGCTGACGGCAGGGTCTCCCTGGTGGGCGTACGCGCCTATCACGGTGGTCCCCTCGTTGGCCGGGAACTGAGGAACCTGCGCAGGGTGCGCCCGGGCGTGCAGACCCGGGTCGCCGCCATCTTTCGCAAGGACCGCCCGGTGATCCCGGACGGGGACACGGTCATCGAGGCGGATGACGAGGTCTTCTTCGTGTCGTCGAAGAAGAACATCCGCGCGGTGACCGCCGAACTGCGGCACCTGGAGCCTTCCTATCATCGGGTGATCATCGCCGGGGGCGGCAATATCGGTCGGCGCCTGGCCGAGATCCTTGCCGAACGCTACCGGGTCAAGATCATCGAACGCGATCCGGCACGTGCCCGGCTCCTGGCCAGTCAGTTGCCCACGGAGGTGCTCGTGCTCGAGGGGGACGGCTCGGATGACCGGTTTCTCCAGGAGATCGATGTGGGCCACGCGGACGTCCTCTGTGCGGTGACGAACGACGACCAGTCCAACATCTTCGCCGGCATGCTGGCCAAACGCCGTGGGGTGCGCAAGGTCATCTGCCTGATCAACCGGCCCGGCTACGTGGACCTGGTCCAGAGCGGTACCATCGACATCGCGGTTTCGCCGCAACTGGCCACCTTGGGCGCGCTGCTGGCCCGTGTGCGCGAAGGGGGTACGGCGACCGTGCATACCCTGCGCCGGGGAGCGGCCGAGGCCATCGAGACGGTGGTCCACGGAGATTCCCGCACCTCGCAGGTGGTGGATCGGCGGATCGACGAACTGAAGCTCCCCGAGGGCACCAGCATCGGTGCCCTGGTGCGGGAGGAGGAGGTCATCATTCCGCACCATGACACGATCATCCACGCGGGGGATCACGCCATCCTGTTTCTGACCGATCGCAGCCAGGTGGCGGCCGTACAGCGCCTGTTTCAGCCGAGCCCGCTGTTTTTCTGATGCCTGGGCGAAGCGGCAACGGCCGGTCAGGGGCAGGCGCAGGCCGGGGAGCGGAAACGCGATGTTCCAGTTGACCACTACCCTGCGTCTGCTCGGCATCCTGGTCACCCTGTTCAGTCTGACCATGCTGCCGCCGGCATTGATCGGCTGGATCTACGACGAGTCCAGCCGATGGGTGTTCCTGCGGGCCTTCGGCATTCTCATGGGAGCAGGGCTTCTGATCTGGGCGGCGTTCTTCCGGTCGCGCGGAGATCTGCAGGTGCGTGACGGCTTCGTGGTCGTGGTGATGTTCTGGCTGGTTCTCGGGATCTTTGGTGCCCTGCCGCTGTATCTGGATCCGATGCTGCATATCTCGGTCACCGATGCGGTGTTCGAGTCCATGTCGGGATTGACCACCACCGGGGCAACGGTGATCGTGGGCCTGGACGATCTCCCGCGTGCAGTCCTCTGGTATCGCCAGCAACTGCAGTGGCTCGGCGGCATGGGCATCATCGTATTGGCGGTGGCCATCCTCCCGCTGCTGGGTATCGGCGGCATGCAGCTCTTCCGGGCCGAGATGCCGGGGCCCATGAAGGATACCAAGCTGGCCCCCCGCATTGCGGAGACGGCGCGCAATCTCTGGTTTGTGTATGTGGGTTTGACCGTGGCCTGCGCACTGGCCTACTGGGCAGCCGGAATGGAGGCCTTCGACGCCGTCGCGCATTCCTTCACGACCGTCGCCATCGGGGGCTTTTCGACCTACGACGCCAGCATCGGGCACTTCGACAGCGCGATGATCGAATCGGTCGCGGTCGTGTTCATGCTGCTGGGCGGCATGAACTTCGCGCTCCACTTCCTGTTTTTTCGCAGGGCCAGCTTCGCGCCCTATCGGCGTGATGAGGAGGTCCGCCTGTATCTGGCCCTGCTCGGCGCCGGTTCAGCGATCGGCTTTGCCTACCTGCTGTACACAGGTGTCACCGGTACCGTGTCGGAGGCGCTACGCTGGGGCATCTTCCATGCCGTATCCATCGGCACGACCACCGGTTACGCCACGACGGATTTCTACCTGTGGCCCGGATTTCTGCCCCTCATGCTCGTGTTCCTGTCCTTCGTCGGCGGTTGTACCGCCTCGACCGGTGGGGGCATGAAGGTGATCCGGGTGCTCCTGCTGGCCAAGCAGGGCCTGCGCGAGATCCAGCGCCTGATCCATCCCCATGCCCAGATCGCGGTCAAGGTGAACGAAAAGGTGATGCCGAACCGTATCGTCGAGGCGGTCTGGGGTTTCATGGCGGCCTATATCCTGGTGTTCGTGGTGATGGTGCTGTTGCTGATGGCCTCCGGCCTCGACCAGGTGACGTCGTTCTCGGCGGTGGCCGGGACCTTGAACAACCTGGGACCGGGCCTCGGTGATGTCGGGCCGAATTACTCCAGTATCAACAACTTCAGCAAGTGGGTTCTGGTCTTTGCAATGCTGCTGGGCCGGTTGGAGATCTTCACCGTGCTGGTGCTCCTTTCGCCGGCCTTCTGGCGTCGGTGAAAATCCAGCCCTGCCGTCCGGCCGGGAGCGCACTCCCGAACATGGAG
>JAWLFM010000066.1:7815-13394 GCA_041685565.1 Thioalkalivibrio sp.
CGAACATGGAGGATGGTGTCGGATGGCATCGAGTCGGCGCTGGCAAGGACTGGACTCCAGCGCTCCCAACGGCGCGGTGGTGGTTGCCGATGGAGCCGGGATAATGGACCCGGTCGTCAGGATCGGTATGCTAGTGTCCTGGGGAAGGTGCAGTGCCTGATCGCTTTGCCAGACACGCCGGCCCCACGTTGGGCAAGTGTGCATTAGGGTGGCCATCCCTGCATGTGCCCGCCTTGCTCCGGCGCCTCTGACCATCCTCCACAGGCATTGAGTTTCCCGCATGGTCCACCCATCCGCCAACCGGCTTCCGCCCGATCTCAGCGAGACGAATCAACGCATGTTTACCTATATCGACCCTTCGGTGCGCACCCGCCTGCTCGAGCAGGGCAAGCTTACGCGGATCAACGCCGCGGGTGAGGTCATCGACGCGACCTCGGCAGACATTCCGGTGGAGCCGGCGCTGGAGATCCTGGGTCCGATTCCGCTGCCCATCGCCCTCACCGATGAGCCGCTGACGGCACAGTGGTATGCCTTCGTCCGGCGCACGGAACTGGCCAAGGTCGACGGATTGGCCGCCGAACTCCGGCAGCAGGGCGGTCAGCATCTGTTCGCGTCCCTGACGTCATCCATGGCGGTAAACAGTCTGCTGGTGATTGGTGATCCCGATCCTTCCAACGAGCCCTTGGTCCGGGTCCACTCGAATTGCCTCACCGGTGATGTCTTCGGCTCGCGCCGCTGTGATTGCGGTCCGCAGCTGGCGGCCGCGGTGCGCCAGATCCAGCAGGATCCCGCCGGTGGGTACCTGGTCTATATGGCGGGGCACGAGGGACGCGGCATCGGGCTCTGGGCCAAGGCCGCGACCTACCTGCTGCAGGACGCCGGCGAGAACACCTACCAGGCGAACCGCACCCTCGGGCTGCCGGACGATTCCCGGGATTTCTCCGACGCGGCGTCCATTCTCAAGTGGTGTTTGGGAGACAAGCCGTTTCGGCTGTTGACCAACAACCCGAAGAAGATTGAGGATCTGGCCGGCCATGGCCTGGTGAATGTGCGGCGGGTCAAACACCTCGCCGGCGTGGACGAGTGGAACCGGCGCTATCTGAAGGCCAAGCAGGGATGGGGCCATGCCATCTCCGAAGAGGATCTGGGCTGAGTCCGGCCCTTCCAGGGCCGGGTTGCGCCGCGCCAACCCGCCGTGCGATCTCGACAGATTTCACCTTCAGATGCGTGGCCATGCGGGCGAATCAGCTGACTTGCCGCATGACGCGCCGCGCAGTGATGCCGTGCAGGACGATGGATGCCAGTACGATGAACCCCCCGACGGCCCAGATCATCCGCGCATGGGCTTCCTCGAAGCCGGTGTTGTTGAGACCGTGGGCAAGGTAATAGAAGGTGCCGATTCCGCGAATGCCGAAGATCGCAATGGTGGCACGTTGGTGGCCGGTGGCGTCCGTGCCCAACAGACCAAACCAGCCAGCCACGGGACGGACAATCAGCAGGAACAACAGCCCGAGGATGATGGCCCCTGCGTTTAGCGAGCCAAACAGACCCCCGGTGATGGCAGCGCCGAAGAGCATCAGGAGCACGGCCATCAGGAGCCGTTCCACCTGCTCGGAGAAATCATGCATGGCCGTATGCTGCTCATGGTCGCGCTCGTAGCGACGAAACATGAGGGCGGCCACGAACACGCCAATGAAGCCATAGCCGTGGACCAGTTCGGTACTGCCGTAGGTCACCAGGGTAAGCGCGACGGCCACGAATCCATCCGCGACTGGATTGGGTCTGCATAGACGGAACACGAGCATCGCAACGCCATGCCCGATGACCGTTCCCACGACAACGCCGGCGAGGATCTTCCATACCACGTCCTCCAGCAGCCACTGTGCCATTCCACCGGTGGTGAGACCGAGTACCGCCAGCATGAGGGCCAGGTTCACGAACGGGAAGGCCAACCCGTCGTTAAGGCCTGCCTCGCTGGTCAGGGCGAATCGGGTTTCGTCCTCTTGTCCCTGCCCGGGCGGACCGACCTGGACACTGGATGCCAGTACTGGATCCGTCGGAGCAATGGCGGCGCCGAGCAGTACCGCCGCGGCGATCGGCAACCCAAGGATCCATACGCCTCCCAGTGCCAGCGCGGCGATGCACAGCGGCATGGTGATGCTCAGCAGTCTCCAGGTGGAACGCCAGCGTTGCAGCCCGATCGGTCGATCGATCTTCAGACCGGCACTCATGAGGGAAATGATCACCGCCAGTTCTGCGAGGCGCTCGGTCGCGATGCCGTAGCGAATCGGATCCACCGTGGGCGCGCCAGGCAGGATCAGCGGCAGCGCCAGTCCAACCATGACGTAAATCATGGGCAAGGAAAGTGGTGTCCCGTCGATGAGGCGAGGCAGGGCGGCGGCTCCGAGAAAGGCCAGCCCCAGGATCACGACGATGAGATCGTAGCTCATCGCGAATCTGAGCTGGCGGCCCGGGAACCAGGACGAAGCATCGCGTAAGGAATGCAGACACCGTCGAGGCAGTGAGCAGATGGCGGTATCAAGCGGGCGCTGGCCGCGGGGTCGCCGTCGGCCGGGCCGGGGCGGCTCGCCCTCCTGCCGGGCCATCCGCGGAGGATCATTCAGGCCATGCCGATCAGTACCATATCCTCATAGCGTACCATTCCGACCACCTGACGGTTTTCCATGACCGGCGCCTGACTAAGCCCGAATTTCTCGAACATCCGCACGCAGTAGCGGATGTCCATATGGGGAGAAACGCTCAGGACCGGCTTGGTCATGATCTCGTAGACATTGACGCGGTCTGGAGATCGGTCGGCCCCGAGCACCTTCTTGGCGATGTCGGCCAGCAGCACGATCCCGTACTCGTCGTCCTCGTCCCGGCGATCCACGATCAATGCCCTGCTGCCCGTCGTCTTGATCCGCTGAATCGCTTCGGAAACCGTCACCAGTCCATCGATGATCTCGAAATGGTCCTGCATCACGTGGCCCACGCGGATGGTCCGCTTCTGCTGCTCTGTGCTCATACGGGTTGGTCCTTTTTCGCTTCCAGGATGGTTTGCACCTGGTGTTTTACCCCCAAGGCATCCTCCACGTCGATCTGGAAGGCAATGCCGGTACCGGGGCTGGTATCGAAGTTTCCGACCTCGGAGATCTTCTCCAGAATATGCCGCGAGGACTGTTCCTCAACCAGGAAGAAAAGCACGTCACGTTGCGACTCCAGACCCAATCCAAAGAAGGTCTTCCGGTGTTCGACGCCCTCGCCACGCGCGTTGGTGATGATGGTTGCGCCGGTTGCACCCGCGTCGCGGGCCGCCTTCAGGGCCTTGTCGCTCTTGTCGTCCTCCACAAGGGCGATGATGAGCTTGAAACGCATGGATTACTCTCCTTGGTTCAGTCATGGCTCGGATGTCTGCCTTGCCACCGCTCCCACAACCGGGCGAGTTGAGCGTAGGTCATCACGGAAATGATCGGGAACAGTACGGCGAAGGCGATCAGACCGAAGCCGTCGATCAGGGGGCTGCGGCCGGGGATGCTGGAAGCGAGTCCAAGGCCCAGGGCGGCGACCAGTGGGACGGTCACGGTTGAGGTGGACACCCCCCCAGAGTCGTAGGCGATGGGAATCATCTGTCTGGGCGTGAAGAATGTCTGGATCACGACCACGAGGTAGGCGCCAATGATGAAGTACTGGAGGTCGCCGCCCGTGATGATGCGAAAGGATCCCAGGGTGATGCCAACGCCGACGCCGATCGCAATGGCAAAACGCAACCCGGTAATGTTGATGGCACCGCCAGAGACCTCATTGGCCTTGATCGCGACAGCGAGGACGGCCGGTTCCACGAGTACGGCACTGATGCCGATTGCCAGGGCAAACAGATAGACCCAGTAATAGTCGGTCCAATGGTGCGCCAACTGCATCGCCGCAGCATCCACGCCGTGGACGAAGACCGGATCGGTGAGTTGTTCCGCCATTGCACGTCCCACTGGGAACAGGGCCTTGTCCAGCCCTACCAGGAAAAACGTCAGCCCCAGGATCACGAAAATGAAGCCGGCAAGGAAACGCGTGAAATGAGGGATGCGCCTGCGGATCACCAGGAACTGGAAGCCGAAGAGTACAGCGGCAATGGGCGCCACGTCCCAGAGCGTGCTGCCGAGTACCTCCAGAAGTTCCCGGATCAGTTCCACGTCAGAGAATCATCCCGTAGATCAGCACGAAGATCATTGGAGTGAGCGAAGCAAATGCGATGAGCCCGAAGCCATCCAGCGCCGGATTGCGGCCCTGGATGGAAGATGCGAGTCCAACGCCGAGGGCCGTGACCAGCGGTACGGTGATCGTGGAGGTGGTGACACCCCCGGAATCGTAGGCGATGCCGACCATCTCGGGTGGGGCGAAGCTGGTCATGGCCATCACCAGCACGTACCCGCCGATGATGAGGTAGTGCAGCGGCCAGCCCTTCAAAATACGCAGAACCCCGAGGACGATGGCCGTGCCCACGGCGAGGGCTACCACCAGTCGCAGGCCCAGGGAATAGCCGGCACGGCCCTCCGCGGTGTCCGCGACCGTGCCCTCGCGGACAGCCATTTCCGCCGCCTCGTTCGCTATCGCGATCAGCGCCGGCTCCGCGATGGTGGTGGCGAAGCCCAGTGCGAAGGCAAAGGTCATCAGCCAGAACACGCTGCCCTTGCGGGCGAAGGCATGGGCCATGGACTCGCCAATTGGAAACAGCCCCATCTCCAGGCCGTACACGAAGAGCGTGAGGCCGATGACGACCAGCACCAGACCCGTCATGATGCTGGCCACTTCGGGCATGGGCGCCCGCACCACTGCCGCCTGAAAAAGCCCGATCACGGCGATGATGGGAATCAGGTCCCGCAGACTGCTGAGCAGTGATTTCGAAAAGGCGATCAGGCCTAGCCTCAAGGGTGACTCCAGCGATTCGCACACTATGTCCTCTCGGACCAATCCGCCTGTCCCGGCACCCTGAACGGAGATCACCGAGCCCGGCCAGCGTACGATATACCATTGATGCAGGCATGGAAAAACCGCGCTATCCATCGGCACGGATCGACCTCGCCAGAACATCGGGCTCAGCAGTACGAGCACGGTGAGGATCTCCAGCCGGCCGAGCGGCATGCCCACGCAAGGCAGCCATGAAGGTCACATGGGTCAACGCCTCGAAGGGAGCGGTGCCCAGAGCGATGCGATAGGCCGTGAGACCGAGTATGACGACGGCGAGTAGGAGAAGCAGCCCGCGAACCTGTTCATGCCGTCGTGACGTGGAGACCGAGACCGACGGCTGGACTACACTCAAGGCGATGCCGTGGCCAACCGGGCGCGTTCGGGGGGCGGGGCGGGAATGGGGCTTCGGCCGCGGGCCGGTTCCGATTTCAGGCAATAGGATTCTTATGCATCCCGCTGGCGAACAGGATCAACGGAGCTTGGCCCCCGCGTCGAGTTCCCAATGGGAACATTTCCCGCATCGGGCGGACATGGGTGTCCGCGGGTACGGGGCGACGCTGGCGGAGGCCTTCGCCGCGGCAGCGGAAGGCCTGACGGCGGTGGTGGTCGAGCCCTTCGAG
>JAWLFM010000297.1:0-3208 GCA_041685565.1 Thioalkalivibrio sp.
CGGAGCTGGAACTGGCCCTGGAGGCCGTCCTGTTCGCTGCATCGGAGCCGGTCCCGGTCAAGGATCTGCTCGCGGCCTGCAGTACCGTGGATGCCGGTGGGCCCGCGCGGGCGGATCTGGATGCCGCGCTCGAGCGCCTGGCAGGGCATTACCGCGACCGGTCCATCGAGCTGGTGCAGTCGGCCGGTGGCTACCGCTTCCGGGTCCGCCAGCGCTTTTCCGCACAGGTGCAGGCGGCCCAGCCGGAGCGTCCGCCGCGTCTTTCCCGGGCCCTGCTGGAGACCCTGGCCATCATCGCCTACCGGCAACCGGTTACACGTGCCGAGATCGAGGACATCCGGGGCGTCGCGGTCAGCACGCAGATCATGCGCACCCTTACGGAACGGGAGTGGGTACACATCGTCGGACACAAGGAGGTCCCCGGGCGACCTGGGCTCTACGCGACGACCCGGACCTTCCTCGATGATCTCGGCCTGGGCCGATTGGACGAACTCCCGCCGCTGGACGATCTGCGCGAACTGGTCGATCTGCCACCCGACACGGCCGACTTCCCGCGGCCTGCATCCTCAGCGCCGCAGGAAGTAGAGGAGGGGTCTCCGGCGAACCCGCAGTCCTGAAGGTGGTGACGGGCCATGCGGAGGGTGCCGTGAGCGGCGCACGCAAGGGGTTGTGGGCCGGGTGTGGCTGTGGTAGAAATCGCCGTCAGGACGATCAGAAAGGATGCGGGCATGGATGCTCAGTCATGGAATCGGCACGGGATGTGCCGTTGGTTCTTCTTCGCGGTGGCCTTGTGCGCCGCCTCTTCGATCCTCGCGCCACCGGCTCAGGGTGACCAAGCCGGGGTCTCCTGGCTGCTCGACCAACAGCATCCTGACGGGCGAGTCGCGACCACGGCCGACGAAACCACCGCCGAGCACGCCAGCCTCGAGGCATTGCGCGCGCTTTACCCCGTGTCCGGCCAAACGGAGGCATGGGCGCGGCTGCAACAGTTCGTTGAGCAGGCCTCCGGATCGGGTATTCCGGATGTCCCGCGTCGACTGATCGCCCTGAGCCTGTCGGAGGCTTCGTCGGCGGAAGTCCTCGCGGACCTGTACCGCCATCAGAACCCGGACGGTGGGTTTGCCGCCGAACCCGGCAACCAGAGCAGCGTGCTCGATACGCTCGACGCCCTGGATGCACTCGCAATGGCCGGGTTCAGCGACTTCGCCGTCCTGCAGCCTGCCATCCGCTTCGTGATCGCGCGCCAGCGTCCCGACGGTGGCTTCGCTGCAACCGCGGAAAGCCCCTCCTCCGTCTATCTGACGGCGCGGGTGGTCGCCGGCCTCCAGCGGTACCGCGTCGAATACGGGTTGTCCGAAGCGCTGCAGGCAGCGGTCGACTTCCTCGCAGCCCGGGAGAGCGAGGGATCCTGGGGACAAGCCTGGCAAAGCGCGCAGGCCCTGCTGGCCCTGCTCCCGAGCACTGCGGACGCCGGCCGCCACGCCGCAGCCCTGGACGACCTGCGGGGCGCACAGAAGACGGATGGTTCCTGGGACGGTAGCGTTTACGCCACCGCGCTGGCGCTGCGCGCGCTGGGCCTGGCGGCTGCCGAGGACCCCGTTCCGTCGCGCTCGACCATACTGGTCGGACAGGTGATCGACAGCCGCCATGGGGTCGTCGTGCCGGGAGCCATCGTGACCGCGCAAGGCGAGGGGGGCGAGGACGGGATGGCCACGACCGGCCCCGACGGTCGCTTCGTGCTGCCGGATCTGGAGCCGGGGCAGTACACACTGGCCTTCGCCGCCCCAGGCCTTCAGGCCTTGACCCGCAGTGTCGATGCGGAGGCCGGGCAGCGTTATGACCTCGGTTCGATCATGCTCGACCCGGAGCCCGACACCGCCATGATCACCGGGCGGGTGACGGATGCAGGGACGGCAGAGGGGATTCCGGCACGTGTCGCCGTGACGGGGTCCGCAAGCGCGGGGTCCGGCACCGACCCTGAAGGTCGCTTCACGCTCATGGTTCCGGCGGGTACCTTCGAACTGACGGTGACCGCAACCGGCTACGCCCCGTTGACTGCCGTTGCCTCGCTCAGCCCAGGCGACCGCTTGCTCTTTTCGCCAGCCCTGAGCCTCGACGGCAGTGGGGATTCCGGGGCCTCGACGACCTTGACCGGGCGCCTGCTGGATGCAGAAACGGGATTCGGGATCTCCGGTGCGGTCGTCCGGGTGGTCGGTACCGATGTGATGACACTGTCCGGCGTCGATGGCGCCTTCCGGCTGACCCATGGGGTTGGGGGTGAGATTCGCATCGAACTGCTGCACTCGGGATACCAGCCCGTCACCTTCAGCCTCTTGACGGCTGCCGGGATCAGCGCGGACATCGGCGACTGGCATCTCTTTCCGCATCCCCGCACGAGTACGACACTGCTCGGCGTGGTGACGGATCGGGAATCGGGTGCGCCGGTGGCGGGTGCCCGGGTCAGTGCAGGACGGCAGGTCACGTATGCAGACGACGATGGCCATTTCCGCATCGACGCCATCGATGACCTGACCTTCGAAGTGGCTGTGGAGGCCATCGGCTACCAGACGCTCTCGGGCAGTCTGGTCCTCGACCAACACGGATGGAACCGTCTCGATGTGTCGCTGGAGCCATCGGGTATCGGTGGCATCCGCGTCGCCGAGATCCTTGAGCACCAGCAAGAAGCGGGCGCCTTCGAGGAAGCGCGTTTCACCGTGGAGGTTGCGAACCGCGGCGACAGGGAAGAGACGCTGGTTCTGGTGGCAAGCGTCCAGGGCATGGCAAATGACTTCCGGGAAGACTTCGTGGTCCCGATCCCTGGCGGGGCCCGAAATGCGACCTTCGACCTGGCCCCCGGCGATCAGGTCTTGCACGAAGCCTCGTGGTTTACGGGCAATGCTCCGCCTGGGCTGTACCGAGTGATCGTGCAGGCCTGGAAGGGTGACAGGACCGCGGTTTTATCGGAGGGGATCGGGACCCTCGTGATCGTGGAGACGGCACGCATTGCGGCACTCGCCGTGCAGCCGGAGCCGCGCGAACTCGTGCGCGGCAGCTCCGCCGAAGTGGAACTGGTCGCCACGCTCAGCAATGCCTCCAACGTACAAGCGGTGCTGGACTTCGACGTCTTGGTGCAGACCCCTTCGGGACAGCCGATTCATCAGCAACGCGTGCAACTGGAGGTCGAGCCTCGTGCAGGCCTTCAGACATT
>JAWLFM010000298.1:0-3177 GCA_041685565.1 Thioalkalivibrio sp.
GGAACGCACGGAACAGGCCCGGCATCGGGTCGAAGGCATGATCTCGCGTCTGCGCACCATGGAGCACCACGAATGAGCCCTCCCGCAGAGCCCGTCCGCGTCAACATCCTCGGCAAGGAATACCAGGTGGCCTGCCCCCCCGAGGAACGGGCCGACCTCTATGCCTCCGCCAATCTCCTGGACGAACGCATGCGTACGGTACGCGACGCCGGGCGCGTCGTCGGAGCGGACCGGATCGCGGTGATGGTGGCTCTGAACCTTGCCCACGAGATGCTCGTCTGCAGCCGAAATCTCGAGCGCCTTCAGGTCCGCACACCCGAGCGGCTCACCGCCCTGGCTGATGCGGTGGAAAAAAATTTGCGGGAAACTGCACGAGACGGGTCGAATGGCCCATAATCACAGTTCGGGCGTGTGTCTGCGCCGTGCGTGAGTGGCTGGGTGGTACCCTTGAGCCTAATTGTTAGCCACGGGAATCGAGAACTTTCGGGTGGTTGAGCATGTCCGCCCCGTGCGGAAAGCCTGTAAACCCGAAGCCTCGTCCCACCTGAACCTCTGGTTCAAGGTCGAAGGCCACCACGGCGCGCGCGGTACACGCCCCCTCTTCTGATGCCCCGGACCAGCCCCGCTGTCCCCACCAACGACGCGCCGATGCTCCTGCGTCTGGAGCTTCGTCAACACCGGGCGAGCCTCTCCGACGCGGTCATCGCGGAACATTCCGCGGCCATCCGGGACCACGCACGGCGCTGCCTCCGGCTGTTGCGCCCGCGCACCCTCGCCGGGTATTTCGGCATCCGGGGGGAGATCGACATCCTTCCGTTGCTGAGGCAGCAGTCCTTCCAGGGTGTCCACATAGCGATGCCGATCCTGGAGCGGCACCGGCCGGGCCGCATGCATTTCCGCTCCTGGCGCCCGGACGCCCCGCTGTCCCACAACGCCTTCGGCATCCCGGAGCCTGAGATCGGGGCGCCTCGCCTGTGGCGGCGCGAACTCGATGTCGTGCTGCTGCCCCTGGTTGCCTTCGACAGCGCCGGGTACCGCCTGGGGATGGGGGGCGGCTACTACGACCGCTACTTTGCCCGGCGCCGCTTCGGCTCCCATGCCCGCCCCCGCCTGATTGGCGTCGCCCACGGCTTCCAGCAGGTGCCCCAACTGCAGCCGCAGCCCTGGGACGTGCCACTGGACGGGGTGATCACCGAGGCCGGCTGGACCTGGTTCCGGGGGCGATCGGGCAGTTGACAAGGACCGGAGGGAGTGCTGGCATCCCCCAAACGATGCTGAAGGGAACGCCGATGGCCTATTGGTTGATGAAATCCGAACCCGATGTCTTCGGTATCGACGACCTGGAGCGGGTCGGCGTGGAGCCGTGGGAGGGTGTGCGCAACTACCAGGCGCGCAACATGATGCGCGACGAGATGAAGAAGGGCGATCTTGCCTTCTTCTATCACTCGAATACCAAGGTACCGGGCATCGTCGGCGTGCTGCGCATCCATCGCGAGGGCTACCCCGACGATGCCGCCTTCGACCCCGAGCACAAGTATTACGATCCCAAGAGCGATCCCGACAAACCGCGCTGGTATCGCGTCGACGTGGCCTTCGAGGACAGGTTCGCGGAGGTCATCCCGCTGTCCTGGCTGAAGGAGCAGCCGGAACTCGCCGACTGCCCCCTGGTGCGCAAGGGCAACCGGCTGTCGATCATGCCCATCACCGACCGGCAGTGGCACTTCATCATGGAGCAGGCCCGCAGCCTTTCCTGAGCCGTCATGGCAGTGGCAACGCGAGCCGCCGGGTGCCAAGCGCAGACCCGCATGCCACTGCAGCCACCCGTGTTCTCTCCAGATCCTCGATGAGGCCGTCGCCATGGGCGCCCATGGCGGGCCTCGGCCCTGGAATCCTTCATCTGCATCAGGCCGGAACCGGCGATCGCGGCTGCCCGTCGGTGCGCATCGACTTCACACCGATCGCAGAAAGTTCCCCCGAATTTGCAGTTCGTGGAAAAAAGTCTTGATCCGGGTCAACCCAAGAGGCGATTCTTCGCCTACACTCCGCTGTGCGGGGCAGGACGTCCGGCTCAACCGGCTGTGCCGATCTTTTCACCGATGGGGGATCTCCATGGAAACAACTGCAGATACACATAACGTAAAAGCAGCAGCGCAAGAAACCTACAACTACAAGGTCGTCCGGCAATTCACCATCATGACGATCGTCTGGGGCATCGTCGGAATGCTGGTCGGCGTGCTGATCGCCGCGCAGCTGGTCTGGCCCGTCCTGAACACCAACCTCGAATGGTTCACCTTCGGGCGTCTGCGTCCACTCCACACCAACGCGGTCATCTTCGCCTTCGGTGGCTCCGCACTCTTCGCCACCTCCTACTACATCGTGCAACGCACCTGCCAGGCGCGATTGTTCGGGGGCCCGCTGGTGGGCTTCACCTTCTGGGGCTGGCAGCTGGTCATCGTGCTGGCCGCGGTCACATTGCCCCTCGGCATGACCATGGGCAAGGAATACGCCGAACTGGAATGGCCCATCGCCATCCTGATCGCCCTGGTCTGGGTCGCCTATGCCCTGGTGTTCTTCGGCACCATCCTGAAGCGCAAGGTCAAGCACATCTACGTGGCGAACTGGTTCTTCGGGGCCTTCATCCTGGTCATCGCGGTGCTGCACATCGTCAACAACATTTCGATGCCGGTGACCCTGTTCAAGTCCTACTCGGCCTATCCGGGCACCATGGACGCGATGATCCAGTGGTGGTACGGGCACAACGCAGTGGGCTTCTTCCTCACCGCCGCCTTCCTGGGCATGATGTACTACTTCGTCCCGAAGCAGGCCAACCGCCCGATCTACTCCTACCGTCTGTCAGTGGTCCACTTCTGGGCGCTGGTGTCCCTGTACATGTGGGCGGGTCCGCATCATCTGCACTACACCGCCCTGCCCGACTGGGTGCAGTCTCTCGGCATGGTCTTCTCCCTGATCCTGCTGGCGCCTTCCTGGGGCGGCATGATCAACGGCATCATGACCCTGTCCGGGGCCTGGCATAAGCTGCGCACGGACCCGATCCTGCGCTTCCTGATCGTCGCGCTTTCCTTCTACGGCCTGGCCACGTTCGAAGGCCCGATGATGTCGATCAAGACGGTCAACGCCCTCTCCCACTACACCGACTGGACCATCGGTCACGTCCAC
>JAWLFM010000299.1:0-3172 GCA_041685565.1 Thioalkalivibrio sp.
CCCGCCAGAGCTGTACATGGGTGATGCTGCCGGCACAGCGCTGCAGCAGGTGACGGACTCGCCGCTGCCGGAGTTCCATCAGCGTGACTGGGCCCGCGCACGCTATGTCAGCTTTCCCAGCGGCATCGACGATTACACGCTTCATGCCCGCATTCTGGAGCCAGCGCAACTTGAGCCCGGGCGTCGCTACCCGGTGCTGTTCGGACCGATGTACTCGAACACGGTGCGCAATCGCTGGGCGGGCGTGTATACCGAGTCGCAGCAGCTGCTGGTCCAGAAGGGCTACATTGTGGTTCAGGTGGATGTACGCGGCAGCACCGGCTACGGCCGTGACTTCCGCGAGGAGTTCCTGGCGGACTTTGCCGGCGAGGACATTGACGATATTGCCAGCGCCGTGGATTACGTGCGTACGCTGCCCTATGTCGACCCGAAGCGGCTGGGCATCTGGGGCAGCAGCTATGGCGGCACGCTGACGGTATATACCCTGCTCACCCGGCCCGGCCTGTTCTGCGCCGGCGTTGCCGCTGCCTCGGCGGTGGATCCGGCCTATTTCGGCACCGATGACGTCGCCATCGTGCGGCGCCCCGCGGATGAGCCCGCCATTTTTGCGCGTCGCGCCAGCGAGCTGGCGGGCAATCTCGAAGATCATCTCCTGCTGATACATGGTCTGCAGGACCAGGTGGTGCCCTTCAGGACGGTAGCGCAACTGGCAGAGGCATTTATTCGCGAGGGGCGCAATTTCGACTTTGCGATCGCGCCCGGAGCTACCCACGGCTGGCGCAGCGAGTCACCCTACGCCCGCTTTCTTTTCGGAAAACTGATCGAGCATTTCGATCGCCACTTGAAATCAGGAGACTGTTCGTGAACCTTCCAGACCTTCCGCGCCGTGCAGGTGCACTTGCGATAGCGAGTATTATTGCAGCCCTGGCGGGCTGTGGTGCCGACAGTGACAGCAGCGCCTCGATCGCCCAGACCACGGCGCCGGAAACCGCGCAGGTCGATGCGCGCGTCGCGTCGGATGCCGCTGACGAGGCACTCGCGCCCGCGGTGGTGGCAGCCCTGGAAGCGGCCGCCCGCGGCGAGGCCTTCGAGGATGCACTGCACCCGGAAACCGCCAAGACCGGCAAGGCACTGTCTTCGCTGCAGCAGGCTTTTGATGTCAGGCACTATGCGCTGTCCCTGCGCATCATGCCCGACACACGGACGATTGACGGCAGCCTGGCAGTCACCTTCGAGGCGCTCGAGCCACTGACTGCGATTGAACTGGACCTCGATCCGGACCTGTCCGTTCATGGGGCGACTGTCGCAGGACAGGCTTTAGAGGTGGCCCGCGACGAAGACAGCTTTACTGTGCGCCTGCCTTCGTCCCTGGCGGCGGGGGAGACGGCCACGGTCACCGTCAATTACGGCGGCAAGCCACACATTGCGCTGGCTCCGCCCTGGCACGGCGGCTTCGTGTGGTCCGAGGTGGACGGCACGCCCTGGTTCGCGACCGCCGTGCAGACCGAAGGCTGTGATCTCTGGTGGCCCTGCAAGGACACCTACGCCGACAAGCCGGATGACGGTGTCGAGGTCGCGATCAGCGCACCCCGCGGTGTGAAAGTTGCCTCGGTGGGAACCCTCGACGGCGTGGAAGAGGGCGATGACGGCTTTGATACCTGGAACTGGGTGTCCCGGCATCCTTACACCGGCTACGCCATCGCCATCAACGGTGGCCCCTATGAGGTGATCGAGGAGTCCTATACGGGTATCAACGGCACCACCTACCCGATCCAGTTCTGGGCGCTGGCCAGGAACGCGGACAAGGCGCGCAAGCTTGTACAGACGGAGGTGTTTGCCGACCTTGAGTTTTTCGAGCGCATGGTCGGCCCCTATCCGTGGGGGGACGAGAAGGTCGGTTTCGTGGAAACCCCTCACCTGGGCATGGAGCACCAGACCATCAATGGCTACGGGGAAGGCTATAAGCGTGGCAAGCACGGCTTTGACCAGCTGCTGCACCACGAGCTGGCCCATGAATGGTTCGGCAATGTGATGACCCACGCGCGCCCGCAGGATTCCTGGCTGCACGAGGGTTACGGTGCCTATATGCAGTCGGTGTATGCTGAGGAAACCATCGGTGATATGGGTTACTTCGATCGCATGTACGGCGCCTACACCAACAACGAACACTGCCTGCCGGTGGTTAATCCTGCGGTGGAGGACGTTGGCGAGGCTTTTGACAATCGCGATATCTACACGAAGGGCGCCTGGCTGCTGCATACGCTGCGCAACTATATCGGGGAGGAGGCATTCTGGGCAGGGACGCGCCGGCTGGTTTTCGGAACCACGGAGCCCTGGGATCTGCCTTACCCCATTGCGCCACGCTATCGAACCACCGAAGACTTCACCCGCATCATGAGCGAAGAAGCGGGTGAGGACATTGCCTGGCTGGTAGAAACCTACCTGTACGAGGCTGACATGCCCGACCTGCAGGTGGAGCGCAGCGAGGGCCAGCTGGATCTTGCCTGGCGCACGCCGGGTGATCGCCCCTTCCCCATGCCCGTCAGCGTGAGCATTGATGGCGAGGTGAATCGCGTTGCCATGGACGGGGCAACAGGCAGCCTTCCTGTCCCCGAGGGGGCCCGGGTCATTATCGATCCCCACAGCGAGGTCCTGCGCAACCTGCCGATTATCGGGTCCTGCGAAGAACAGACGGACGAACAGGTGCAGTACAACATCGATCGCTACACGCGCATGGCCAGGGAATACGGCTGGCAGCGCTGAACCACAAGGTAACCATGACATGACAGTAAGACTCCGACACGTTTTTTCCCCGCTGGCTCTGGCCGTGGCAATGGCCACATCCAGCCTGGCTGCCGCCGAGGTCAGCGAGGTTGCAGACCCGCGCGTCCCGCACATCCTCCCGGTCAAGGAGCGGGCGGCCATCGTCGACCAGTGGCTGAAAGAGCGCCTCGATACCCTGGTGGCGCCCCTGATGCGCGAAGTGGGCGTGGATATGTGGATTCTTGTCGCCGGTGAGTATGACGAGGACCCGGTGGTGAAGACCATGCTGCCGGCCACCTGGCTGGCGGCGCGGCGTACCACGATCCTGATTTTCCATGACCGCGGGGAAGAGCAGGGTGTGGAGCGCATGGCGGTGGCCCGCTATCCCGTTGCCGACCTGTTCCCCGCC
>JAWLFM010000300.1:0-3172 GCA_041685565.1 Thioalkalivibrio sp.
CACCCCGTTCCCACTGATGCTCCAGTGGGTTCTCGATGCGCAGGTAGGTGGGCATCAGGTTCATTGCCGCATCGGGATTCCGCTGTTCAGGGAAATTCCCGCGGAGCGCAAGCCTTGCAAACCCGTCTGCTACATCGGGGCTGCTGGTGAAAAAGAATCCCTTGTAAGACGACGGGGCTCTGGTCGATGATCCACGCTTATCGTCCAGGAACTCTGTGATGTTGGAATCCGTGCCGTGATAGACCCGTAGCGGATCGCCTTTGGCATCAGTCACCTTGCTGTCGCCGAACCAGCGCTTGAACTGTGGTGTCGTGACCTGGCGACGCGAGTAGCGGATGTCTGGGTTGGTCGGGTCGAAGGCGCCGGTGTTGCCGGTGGCGGACTTGATCTGCTCGGGGCTAAAGGCGAGAAAAACTCTACCGCTCTCGCCGCCCTCAGCGGTATCCCCCTCCAGAATCAAACCATCATGGCCAGCATCCTTCCACGCTTTAATTGCCGCCTCGCTGTCCTGACCCTCTAACAATCTCCGCGCTTCCTCGAACGGCATGACCTTCGGGTTTTGAATCGAGAGATGGGCAGAAATCACATCTCCACCCATTTCATCAAACTCAAAGTCGGGTTCGGTATCACCTCGCCACTCAAGCGCCATGTCGGCGAAGAACGTCGCTATATCGAAATCCGGGGTGAACCACGCACCCCCTTCCGTCTTGAATTCCGTGAATTCATATGCGGTGCCGTGGTAGACCACCAGCGGATCGCCATTCTCATCCACCACCTTGCTGTCACCAAACCAGCGCTTGAACTCGGGCGTTTCAGTCTGCTTGCGGCGCGATGCCCTGGCCGGGGCCGGCTGGGCGCTGCGCGCCTGGCGGTTCTTGGTCTTCTCCTCGCGCGCGGTCTTGCGCGTGGATCCACGGGCGAGATGAGCGATGTCGGCCGCGCTGATGTTCTCGGCCAGGATACCCAGGCCGACGCGGCGCAGGCCATCTCGGATGGCCGCGACGATGCGCTGGAACACGGAGGCATCGGCCCCGGCTTCGGCCAGGTAGGCGATCGTCTCCTCGAACAGGTCTTCCTCGGTCGTGATGCTCGGGTCGGCAAGCGCGCGCTGGTAGGCCTCGAAGATCTGCCGGTCACTGGCCGAGGCATCCTCGGTGTTGCCGCGGCCCACCTGCCGGCGAACCTGCCGGACCAGCTGGTCGTAGCGCTCCTGGCCAATCAGGTCCTTGAGGCCGTGGTGGACGCCGACCTCGTGCAGGACCAGCCCGACCTCGTTGTATGGGTCGATATTGTCCGCGATCAGGTAGATCTTGTCGCCGAGCCAGACGCCGGCAATGTCGGGCGGGAGATTGGTCGGCACGTCCGTGGTCGACTGGACGATCTCGACCAATCCGGACTCCAGCATCGGGACCATCCAGCGGGGGATGCGCGAGCGCACGCCCTGGGTGGTGTTGCCCGTGGGCTCGAGTTCGGGTTGCTGCTCGCGCCGGCTCTGGCCGCGCGCTTCCTGCGGGGCTACTTCTTGCTGCCGTCCTTGCGCTTCAGCCGGCTGTCTTCCGGCAGCACGATCCGCTTCAGCCGGCTGCCCTTCGGCAGTTCTTCCAGCTTCATTTTCCGGGGTTCGGACGCTGATGTTCGGCGGCCGGTCACCTTTCTGTCTCGGCCTTTGTCCGTCCTGTGTTCGGCGGGCCTTGTCTTCGTAGAGTTTCGCATCGGCTTCGCTCCTGGTCGCCCCGGCGCCCATCGATACCTGGACGCCGTCGACGATGACTGTTTCCCCGTTGGGAAGTTCGAACTCGAGGCGCGAGCGCGCCAGTTCCTCTCTTACCGCCTCGGCATCGACCTCGACCCCGGGCTCGCCGCGGATGACGAACTCATCGCCACCGACACGGTAGACCTGCAAACCGGACTCAGAAAGGACCCGGCCCACCTCGCGGATATAGTCGTCGCCGGCCTCATGCCCGATGTTGTCGTTGACGTACCCCAGGCTGTCAACGTCGATCGCGACCTTGACCGGGGCCGGGGCCGACTGCTCGGCCTCGTTGTAGGCTTTGACATTCTGGACACCGCTCAGTTCGTCGGTGCGCGCCTCCTGCCGGTAGCGCTGCGCGAGTTCCACGGCCTCATCGCGGGTCAGGTCCTCTTCCGGGATCTCTTCGATCCTGCGCCGTGTCTCGGCGTCCTGGCGGCGTTCTCCGCCGGGCAGGATCGCGAACCCGCCATCGGTTTCGATCACCTCACCTTCGATGCCGTCCTTGTTCATCCGGCGGCGGGCTGCACCCTGCGTGCGGTACGGCTGACCATCCGAGCGCATGATCGGCGTCGGGTCCTCTACCTCGACCAGGTCTGGCGCAGCACCTTCCGTGCGCGCCACCTCCTGCTCCAGGCGCCCGATTTCCTCGTCAAGGGATACGTTGCCCCTGCCTTGCGGTGTCCAGCGCTCCTCGCGGCTCTCACGCGCCTCCTGGAAGGCCTCACCCAGCGCACGGTTCGGTACACGCTCTCCACGGGCGCGTGCGGCGTCCTCCTCGCGTTGTAGCTGCTCCTGCTCCTCACGCTGCTGCCAGGCGCGTTCTGTCTCCTGATCGCGCTGTGAGGCCTCCTGCTGCCGCTGCTCGTCGAACACCCGCTGGCGCTCGGCCTCGGTGCGCGCATCTTCGAATATCGGCTCGGCGCCCTGGGTCAGATCCCCGACCTCGACCGAGGCGGCCTGGAACCCGGCGGCGGCGGCCGGCGAGACGTTGGCCATGTCCTGCGCAACCGCATCCAGCTGCTGGTTGAAGTTCGGGCTGGTCAGTGAGATTGCGAGCGACGGCGCGGCACGGCCCAGCGGGTCGAGCCCGGACACCGGATGTTCCTGCGCCGGCGGCTCCGACGGCCTGGCCTGCGATCCCTCGATCGCGCCACTGATGCCACCGAGGATCCCGAAGATGGATCCGAAGCCCGTAGCCTCGCCCGTGCCCTCGCCCAGTTCCTGTTCGGGGTTGACCTGCTGGGTGGCCAGGTTGGACAGCCAGCGGCCAGTGCCTTCCTCGCCGCCCTCCTGGAAGGCCTCACCCAGACCGCCGCGCGCGCCGCTGATGGCCGCACCCTTCAGGCCGCCCTTGCCGGTCTTCATCGCGCCGCCCAGGACGCGCTCGAGCGACTTGGCGCCCGGGATGGCCATGTTCAG
>JAWLFM010000067.1:0-13094 GCA_041685565.1 Thioalkalivibrio sp.
TGGAACCCGGGCGCAAACGGAGTGGTCCCGAGCGACATGAGCAAAAACCTCGTCATTGTGGAATCGCCTGCAAAGGCCAAGACCATCGGCAAGTACCTGGGCCCGGACTTCACCGTGCTCGCCTCCTATGGCCATGTGCGCGACCTGGTGCCCAAGGAGGGCGCGGTGGATCCCGAGGCCGGCTTCCGCATGAATTACGAGGTGATCGAGCGCAACGAAAAGCAGGTCCAGGCCATCGCCAAGGCGCTCAAGTCCGCGGACACCCTGATACTCGCGACCGACCCGGACCGTGAAGGCGAGGCGATCTCCTGGCACCTGCTCGAGATCCTGCGTGAACGCGGGCTGCTCGGGGAGCGACCGGTCAAACGGGTGGTCTTTCACGAGATCACGCAAAGGGCGATCCAGGATGCGGTGGCGCACCCGCGCACCCTGTCGCTGGACCTGATCAACGCGCAGCAGGCCCGGCGCGCCCTGGACTACCTGGTCGGCTTCAACCTGTCCCCGCTGCTCTGGCGCAAGATCAAGCGCGGCCTGTCGGCGGGCCGGGTGCAGAGTCCCGCGCTGCGCATGATCTGCGAGCGCGAGGACGAGATCGAGCGCTTCGAGTCGCGCGAGTACTGGACCATCGACGCCCAGGTTGCACGCGAGAGGCAACCCTTTACCGCGCGCCTGACCCACCTCGACGGACAGAAACTGGACCAGTTCGACCTGAACTCGGATACGCTTGCCAATGCTGCCCGGCAGCGTCTGCTCGATGCAGCGGACGGGGTGCTGCGCGTGGCCTCGGTGGAGAAGAAGCAGCGCAAGCGCAATCCGGCCGCGCCATTCACCACCTCCACGCTGCAGCAGGAGGCGTCGCGCAAGCTGGGCTTCACTGCCAGCCGCACCATGCGCGTGGCCCAGCAGCTGTACGAGGGCATCGATCTCGGCAGCGGCGCGATCGGCCTGATCACCTACATGCGCACGGACTCGGTCACCCTGGCCGGCGAGGCCATCGCCGAGATCCGCGGACTGATCAGCGAGCGCTACGGCGCCGACAACCTGCCCTCCAGCCCACGTCAGTACAAGACCAAGTCCAAGAATGCCCAGGAGGCCCACGAGGCGATCCGACCCACCTCCGTGCGCCGTCTGCCCGAGGAGATCCGCAACCGCATGACCTCGGACCAGGCCCGGCTGTACGACCTGATCTGGAAGCGTACCGTGGCCTGCCAGATGGTCCACGCGACCTTCGATACCGTCGCTGCGGACCTGGTGCCGGGGGACACCGCGCATCGCTTCCGGGCCACTGGCTCCACCCTGCGGCATGCGGGCTTCATCGCCGTGTACCAGGAGGGCAGGGACGAGGCCGGCAAGGATGACGACGAGGACCGGCGCCTGCCCGAATTGACCGAGGGCATGACCGTCGATCTGCTCGACATCGCCGCCGAGCAGCATTTCACCGAACCGCCGCCGCGCTACACCGAGGCGAGCCTGGTGAAGACCCTGGAGGAATACGGCATCGGGCGGCCATCGACCTATGCCAGCATCATCTCGACGCTGCAGTCGCGCGAGTACGTGGAGATGGACGGGAAGCGCTTCCTTCCCACCGACATCGGCCGCATCGTGAACAGCTTCCTCACGCAGCATTTCACCCGCTATGTCGACTACGACTTCACCGCCAAGCTGGAAGACGAGCTGGACGAAATCGCCCGTGGCGAGAAGGAATGGGTGCCGGTCCTGGAAGGCTTCTGGACCGATTTCCGGGAACAGGTCGAGGACAAGGCCGCCAGCGTCACCCGGGCGGAGGCCGTGCAGTCCCGTGAACTGGGCACCGATCCGAAGAGCGGCCGGCCGGTCAGTGTGCGCATGGGCCGCTTCGGTCCGATCGTACAGATCGGCACCAAGGACGACGAGGAGAAACCGCGCTTCGCGGGCCTGCTGCCCGGACAGAAGATGGATCAGGTGACGCTGGACGAGGCCCTGACGCTGTTCAAGCTGCCGCGGGAACTGGGCGAGACGGCCGACGGCGAGCCGGTGCTGGTCAATGTCGGCCGCTTCGGCCCCTACGTGAAGTATGGCCGCAAGTTCGCCTCCCTGGGGCCCGACGATGACGTCTGGACCGTGGAACTGCCGCGCGCGCTCGAGATCATCGCCGAGAAAAAGGAGATGGATGCGCAGAAGTACATCAAGTCCTTTCCCGCCGAGGGCATCGAGGTCATCAATGGACGCTACGGCCCGTACATCACCGATGGCACGAAGAACGCCAAGATCCCGAAGGACCAGGAACCGGCGACCCTGACGCTGGAGCAATGCCGGGAATTGCTTGCGGCCGCCCCGGAGCGCCGCGGACGCAAGAATGCGAAGGGTGGCACCAAGGCTGCTGCCGCGAAGGCGACCAAGGCCAGCGAGACCAGGGCCAAGGCGCAGCCCAAGACCAAGGGCAACGGGACCACCACCGCACCGGGGAAGCCGGCGGCGAAGAAGGCCACCACGGCCGCCCGGGGCACGAAGAAGCCAGCCGCCAAAAAGACCGCGGCACAGAAGGCCCGCAAACCGGCCGGGTCCGGAAAGGCGACCGGTACACCACGCTCGGGCAGCGGCACGCGCGCCGTCAGCGGCAACTAGAATCGAAACCACCGAGCGCAGGGATCCGCGTCGATGTCCTCCAGCCAACCATCCCGAGGGCCCCTGATCACCGGCGACATCGCGGCCTTCGCCGGCGTCATCCGAAAGGGGGGCGTGGTTGCCTACCCCACCGAGGCCGTGTTCGGGCTCGGCTGCCGCCCGTCCGACCCCATGGCCTGCGAGCGGGTCCTGGCGCTCAAGAACCGGACGGCGGACAAGGGGTTGATCGTGATCACCGACGACCTGGCGCGCATTGCCTATTGGCTGGAACCGCTGCCGGAGACGCTGCAGGCGCGTGCCGAGGCGACGTGGCCCGGACCACATACCTGGCTGTGGCCGGCGCGGGCCAGCTGCCCTCCCTGGCTGCGCGGTTCGCACACCCGGCTGGCCGTGCGGATCACCGCCCACCCCGCCGTCAGGGCCGTTTGCGCGGCTGCCGGCACGGCGCTGGTCTCAACCAGCGCCAATCTTGCCGGGGAACCACCGTGCCGCGACAGCGGCTGCGTGCAGTCAGGCTTCGGCGCGCGCATCGATGCCATCCTGGACCTGCCCTGCGAGGGTGCCGACGCGCCGAGTACGATACGGGATATCCTGACCGGCGCCTGGATCCGCGGCGGGCCGTCGCTGCCCTCGAACCCGACGTCCCCCGCCACAGATGGCCAGTGAGGGGCGTGCTGATCCCCTCCGTACTGCAGGGAACTGTTGATGAACGCTGACGCATTCCGGATCGAACCCGTACTCTCCTTTCTCGAAGGCCTGCAGGACGCCATCTGCGCCGGACTCGAGGCCCTCGACGGCAGCGAGCGTTTCCGCGAGGATGCCTGGACCCGCCCGGCCGGAGGCGGTGGGCGCTCACGCGTCCTGCGCAATGGCGGGGTCTTCGAGCAGGCCGGCGTCAATTTCTCGCACGTGATGGGTCCGGGGCTTCCGGCATCGGCCACTGCACACCGTCCGGAATTGGCGGGCCGGTCCTTCCAGGCCGCCGGCGTGTCCCTGGTCATCCACCCGCTGAACCCCTACGCACCGACCTCCCACGCCAACGTGCGCGTCTTCGTCGCCGAAAAGGCGGGGGAGCCGCCGATCTGGTGGTTCGGCGGCGGCTTCGACCTGACGCCCTTTTACGGATTCGACGAGGACTGCGTGCACTGGCACCGTACCGCAGAGGCGGCCTGCCGGCCCTTCGGCGCGGAGGTCTACCCCGCGCACAAGAAATGGTGCGACGAATACTTCTTTCTGAAGCACCGCAACGAGCCGCGCGGGATTGGCGGATTGTTCTTCGACGACCTGAACGAGGGCGGCTTCGCGCACTGCTTCGGCTACATGCAGAGCGTCGGCGAGCACTACCTCCAGGCCTACGGCCCGATCCTGGAACGGCGCAGGGACACACCCTATGGAGAGCGCGAACGGCAGTTCCAACTCTACCGGCGCGGACGCTATGTGGAATTCAATCTGGTCTATGACCGCGGCACCCTGTTCGGACTGCAGTCGGGCGGGCGCACCGAGTCCATCCTGATGTCCCTGCCGCCGCTGGTGCGCTGGGAATACAACTGGAGCCCCGAGCCGGGCTCGCCCGAGGCCCTCCTGTACGAACGCTACCTGAAACCCCGTGACTGGCTGAACGAAGAACCGACATCATGATCGAGATCCCCGGAGCCTTTCCCGCCGTGCGCCCCCGGCGCATGCGCCGCGATGCCTTCTCCCGCCGCCTGATGCGCGAGCATCGGCTGACCGCCGACGACCTGATCTATCCCGTCTTCGTCCGCGAGGGCGAGGGCCGGCGCGAGCCGGTTGCGTCGATGCCGGGGGTGGAGCGCCTGAGCGTGGATGAACTGCTGCGTGAGGCCGAGAGCTGCCTGGAACTGGGCGTCCCCGCCCTGGCCCTGTTCCCGGTGGTTCCTGCGGAAAAGAAGAGCCTGGACGCGGCCGAGGCCTGGAATCCCGACGGCCTGGCCCAGCGAGCGGTGCGCGCCCTGAAGACTGCGCTGCCCGAACTGGGTGTGATCACCGACGTCGCACTGGACCCCTTCACCACCCATGGCCAGGACGGCATCATCGACGCGGAGGGCTATGTGGTGAACGACATCACCGTGGAGGCCCTGGTGCGCCAGGCCCGCTCCCATGCCGAGGCCGGCGCCGACGTGGTCGCGCCCTCCGACATGATGGACGGGCGCATCGCTGCGGTCCGCCATGCCCTGGAGGCCGGTGGCCACATCCACGTGCGCATCCTGGCCTACGCGGCCAAGTACGCCTCCAGCTTCTATGGCCCGTTCCGCGACGCGGTGGGATCGGCGAGGAATCTGGGGCGCGGGAGCAAGGAGACCTATCAGATGGATCCTGCCAACGGCGACGAGGCCCTGCACGAGGTGGCGCTGGATCTGGCCGAGGGCGCGGACATGGTGATGATCAAACCGGGCATGCCCTATCTCGACATCGTGCGCCGGGTCAAGGACGAATTCCGTCGGCCGACCTTCGTCTACCAGGTCTCCGGCGAGTACGCCATGCTGAAGGCGGCGGCCCAGAACGGCTGGCTCGACGAGCGCGCCTGCGTGCTGGAGGCGCTGACCGGCATGAAGCGCGCGGGCGCGGATGGCATCCTGACCTATTTCGCACGCGATGTCGCCGGGTGGCTGCGCGAAGACGCCAGGCCATGACCCCCGACCGCTATGCGGTGGTCGGCAACCCGATCGGACATTCGCTCTCACCGCGCATCCATGCGCTGTTCGCCGAGCAGACCGGTCAGCACCTGGTCTACGAGGCCCGCCTGGGCCGGCCGGAGCACTTCGCCGAGGACGTGCGGGAATGGTTCCGCGAGGGCCTGCGCGGCCTCAACGTCACCGTGCCGTTCAAGGAAGAGGCCTTCCGGCTGGTCGACCAGCATAGCCGCCGCGCCGGGCGGGCCGGGGCGGTGAACACCATCTGGATCGAGGCCGACGGGCTGCTGACCGGAGACAACACGGATGGGGCCGGGTTCCTGCGCGACCTCACCCAGCGACTGGGCTTCGACCCGGGGGGCCGGGCCATCCTGATCCTGGGCGCGGGCGGCGCGACCCGCGGCCTGCTGGAGCCTCTGCTGGGCGCGGCTCCGGCACGCCTGGTGATCGCCAACCGGACACCGGAAAAGGCCCGCGGCCTGCAGCAGGACTTTGCCGATCTTGCGCGGGGCGCACGCCTCGAGGCCAGCGGCCTCGAGGACATGCCAGCCGGTCCCTACGATCTCGTGATCAACGCCACTGCAGCGGGCCTCGGCTCCGGTGGCCTCGCCCTGCCCCCGGCCCTGCTGGGTGCTTCCGGTATCGCCTATGACCTGGTCTACGGTCCGGCAGCCCGCAGGTTCCTGGAATGGGCCGGGGCACAGGGGGCGGCGACGGTCACCGATGGGCTGGGCATGCTGGTCGAACAGGCCGCGGAGGCCTTCGCGATCTGGCGCGGCGTGCGTCCGGAAACGGCGCCGGTGCTGGCTGCGATCCGCGACACGGCCGGGATCGGCTAGTGCGCCGTTCATGCCCCGTTCAATGGTATGGTGCTAGCCTGGCGTCTATGCCCAATTTTTTTAGAGGGAAGGATCATGCACAAGCTTCCGCTTCTGGCCCTGGTCGGCCTGCTCGTCTTCGTGACCGGCTGCACGACACTGGATCCATACACCCGTGAGGAGCGGGTCTCCCGCACCGCCACCGGGGCCGGTATCGGCGCTGCGGCCGGGGCCATCCTTGGCAGCATCACCAGCAGCCGCAACCGCACCGAGCGCGCGATGATCGGCGCCGGCATCGGCGCACTGGCCGGGGGCGCGATCGGCAACTACATGGATCAGCAGGAGACCGAGCTGCGTCAGGAACTGGAGGGGACCGGCGTGAGCGTGACCCGCGTCGGTGACAACCTGGTGCTGAACATGCCCGGGCACATCACCTTTGACGTGGATCGCACCGAGGTCAAACCGGAGTTCCAGCGGGTGCTGGACTCGGTGGTGCTGGTACTGAACAAGTACGAAAAGACCGGCATCGAGGTGGTCGGGCACACGGACAGCACCGGCGCGGTGGCGTACAACATGGACCTGTCGGAACGACGTGCGCAGAGCGTGGGTCATGCGCTGATCACGCGGGGGGTGAGCCCGGTACGGGTCGCGACCCTTGGCCTGGGCCCGCACCAGCCGATCGCGACCAACGAAACGGCCGAGGGCCGGGCGATGAACCGTCGCGTCGAACTCACCCTGTTCCCGGTCACGACGGGTTGATGCCCCGAGGGCGGGGAGGGATCGGCGGGGTCGCGCCCCTCGCCTGCGCCGATTGCCTGGGCTAAGCTTGGCGCCTTCCCCCCATTGTCTGGCCGCAGATGACCCTGCGTGAGCGACTCGGCGAATACGCACGGCTGATCCGACTGGACCGGCCGATCGGCACCTACCTTCTGCTCTGGCCGACGCTCTGGGCCCTGTGGATCGCGGCGGATGGGCTGCCACCGCTGCATATCCTGTTCATCTTCGTGGCCGGGGTGGCCCTGATGCGCTCCGCCGGCTGCGCGATCAACGACTTCGCCGACCGCCACATCGACCCCCACGTCGAGCGCACCCGTGCCCGCCCGCTGGCCCGGGGCAGTATCCGCCCCTGGGAGGCGGTCATGGTCTTCCTGTTCCTCTCGGCACTGGCCTTCGTGCTGGTGCTGTTCACCAACCCGCTGACGGTCCTGTTCGCGCTGGTCGCGGTAGCCCTCGCGGCCACCTACCCCTTCACCAAACGCCTCCACAGCCTGCCTCAGGTGCATCTGGGGGCGGCCTTCGCCTGGGCCGTTCCCATGGCCTTCACGGCCGTGCACAATGAATTCCCGCCCCCGATCGCCTGGCTGCTGTTCGTCACCACCCTGACCTGGACCGTGGTCTATGACACCTTCTACGGCATGGTCGACCGGGAATACGACCTGGCCCTGGGCGTGCGTTCCACCGCCATCCTGTTCGGCGAGCAGGATCGCCTGATCACCGGCATCCTGCAGGTGCTGGTCTGGCTCGGGCTCTACCTGGTCGGACAACAGGCCGGATTCGGAGGCCTCTATCTGGGCGCGCTGGTGGTGGTCGCGATGCTGATGTTCTACCAGCAGTTCCTGATCTTCGACCGGGAACCCGAGGCCTGCTTCCGGGCCTTCCGCAACAACCACCACCTCGGCCTGGTGGTCCTGGTCGGCATGGTCGGCGACACGCTGATCGGCGGTTGAGACCCGGTGGGCCGGGCCTTGCCGCCATCACTGCACCCGAAACGCCTTGTGACCGGCGGCACATCGAACGGCGTATTGATGACCGGCGTCGAATTCGGTAGCTTTGCATGCTGCGGCGCAGCATGCCCCGGGGCACAGGATCGACCCATCCGGGGCACCCATGCCGCGAACAAAGGTCATTCATCATCCATCCGGCACCCAGCCCCCAACCCAGGGATCCCCATGACTGCAGGCCGCACCACAAGCACCGATCCCTCCTACGACATCCTGCGTTCCGATTACCTGCACCTGCGCGCGATCTTCGCGCCCCGGTCCATCGCCGTCATCGGTGCCACCGAGCGCCCGGGCAGTGTCGGCCGTACCCTGTTCTGGAACCTGCTCAGCCACCCCTTCGGGGGAACCGTTTACCCGGTGAACGCCAAGCGGCGCAACGTCCTGGGCATCCGCGCCTACCCCTCCATCGCCGAGGTGCCGGAGCCGGTGGATCTGGTGATCGTGGCGACGCCCGCAGCCACCGTCCCCGGCGTGATCCGGGAATGTGTCGCCAACGGCGTACGCGGTGCGATCGTGATCTCGGCCGGCTTCCGCGAGGTTGGACCCGCAGGCGTGGCCCTGGAAGAGGAGATCCGGGAGGCGCTGCGCAACAGCACCATGCGCGTGATCGGACCGAACTGCCTGGGCGTGATGAGCCCTCGCACCGGGTTGAATGCGACCTTCGCCGGGGTGATGGCCCAGCCGGGCCATGTGGCCTTCATCAGCCAGAGCGGCGCGGTCGGCACCGCCGTGCTGGACTGGAGCCGCCGCGAACACGTCGGCTTCAGCAACTTCGCCTCGATCGGTTCCATGCTGGATGTGAACTGGGGCGATCTCATCTACTACCTCGGCGATGATCCGCACACGCGCAGCATCGTGATCTACATGGAGAGTATCGGAGACGCCCGTCCGTTCCTTTCCGCGGCCCGCGAGGTGGCGTTGACCAAGCCGATCATCGTGATCAAGGCGGGCCGGACCGAGGCCGCGGCCAAGGCGGCCGCCTCTCATACCGGCTCGCTCGCGGGCAGTGACCGTGTGCTGGATGCCGCGTTCCGCCGTTGCGGGGTACTGCGCGTGGATTCCCTCGCGGAGATGTTCGACGTGGCCGAGGTGCTTGCCAAACAGATCCATCTGCCGCAAGGCCCGCGCCTGACGATCCTGACCAATGCCGGCGGCCCGGGTGTCCTGAGCACGGACTCGCTGATCCTGGGCGGCGGTGAACTGACCCCGCTGCACGATGGCACGATGAGCGCATTGAACGAGGTGCTGCCGCCACACTGGAGTCAAGGCAACCCCATCGACATCCTTGGCGATGCGGACCCGGAGCGGTATGCCCAGGCCTTCGAACGCGCCGCGGCAGACCCGAATGCCGATGGCATTCTGGTGATCCTGACCCCGCAGGCCATGACCGATCCGACCCGGACGGCGGAGTTGATCAAGTGCGGCGCCGAGGGGTTGAAGAAACCGGTGCTCGCAAGCTGGATGGGGGGCGCCGAGGTCTATCCGGGCACCAGCATCCTGAACCAGGCTCGCATTCCGACCTACGCGCAACCCGATGCCGCCGCACACCTGTTCAACCTGATGTGGCGCTATCACTGCAACCTGAAGGCCCTCTACGAGACGCCCACCCTGGCCATGGACCGGGAAGAAAACGGGGTCGCCCAGGCCGGGGTACGCCAGTTGCTGGAGACGCTGCGACGGACCGGACGGACGCTGCTCACGGAGTTCGAGTCCAAGGCCCTGCTCCGGACCTACGGAATTCCGGTGGTGGACACACGCCTTGCCAGCAGCGCCGAAGAGGCCGTCCAGCAGGCCCAGGCGATCGGCTACCCGGTGGTGCTGAAGCTGCACTCGGAGACGCTGACCCACAAGACGGACGTGGGCGGCGTGCGCCTGAACCTGACCCACGCCGGGGCCGTGGCCGAGGCCTTCAGCCGGATTCAATCATCGGTCGCCGAACGGGCCGGTGCCCATCACTTTCAGGGCGTTACCGTGCAGCCCATGGTGGACCGCGACGAGAGCTACGAGCTGATCCTGGGCAGCAGCCCGGACAGCCAGTTCGGACCGGTGCTCCTGTTCGGCGCAGGCGGCCAGATGGTGGAGGTATTGCGCGACACGGCGGTGGCCCTCCCACCGCTGACCACGACCCTGGCCCGCAGGCTGATGGAGCAGACGCGCATCCACGAGGCCCTCCAGGGCGTTCGCGGCCGCCCTGCGGTCAACCTGGCCCGACTCGAGAGCCTGCTGGTCCGCTTCAGTCAACTGATCGTCGAGCACCCGGAGATCCGCGAGGTCGATATCAATCCCCTCCTTGCCACGCCGGGCAGCGGAGACGACGGCACGGGCACGCTCAGCGCCCTTGATGCGCGCGTGGTGCTGTACGGTCCCGACTGCGACCTCGGCAGTCTGCCGCCGCCGGCAATCCGCCCGTATCCGGCACAGTACGTCTCGGAGTGGACGCTGCACGATGGTCGGACCGTGACGATCCGACCGATCCGACCCGAGGACGAGCCACTGATCGTCAGGTTCCACCACACGCTCTCGGAGCGCAGTGTCTATCTGCGCTATTTCCACATCATGCAGATGGGCCAGCGGATCGCGCACGAGCGGCTCACCCGGATCTGCTTCACGGACTATGACCGGGAGATGGCGCTGGTGGTGGACTACCGGGACCCCGGCGACGGGGAGCATCGAATCCTGGGTGTGGGACGCTGGAGTCGGCTGCACGACAGCAGCCACGCGGAATTCTCGATGCTGATCAACGATACGGATCAGCGGCAGGGCCTCGGGACCGAACTGCTGCGACGCCTCACGGACATCGCGCGGGAAGAGGGCATCGTGCGCATCACGGCCGACATTCTGTACGAGAACGAGGGCATGCAGCGGGTGTGCCGCAAGGTGGGCTTCCAGCTGGGACCGCCGGAAGCCGGCTCCATTTCTGCCGAGATGCTGCTGCGGGAACGCCGCGCCCAGCCCCGGAACTGATCCCTCTGATGCCTGGACAGATCCGCTTCGAACTCCAGGCCGCCCCCGGTCCGCCACCGGGTACCAGCATGCAGCCGGGCGCGCGTCGCTGCAGCGGAGACAGACAGCGCTCAGGCCCTGGCCAGCGCGACGGCGCCCACCCAGTCTGCGCCGGCCCTGCGGACCTCTCGAGCAAGAACGGTCAGCGTGGTGCCGGTCGTCATCACATCGTCGACCAGCAGGACCCGGCTTCCCCGGAGATCCCGCTCCACCGTGAAGGCGCCGCGCAGATTGACCTTGCGAGCCCGTCGGCTCAATCCCTGCTGACTGGGCGTGGCGACGACGCGCCGGACGGCACCCGTGTCCAGAGGCAATCCGCGGCGCCGGCAGAGTACCCGCGCCAATGCCTCGGCCTGATTGAACCCCCGCTGCGCCCTGCGCTGTTCATGCAGGGGCACCGGGATCACACAATCCACCCCCTGCGTGGCAGCCGTCGGCAGGTGGTCGGACAGGAGTTGCGCCAGCGGACGCCCGAGCTGCGGCCGCCCACCGCGCTTGTAGCCCAGCAACAACTGGCTCAGGGGCCAGGCATAGGCGAAGGGCACCGACACCGCATCCAGGGCCGGCGGGGCGCGCAGGCAGGCAGGGCAGGCATCGGCGACGGGAAGCGGCTCGGCGCAGGTGGGGCAGGCAGGCCCGTGGGCCACGAGGTCCGCTGCGCAGGCGACGCAGATCCCACCGCGGGCCGGTGCCAGGCAGAGGACGCATCGATCCGGGTAGAGCCATTCCAGGGCCGCACCCGCCCAGGCAAAGAGACACCGGATTCCGGGACCGGGCACGCCCCTTGGGGATTCTGGGTCGGATGCCGGCACGGTGCTAAGATGGCGGTTTTGCCGGATGACCCTTCATGGCAACCAAGACCGTCTCCGGGCGTTCCTGCCGCCGCGCCGCCGCGACCTTCGACTGGGGCAACCTCATCGCCGTCTCCCTGGCTGGTATACCGCTGTTCCTCGTCAGTGGCGAGGTGGGCATCGCCACCATCATCGCCGCGATCATGGGCATCGTACCACTGATCTTCTGGTTCGGCGCCTCGATGATGGTGTACGCCATGTGCCGCCACCACCCGGAAGACCGCGTCGGCCGGTTCACCCAGTGGGCCGCCTACCGCTACTACGGGCTCATGGGCTCGCTGATCGTGGTGGCGACCTTCTTTCCACCCGACCTGAATTATTACCGGGGCTACTGGATGGTCGCGGCCGCCATCCTGATTCCCTGGACGATCGTGGCCCTGATCCGCATCTACCGTGAGGACTGGAATACGGTGAAGATCGAGGTCGAATCCGAGGAGCACACCGAATGAGCGCCATCCGCCATGACTGGACGATCGAACAGATCGAGTCCCTGCTGGACCTGCCCTTCAACGATCTGGTCTTCCGGGCTCAGGGCGTCCATCGGGAACATTTCGATCCCAATCGCGTGCAGGTGAGTACCCTGCTTTCGATCAAGACCGGCGCCTGTCCCGAGGATTGCGGCTACTGTCCGCAGAGCGCCCATCACGACGTCACGCTGGAACGCGAGCGCCTGCTCCCGCTGGACGAGGTGCTGGAGGCGGCGCGCGACGCCCGGGAAAAGGGAGCGACCCGGTTCTGCATGGGCGCCGCCTGGCGCAACCCGACCGACCGGAATCTGGAGCGGGTGATCGAGATGGTGCAGGGGGTACGGGAGCAGGGTCTCGAGACCTGCATGACCCTGGGCATGCTGACCCCGGAGCAGGCGCAGCGGCTGGCCGAGGCCGGCCTCGACTACTACAACCACAATCTGGACACCTCCCCCGAGTTCTACGACGAGATCATCAGCACGCGCACCTACCAGGACCGTCTGGATACCCTGGAACACGTACGAGCCGCGGGCATGAGTGTCTGCACCGGCGGGATCCTGGGCATGGGCGAGTCGCGCCGCGACCGCGCCGGCCTGCTCGGGCAACTGGCCAACCTCCCGCAGCACCCGGAGTCGGTACCCATCAACCAACTGGTACAGGTAAAGGGAACCCCCCTGTTCGGTGTCGAGGATCTGGATCCCTTCGAATTCGTGCGCACCATCGCGGTGGCACGCATCCTGATGCCGCAAGCGCATGTCCGGCTGTCGGCCGGGCGCACCGGCATGAGCGACGAGATGCAGGCCCTGTGCTTCCTGGCCGGCGCCAATTCGATCTTCTACGGTGAACAGCTCCTGACCACGCCGAACCCGGCACAGGATCGGGATCAGGCCCTGTTCCGACGCCTCGGTATCCTGCCCGA
>JAWLFM010000301.1:0-1775 GCA_041685565.1 Thioalkalivibrio sp.
CCCAGCAGGGCCGACATCAGCAGCGTTGCCAGGATCGTCGGGGCGTTATGCGGGATCGTGCGTCTCATGGCCTTGCCCTCATGCCGTCCCTATCGACCCAGGTTGTTGTTGACGTACTGGAGCATCTGGTCCGCGGTGGAAATCGCCTTGGAGTTGGTCTCGTAGGCGCGCTGGGTCTCGATCATGTTCACCAGTTCTTCCACGGTGTTCACGTTGGAGCTCTCCAGGAAGCCCTGGATCAAGCTGCCGCGCCCATCCAGGCCCGGATTGCCCGTCTGCGGCGCGCCGCTGGCCTGGGTCTCAATGAAGAGGTTCTGGCCGATGGCCTGCAGGCCGGCAGGATTGACGAAGTCGGCCAGTTCCAGCGCCCCCACCTCCAGCGGCCCCACATTGCCCGCAACCTGCGCGCTGACGGTACCGTCCTCGGCAATGGTGATGCTCTGCGTGCCCTCGGGCAGCACGATGCCGGGCTGGACCTCGAGCCCGCCGGACGTCACCAGGGCGCCTTCGCTGTTCAACTGGAAGCTGCCGTCGCGGGTGTAGGCGAGGTTTCCGTCGGGGGTCAGGATCTGGAAGAACCCGCGCCCCTCGATCGCCGCATCGAGGGCGTTGCCGGTCTCCGTCATGTTTCCCTGGGTGAACATCTTCTCGGTGGCGACGGTGCGCACGCCGGTGCCCAGCATCAGGCCGGAGGGCAGTTCCGTGTTCTGTGCCGACTGTGCCCCGGCCTGGCGCACCGTCTGGTAGATCAGGTCCTGGAAGACCGCGCGCCCCTTCTTGAAGCCGGTGGTGTTCACATTGGCCAGGTTGTTCGATATCACCGACATGCGCGTCTGCTGCGCATCCAGTCCGGTCTTGGCGATCCACAGGGCCTTGTTCATGACGGTTTCCTCACAACGGATTCGGGGCGTTCACAATGGATCAGGACATGCGCAGCAGGCTGGCCGAGGCGGCGTCGTTGTCCTCGGCGGTCTTCATCATCTTCACCTGCATCTCGAAGTGGCGGGCCAGGTCGATCATCTTCACCATGGCCTCCACCGTATTCACGTTACTGGCCTCCAGCATCCCGCCGACCAGGCTCACCTGGGCATCGGCCGGCTGCTCCTGCATCAGCGCATGCCGGATCAGGCCATCCTCACCCCGCACCAGCTCGGCGGGATCGGGATTGACCAGCTTGATGCGATCGACCTGCGCCAATGCGTTGGCCTCCTGGCCCAACGGACGGATACTGATCGTGCCATCGGAACCGATCTCCAGGGTCTCGAAGGGCGGCACGGCGATCGGTCCGCCATCGCCCAGCACCGGCAGACCCGTGCCCGTGGTCAGCTGGCCGACGGAGTCCACCCGGAGATCGCCGGCCCTGGTGTAGGCCTCGGTTCCGTCCGCCGCCTGCACCGCGATCCAACCCGCCCCATTCACCGCAACGTCCAGATCCCGACCCGTGGCCTGCAGGGGACCGGGGCTGAAGTCCACCTGCATGTCTTCGGTCATCGCATAGGTGCGGGTGTCGTATCCCGGACCCGAGACCGGGCGGCTGGAGAAGGCATCCAGCGACGCCTTGAACCCGGTGGTGCTGGCATTCGCCAGGTTCTGGCTGTTGCGCGCCTGTGCCAGGGCCGTCTCCTTGGCCCCCGACATTGCGAGGTAGAGCATGCGGTCCATCAGCGTCTACTCCGATCAACGAATGTTGATGATGGTCTGGGTGACCGTGTCCGCAGTGGTGATCACCTGTGCATTGGCCTGGAAGTTCCGCTGCGCCGTGATCAGGTTCACCA
>JAWLFM010000301.1:1875-3103 GCA_041685565.1 Thioalkalivibrio sp.
GGATCCGCGGCCTCGGTCGACAGCTGCAGGGGCTGCGGATCGCCGGCGCGTTCACCGGTGTCGTTCACTCCGAAGGCGAGCAGACGCTGCCCCTGGGCGTTGACCACGAAGCCTTCCCGGTCGGCCTGAAAGGCACCCGCGCGGCTATAGACCCGGCTTCCGCCATCATCGAGCACGAAGAAGCCCTGCCCGTTCAGGGCCAGGTCCAGGTTGTTGCCGGTGAAATCGACATTGCCCTGGCTGAACTGCTGGGTCACGGCGGCCAATCGAGTGCCGGTGCCGACGGCCGTCTGACTGATCCCCCCGAAGGACAGGGCGAATACATCGGCGAATTCCGCTCGCGATTCCTTGAAGCCCACGGTACCGGCGTTCGCGACATTGTTGCCGGTCACCCGCAGATCGGCGGAGGCCGCATTCAAACCGCTCAATGCTGTGCGAAATGGCATGGATTTGCTCCTTCAGTCGTAGTTCAACGCGGAGGTCGCGTGCTGGATGCGGTCATCCAATCCGCCGCACCTTGGAAAAATCGATCTCGCCGAGACCCTCGACATGGAGCGTCAGGGCCCCATCCCGGTTGCCGAGGGAGACGCTGTCCACACCGGCAGCCAGGTACACACCAGCGGCCTCCGTCTCCCCCGCGCCATGGGCCTGGGCGCGGAACGCATAGATGCCGGGCGGCGCGAGTTCGCCCGAGTCGTCGCGACCATCCCACCGGAACTCGGCCAGGCCCGGGGGACTCGGGCCCAGTGACATCCGGCGTACCACGGCACCGGACTGGTCGTGCACGCTGATGGTGACGTCGCTGGCGGAGGCGGGCAGATCCGCAGCGCCCCACTGGCCCTGCCCGGGCTCCATCAGGGCCATGTCCACGGGCACCATGACCTGGCGACCCACCAGGGACGCCGCCTGCAGGGCCTGCCCCGAATACAGCGACTGCGCAACGTCCCCGAAGGATTCCTGCAGATCCTCGATGCCTGCCACGGTCCCGAACTGGGCGATCTGGCCGAGGAAGTCGCCACTCTCCATGGGCTTGAAGGGATCCTGATTCTCCAGCTGGGTAGTCATCAGCTTCAGAAAATCCGTTTGCCCCAGCCGGTCCTGTTTCCCCTGCTGCGACGGCTCGGCGCCTGCCAGTCCCAATCGGGACAGGACATCTTGATCGATCGCGTTCATTCGGCCTCCCGTCTCGGCTTATTGCTGACCCAGCTGCAGGGTGCGCAGCAACAGC
>JAWLFM010000302.1:0-3079 GCA_041685565.1 Thioalkalivibrio sp.
CCGTGCGCGTGGTCATGCGAATGTGCATGCCCATGGGCGTGCTCATGACCGTGAGGATGCCCATGATCGTGTGGCGTCTTGCCCTCGATCCGCGTCTCGTCCTGACCGCAACCGCATACCGTACACATCGTCGCCATACCCCCGGTTTTGTTGCTGCCGCACAAGGCGGCAATCGCAATCGCTTTACGTGACCCGATCAACACAAAGTCGGATCGGGAAAGACCCCATCGACATGCTCGATCGCATGGCGCCTCAACGTCTGAAACCCATTCAACCGGGGGGCTCCGGTGCGGCCGCTGCCCCCCCGTCGACCTCCAGATCGACCACACGCATCTCCATGCCGCCCGTCGCCCGCACCCGAAAACCGCCACAGGCAGGACAATCGGCGTACAGCGCCGCGATCAAAACGGTCGCTGCGCAATCCATACACCAACCCTCGCCGGGCGCCGCTTCGATTTCAAGAACCGCGCCCTGCGCCAGACTGTTGTTCTTCACGGCATCGAAGGCGAAGCGCAGGGCATCCACCTCGACGCCCGCGAGTTCACCGATCTCCAGCCGCACTCGCAGCACGCGCCGGAAACCCCGGTTCGCCGCCTGATCCTCGATAATACGCAGGATTCCCTCGGCCAGGGACATCTCATGCACGAGACACCTCCAGTTCGTGGCGGACGCAGGGATCCAGCGCCATCACGTGAAGCCTCACGCGTTCCTCCAGTTCCTGTTCTCCGCCGACCTCCATTCCCAGCAGCCCCCCCCGGCAGGCGCCCTGCGGATGGAAGTTCCACTCGGTGGGCGCGACGATCCGGTACTCCGCGATCCTGCCCGCTTCCAGCCGAACCCAGTGCATCAGCATCCCGCGCGCCATTTCCACGCCGACCACCGCGGTATCCTCGTCCCTACACCCGGTCAGTTCTCCCGTGGCCGGCGAGTGGTTCTCGAGCGCATCCAGCAGGCGTTCCAGTTCGAATACCCTCGCCACAACCCGCGTCCATGCATCCATCGTGCGTCCGGCAACGCGCCGTGCATCATCGACCCTGGCGCCGCCAAAGCACCGCGCAACGGGGCCCATCTCGAACACCTGGCCGGCGACATCGGGCCGCCAGTGATAGTCCGGGTCCGACCGCAGTCGCCGAGCCGCATCGGCGAGAAGCCATTCGGTGCACCCGCTCGGCAGCGGACTGAAACGGGCTCGGCCAACGCCTTCGAGTCGCCCGGCCAGGGTTCGCAGCAATCCGGCGAGCGGAGTATCGGCGCGCTTGATCCAGGCCTGAAGAGACTCCGGCACGCTGGCATCGATACGGCCCGGCCGGGCTGCTCCGAACAGGACCTCCCGGGTCTGCTGTGCCCACCCGGCGGCCACATCCCGATCTTCGAGCAAGTCCTCGCGGGCGGACAGCAGTGATTTCACCGGTTCGGGCCAGGGCTCGAAGCCCGCAGCCTGTGCCCAGTCCAGGCCCAAGCGCCAGAGGTGTTCGCGGACCGTCTCGAGGCGCAGACGCTCGCGCCAGGCCTGCGTCGCCGCGGGATCCAGCTCACCGGATCTCGTCAGGGCTTCCAGCGCCATGGCCGCCACCCCCTGAGCCTCGCCGCAAATGCTGTACAGGCGCGGCAGGATTACCGACGCGTCGACCAGCTCCCGCCCGCGCAACAGGGACTGCGGCTGTGGGCGCCGCGAGTTCACGCGCGCGGCGCCCACACGCGCACCGTCCCAGACCACCTGGATCCGGACTTGGCCTTCGACCGGGGCGTCAGCGCCTGCCATCACGCCATGCCCCGCGCAGAAACCCCCGGCGGTCGACCGCGACATCGACCGGACCACCGCTCGCACGAACGGCGCGACCCTCTTTCATCGGCAGGCGGTTCCGCTCCGCATCCTCGGACCCGGTGGTCTCCCCCAACAGCACACCGAGGGTCTCGTTGGCAACCGCCCGGGCCGTCAGTTGATCCGGAAACTGCAGAACGGGCGAGAACAGGGAACAGGATTCATAAGCGCCAATCCCCTCCTCGTCCGCGCCAACGAAATCGACCGCGCCCGCCGGCAGCGCGCGGCTGCCGACACGTCCCTGCGGCAGGACTTCGCCTGCCGGAAAATGGACCAGATTCATCGACCAGGGGGTGATCAGCACGCCCAGCCGCCCGGCCCGGTCGGGCAACTCGCCGAATCCGAGGGCTTCCACGCCAAGAACCGGGTTGCACAGCGCCATCGCCCGCATCCTTTGCTCCTGAACGAGTCGGAATGACGCCTCGAGCCGGCGTCGGACACTTGCCGCAGACGATTCCATAACCCTAGCGTGGCGGGCCCGTTTCCGACGGGAGTTCCAGATCCGCGAAATACCCGTCAAGATCGCGTTCACCGCGTTGCATCGCCTCCAGACCACACACAGCCCGATCGATCTGCTCCGCCTCTTCGGGACTCAGGATCTCGCGGGCATGGTCGATCACTGCCAGCACCCAGGTCCCGGCTGGCTGCGGGCCCACCAGCATCATGTTCAGGTGCCGGCGTTCACCGCGACGGTCGCAGAGCGCCACAAATTCACCGGGTTCCACCACCCGCATCGGTATTCCCAGGCACATCCCGCCTCACCTCCCGCGTTATCGTCCTCTCGCCGGGGGAATGCGACGAGCGAAAGGGACCCGTCGCACATTCACCACCAGATTGCTATAACACTGCCAAGATTGCTATAAGACTGCCAAGGTTAGCGTGTGACCTACCAATGTAGTAAAGTCGAATGACCTTGTAGACACTGGGATTTAGTATATCTTCGGTGCCTGTTCAGAGGGCGGGGCCCGCCCAAGGACGGGCGGGGCCCGCCCAAGGACGCCACGATGCTCGTGCAGCAACGACGCCATAGCCCTCCGGCATCTCCCGAAGTTGCGCAGGGATCCGTGCTCGTCCTGGGCATTGGCAACACCCTGCTCACCGACGAGGGCATGGGGGTCCATGTCGTCCAGGAGCTTTCCCGCCAGTACGCCGACCAGCCGGATGTAGAGTGCATGGACGGTGGCACCATCAGCTTCATGCTCTCCGGCCCGATCGTCAGCACCCAAAACCTCATCATCGTGGATACCGCGGCGCTGG
>JAWLFM010000303.1:0-3075 GCA_041685565.1 Thioalkalivibrio sp.
CAACGCCACCATGCTCTTCTACATGACCGAGGAAGGGCAGGAAGGGCGCAACGCCTACCTGGAGAAGCGCCGACCGGATTTCGGCAAGTTCAAGCGGCAGCCATGATCGCGGCGCCCCTCGGGGCGCTGACGCGCCTGGATCTGTGGCATTACCGGATACCGCTGAACGGGCCGCTGCGACTGGGCAACCAGAGCATCGACGAGCGCACCGGCCTGCTACTGGAGTGGCGACAGGTAGGCGGGCGCATCGTCTGGTCCGAGATCGCGCCCCTGCCGGGCTTCAGTCGCGAATCCCTGCAAGACTGCATCGGCCAGTGTCGGGCCTTCTTTGCCAACGCCGGCTTTCAGAGCGTGGACGATCTGCTTGAGTCGGTGTCCGATACCCTGGCCCCCGCGGTGCGTTTTGGTCTGGAGAGTGGTTGCCTGCAGCTGAGCCGGTCCCTCCCCCCGCCTGGCCGCGTCCGCAGTTGCAGGCTCCTCGGCCCGGAGGCACCGATGCATTCCCGGCCGGTGACGGCGACCTGCGTCAAGCTCAAGGTCGGACGCGGCGACCTGGAGCAGGATCTCGACCGCATCCGTCGGGTCCTCGGCACCATGGAACCGAGCGCCCGGCTGCGGCTGGATGCGAACCGGAGTTGGTCGCTGGAACAGGTGGGGCAGCTTTGCGCCGTGCTCGATGCCCGCCGCGTGGAATACCTGGAGGAGCCGCTCAGGCCCGATCTTTCCTACGCCGGCTGGACCGATCGGAGCGAAATTCCCTTCGCCTGGGACGAGACCCTGCGACAGGACCCGTCGCCCGATCTGGATACACCCGGTCTCGGCGCCGTGGTACTGAAACCAATGCTCACGGGCCTTGCCAAGACCCGCGACCTGGTCAATCAGGCCCGTGCCCGTGGCATCAAGAGCGTCCTCAGCGCTGCGTACGAGTCCAATCTCAGCCTCGAGTTCCATGCGCGCCTGGCAGGCCTGTGGTGCCTGGAAGGGCCGCACGGGCTGGATACCTTCGGCCCATTCACCATGGCATTGCTGCGGCCGCTACGGGATCTGGAGGATCCGGTGGGGCGGCCCGTCATGGGCAGGGATCGTCTGGAACACCTGGATCGGCTCCTGTGAATGTCGCAACCCAGCCCTGCCTTCTGCGCGCCGGGGCACGGTGCTTCGGGGATGCCCCGGCCGTGATCGGTCCCGCAGACCTGCTGACGTTCCGGGATCTGGATCGCCGGGTCAGCAAACGCGCCCGTGCGCTGGCGCGGCTCGCGACTCCCGGGACCTGGGTGGTCCTGAGGGCCACTCCCAGCGTCGATGGCCTGATCGAATTCCTGGCCCTGTTGCGTGCAGGCCTCCCTGTCCTGCCGGTGAACCCGGCTCAGCCTGAGGCGACCCTGCGCGTGCTGATGACCCGGAATCGGATCGAGCGGCTTCTCGAGGCCCCTGATGCCCCGGTGCCGGATCCGGGCGACGTCGGTCCCCGTCTCCGGGAAGCGCAGACACTGGAGTTTGCCGATGATGCGCCCTGCACGGGGATCCTCACCTCCGGCTCCACCGGTGAGCCGAAGGTCGCCGTGCACAGCTACCGCAATCATGTCCTGAGCGCCACCGGTTCTGCCGCCGTCATGCCTCTGGCCCCCGGCGACCGGTATCTCCTCTCCCTGCCCTGGTTCCACGTGGCCGGCATCGCGATCCTGTTCCGCTGCCTGTTGGCGGGGGCCGCCCTGGTGCTCGGCGGTCGGGCGGAGGATCCCCATTTCCTGCGGGCGATGCGGATCTCCCACGTCTCGATGGTGGAGGTGCAGCTGCGACGGCTTCTCGCCCGGTACGCGCCACTCCCCGCCCTGCAGGGCGTGCTGCTGGGTGGCGGTCCGGTCGGGCCGACCATCCTGGCCGCGGCCCGCCAGCGGGGTCTGCCGGTATGGACGACCTACGGACTCACGGAGATGAGTTCCCAGGTGATCACCCAGGGGGCGGACGGAAGGGGCCACCTCCTGCCGTACCGGGAGTGCCGCATCGCCGAAGATGGTGAAATCCTCGTGCGCGGCGATACCCTTTTCCTGGGCTATCTGGAAGACGGCGGATTGACCCGCCCCGTCGATGGTGCCGGCTGGTTCCATACGCGGGATCTCGGATACTGGGACGGCATCACCTTCGAATGGCACGGTCGCAGCGACCACCAGTTCATCAGCGGGGGGGAGAATGTGCAACCCGAGCGTATCGAGGCCGTGCTGCGGCGCCATCCGGCGATTGCCCAGGCGGTCGTGGTGCCGCGGGCCGATGCGGAATTCGGCCAGCGGCCGGTGGCCTTCCTCGACGCCGTCGGTGAGATCCAGCAGGATGCGCTTCGAAGCTGGCTGCGGCAGCACCTCAGTCCCTGGGAACTGCCGGTGGCCATCCATCCCCTGCCGCGCAGTGAGGGCATGAAGATCCGGCGCGCGGATCTCGTCGAACTCGCAGCGCGTGGCCGACCCTGACGGAGCCGTTATGGCGATCTGGAAGCGACCCGTGGACCTCGAGGCCTTGAACGAGGCCAACCGCCACACCCTGATGGAAGCCCTGGGCATCCGCATCACGGCGGTGGAGGACGGCGCGCTGTACGGCACCCTGCCGGTGGATGCGCGCACCCGCCAGCCCTTCGGTTTGCTGCACGGCGGTGCCTCGGTGGCCCTGGCGGAGACCCTTGGCAGCGTCGCGGCCAATCTCGCGGCGGAGCCGGGCTTCGTGTGCATGGGCCTCGCCATCAACGCCCATCACCTCAAGACGGTAGGCTCCGGTCTGGTCACGGGATGTGCCACGCCCGTCAGCATCGGGCGGACGATCCAGGTCTGGGATGTGACGATCCGGACCGACGGGCAGGAACTGGTATCCACTTCCCGACTCACGGTCGTGGTGCGCGAAGCCCGTTGACAACGGCGATCCGGGCGGAGGTTCGTCAGGCGCCCGATGCCTTTGTGCATCGGCAGCACGCAAGCAGCGATCGGCGATCGATCGGGGGTAGAGGACAGAGCCACCGGACCCCGGGATACGGGGTCCGGTTTCAAGGCAGGGCTAGTGGGCCATGCGGAAAGTTCGGTACCAGATCGC
>JAWLFM010000304.1:0-3062 GCA_041685565.1 Thioalkalivibrio sp.
TCGAAATCCTCGGCCAGCAACCCCGCGATCTCGTCGCGCAGCATAGCCTCGTCCCACTCACCCAGCTCGGTGAGTTTGTTGTCCGCGATGCGGTAGGCCCGGCGATCGGCCTCATCCAGGTGGCTGAGCCGGATCACCGGCACCTGGGTCAGCCCCAACATCGTGGCGGCCAGCACCCGGCCGTGGCCCGCAATCAGCTCGCCATCGTCGGCGACCATGCAGGGCACGGTCCAGCCGAACTGCGCCATGCTGGCGGCGATCTTCGCCACCTGATCGTCGCCGTGGATCTTGGCATTGCGGGCATAGGGGCGCAGCCGCTCGATCGGCCACGCCTCGATCTCGCTTGGCGCGAAGACAAGGTCCATCTGTGTTCTCTGTTGTGGTGGATGGCGGACAGACGCACGGGCGCGACCGGTCCGGTCGGCAGCAGCATCAACGCGCAAGATGTCGGGAAATGGAAAACGCCCGCGAGGTCTTTCCTCCAGGCGCTATTCTTCGATAATCAAGGGGTACGTCAAGGGGGCTAGAAATGTCAAAGGGTTTTTTGCAGCTGAATCAACATCTTCTCTGACAGCAGCCACGATAAGCCTGCGAACCGCTTTCCGGGGGTGGATTCCTCGGGTGGCTTCCAGGCAGCTTGGATCCCACCAAGGTGGATTCCCTGGATTCCTCCGAGGAATCCACCTCGCCAGCCGGGCGGTCAGCCAAGTCTTTGATAATGGTTCAGAATTCCGAGCTGGCCAGTCGGGGTGGATTCCAAGTGGATTCCCCGGTGAGGAATCCAGTCGCTAGCGAAATCGCGCGCTGAGCCCCCCCGTATACGATCAGCGCCCGGGAGGAACCATGGGAGGGGGGCGGCGTCCACGCGTTACTTGACGATTGGCAGATCTGAGACGCTTGGCGCGTGAGCGGCGGTCTACTCCTGATAGGCTGCGATCTATGCGCTGGTAGGTGCCATCGTAATCACCGCCGTTCGGAGGCGCCTGTGCGATCTTGATTGTCGGTCAATTAGGCCGAGTGCCTGGCAAGGATGGCATGAGCGGCTTTTGCAGCAGCCAGCGCGCCTTCCAGAAAGCCACCATCAACCGGTGAAGTTTCGGATCCAGCAAAGATCAGGCGCTCGGTGGACGGGATGGCGCTATAGGCCGGATGACCAACGGGCGGCATCCGGTCGGCTTGCGTGGCGGTCGCGGAATCCTCGCTCCAGTCTTTGATAAACACGTCAAGCGGCGTCGCCGCCAAGGGTCCGAACAGACGCGCCAATTGCGCAATGGCGGCGTCGCGGAAGTCCCGGTTCCGCGTGGCGCCGGGATGGGCGAAGCCGAAGAGCGCGCCGACGCGCAAATCGGCCGGGGACGCATCGTGGATCTCGGCCAGTGGCCCCTTGTGCGATATCGCATCGCCGTTCAGCCCGCTGTCCCGCCAGAATGGTGCATTGTAGGTGGCGATCAGCTTGGCGTGCCCCGCCATCCAAGTCGGAACATCGGGAACGGCAACGCCGAAGCCCGCCGTCAGCCTCGGCGGCAGGGCGAAAACGACACGCCCGGCCCACATCTCGAAGTTGTCGCCTGCCAGCGTCACACCTGCGGCGTCCTCGGCCACACGGCGCACAGGGTGATTGAGGCGCAGGCTGTCTCCCAGCTGTTCGGCCAAAGCGTCCGTCACGCGCGCCAGTCCTCCTTCGATGCGCAGCGCGCCCCCCATGGTGGCGAAGTCAAGATCACGACGAATTGCGCCATTGGCATCTTCGAAGACAAGACGCCCAGACGCGTATTGTGGAAAGCTGCGCAGACCGAGATGCTTGGCAAGCGCCAGCATGCGTTGGTTATGCGGCCAAATCCAGGAAGGTCCAAGATCATAACCTTGCTGTGACAGCACCCGTCCGCCGGCGCGGTCGCGCGCTTCCAGAATTGTCACGTCACGCCCCTCGGACCGCAGCGCAGTTCCCAGCGCGAGTCCGGAAAGCCCGGCACCGACGATACAGATCTCGGTTTGGTCCATCACGCAGGGCGGTCCGGCACGTGGCGCAAATGCCCGGTCTTGAGCCAGACCCGAGCACCCTCGTCTCCGGCCGTCGCTTCGAACGTACTCCCCACGGGCAGGCGCAGCCAGTCCCAGGGGCCCAGCGTGTCAACACCATCGGAAAGCGATCCCGCGATCACGAAGACCTCAAGGCCACCCGATGCGTCCAGCGATCGCGTCGTTCCCGCGGCCCAGCGCTCCATGGCCACCTGTTCGCGATCATCTTCATGCAGTTCCAGCTTCTCGACGCCAGGGGCTGTCTTGGACCACTCTGTTTTTTCGCTGTCTATCTGGAGCTGCGTGCGATCGGCCGCATCGAACTGGTGCAACTTGACGAGGATGGTCGCGCCGTCTTTCGAGGCAGGAGTGTGCGACGAAGTCGGCGGGTTGCGCACATAGGAGCCAGTGGGAAAGTCACCGTCCTCATCCTGGAAGGTTCCATCGAGCACGAGGTATTCCTCCCCGCCGTCGTGGGTGTGCGCGGAAAAAGCGCTGCCGGGCCCGAAGCGCACGATAGTGGTAGCCCGGGCGACTTCGTCGCCGATCCGATCCAGCATCCTGCGCTGGACCCCTGGCATGGGTGAATCAACCCATTCGCTCTCATTAAAGCGAACGAGAGCACGCTGGCTGAAATCTGCGTTTATATGCATCGTTTGTAGCCTCTGTACATTTCACCTATCGCCCATAGGCAAGGAGGTTGGATCTGAACCGCAGTGTTTCAAGCGTGCCTGACATCTGCCCCTGATGCCTGTGAGGCCGGCGCGCTACCTGCCATGAACCGGTCGCTCGTTCAACCAGCAGCGAAGGACGGGTCCCAGCCCATTTCCCAACGCTGGTCGTTGTCACGCGCGTTCACACCGTTCCGCCGCGACCCGCATCAGAAACCTTCACCAGAGATCTCGTGTGGAACCACGTTCTTCGCGGGTGCAGCCTTCGACATGATGGGCGGACTCCGGACATTCGCTGCGTTAAATATGAATGTCCGTTTATATAATCCGTAAGGCATCGGCAGCATATTTCCCTCGTTCTTGTGCCGACTT
>JAWLFM010000068.1:0-12717 GCA_041685565.1 Thioalkalivibrio sp.
GTCGTTGGCGGCCTGGAGATCCCCGAGCTCGCCCTGGAGGGTGTCCCGCGCGTCGCGGATTTCGGTCAGTTGTGTCTGGGTGGTCTCGAGCTGACTCTCGAGATCGTCGATCTCGATACGCCGCAGGGCCAGCTGTTCGCCGAGGTCCGACTGCTCGGAACGGGCGGCGGCGAGTTCGGCCTCAAGCATTTCACGGGCAGCACGGACTTGACCGAGTTCGTCCCGTGCTTCTTCGTACCGCTCCTGCAGGGCCTGCAGTTCTGCCTGAACTTCGGCCGGCCGCGTCTCTGCAGGGTCTTCTTGCGCATGGCCCGGGATCGCCAGGGCCAAGAGGATGGCGCCAACGGCGAGGACCCGAATGCCGGGGCGGATCCCATGGACCCTGGTCATTGCGTCGATAGCTGGTTTGTTCATGGGTATTGATCTCCTTGGTGGGGTCTGAGGCCCATCGACGCGCGGCTCCCCGGGCCTTTCACGTTATGGTTGTTCCCCTGAGGGAAGCCCTCGCTGCTCCAGCATGCCGCGGGTCGCGAAGGTATTCCTTCGAAGTGTAGTCAAGCCTGGGTAGCGGGGTCCAAGAATTCCTGCATGGCGAATCCAGGCTTTTTTGCCATGTGAGCACTCGCGATCGGCGCGTGTAACCATACAGGAATCGTAAATCATGGCCTGTGGGCGCGCTCGGACTGGGGCGTGCCGATGGGCCAGCCATACCCGGAACATGCGCTTCCCGAATATGTCGGAGATCTCAGTCATGAATCAACGCATGCCCTCGATCCTGGCAGCACTCGCTGCCCTGGCCCTGGCAGGCTGCGGGGATCCTCCGCGGGAGGCCGAGCGCCGCGATGCGGATACCGACCGCTGGTATGGCGTGGAACAGGTGATGCTCGGGGGGACGGTGTTCGCCACGCATTGCGCAGCCTGTCATGGGTCCAGCGCAGAGGGCGCGGAGAAATGGTTTCGCCGCCTGCCTGACGGCCGCTGGCCGCCACCGCCCCTGAACGGGACTGCCCACGCCTGGCATCATCCCCTGTGGCAACTGCGCCAGCATATTCGGGAGGGTTCGGACCCGGAGCACGGCAATATGCCCGGATTCGCCGAGGTGCTCTCCGAGGCCGAGATCGATGCGGTCATCGCCTGGTTTCAGAGCTTCTGGCTGGACGAGATCTATGCCGCCTGGCTCGTCTATGACGCCAATTCTCCCGAGCCATCGGGGCATCAGAACGGCTTGGAGTAGCCTCCTGGCAGCGCCGGTTCGACGAACGGAGGGACTTGCCCTCGCAATTTCACGAGGATACCGGGGCTGCGCTCGATATCGCGCAAGGCCCGGCGGAAGGGCGGACGCAGACCGCTCTTGAGGTGGGACCGCGCCTGACCGGCGGGGATGTCCTTCAGCCGGCAGAACAAGGCCAGCGCGTAGCTGAGGTCGGCCCGTGAAAGAAAGCCGGGGCGTTCGGCCGCCGGTCCCTGACAGGAACCGCAGGCGTTCACGCGGACATTGAACGCCGTGTTGGCGAACATGATCCCGAAACCCATGAAGATACCCACCAGTTCGGTTACGTGGCCCCAGTTGTCCTCGCCCGCCGGCGGGCGCTCTGGCGCCGCGGCGGCCAGGTAATGGGCGAACTCCCGGGCGAAACTGGCAATGAGGGCCTCCGGGTTGGATACCAGCTCGGGAGCATAGCTGAACAACGCCGCCGATCCCTCCGCGGCGGGCACGGCGGAGCCATCAGGGATCCGGGTCGGCACCGCAAGCGGCCGAGGGGGGGAGGCGGCAGGTGCCAATGCCCCCGGTTCCTGCAACCGGCAGGGCCAGTGATCGAGACCGGCGTGGTGGCGCACTGAATCAAAGACCAGTTGCGCCATGCCATGCACGCTGTCGGCCCGCCCGGGAAAGAACTCCGGAGTGGGCAGCACCAGCCGGGTGCCGCCGAAGAAGATCGGGTGTCCCTGGTGGCGCAGGGCCCAGGCAAAGACCTCGTGGATCCAGTCGCGCGTGGTGTCGTCCAGAAGGGGTTCCCGTTGCAACAGGTCGAAGATCATGATGGCCTCCCGTTCGGCGCAGGAAAGGATCGTCTCAGCGGTTGCGCATTCCGTCCATTCATGGGCAGCCTATCGTGTTTGCCATGATCGCGGCGACTGGCGGGACCTGTCCGCAGGGCTCACTAGGGCTCACTAGAGATAGGGTGTCAACAGCCGCGCCGCGCCGTCGCGCAGGCGTAGCGGCATCGGACGTTGGCGGATCTCGTGCAGGGTGAGCAGATGCGAGGCGCGGCGCAGATCGGCAGTCCATTCGGCGAGTTCACGGCCAAGGTCCGCGTCATAGCACTCCAGATTGAATTCGAAATTCAGGCGCAGGCTTCTCGGGTCCCAATTCCCGGAACCGAACAATAGCCAGCAGGCATCGACCAGCATCAGCTTGCTGTGATTGAACGGCGGCGGGGTCAGCCAGATCCGGCAGCCACGCTCCAACAGTTCCGCGTGCAGCGGATTGCTGGCCCATTCCACCAAGCGCAGATTGCCGCGCCGAGGCAACAGCAGGTCAACCTGGACACCGCGCAGGGCGGCCGTCTTCAGTGCGCTGAGCAGTCCCACCTCGGGCAGGAAGTAGGGTGTGATCACGGTCACCTGTTCACGGGCCTCTGCCAGCGCCGCCAGCAGGGTGAACTGCAGCACCTCGAAGTCTTCATCGGGTCCGTCGGGGAGGCCGCGGCAAAGGGTCGTTCCGGCCTGCGCCGCGCCAGGGGTCATCCAGGCTGGTCCCGACAACGTCTCGCCAGTGGTGAACGCCCAGTCTTCGCTGAACACCCTCTGGAAGTGTTCGACCACCGGTCCGTCGATCCGGAAATGCAGGTCGCGGATCGGGTACTTGCCGGGATCGCTGCAGCAGTGCCCCTGACGGATGTTCATGCCCCCCGTGAAGCCCGACGCCCCGTCCACGATCAGCAGTTTCCGGTGGTTACGCAGGTTGAAGACGGCGAGACTCCGGGGCAGAAAAGCGGGAAGAAAGGCGGCGCTGCGAACCCCGAGCCGGTGCAGGTAGTTCACCATGCTGCGCCGGCTGTAGCGCGCACCGATGCCATCGATGAGGACTCGCACCTCCACGCCACGCTGCTGAGCCGCACGCAGGCGCTCGGCGAAGTGATACCCGATGCGATCGGCATCAAAGATGTACGTGGCAAGGGCGACACTGCGCTCGGCGCCATCGATCGCCTGCAGCATGGAGGCATATGCCTGGTCGCCGTCAAACAGCGGTGTCACGCGATTTCCGGCACTCAGGGTGAATGGGCTCAGGGCATCGCCCGAACTCAGGAGGCCCTGCCAGCGTGTACTCAGTCTGGGGTCCACGGCGAGGCTGGGCCGGGGCGTCGGTGTCGGGCTGTGGCCGTCGCGCAGGGCACGGGCGCGGCGGCGGATGCGGTTGATGCCAAACAGCCAGTAGAGGATCGAGCCGGCCAGGGGCAGGAGAAAGATCAGCCCGACCCAGGCGATGACGGTACCGGTTTCGCGGCGTTGCAGCAGCGCATGCACGGCGCTCGCGATGGCAAACAGAAACACGGCCGCGGCGATGCCGCTGGCGATCCAGCCGGTCTCCACGTCCAGGTTCCTCCGGGCTCAAGGCATTCGATGGCATGCACAGGCAAGACTGGCTACAGTACGGCGGCGCTCCATAGCGGGCAAACCCGGCCGCTCCGGCGGATGGCGCCAGGCCTCTCAACAGGAATGAAATGACACCATGGCCGAGAACCTGACCCTCGACTTCGCGGACGCCGAACGTCTGCCACTGAAGGACTTTACCGAGAAGGCGTACCTGGATTATTCCATGTACGTGATCCTGGACCGGGCATTGCCGCACATCGGCGACGGCCTGAAGCCGGTGCAGCGGCGGATCATCTACGCGATGAGCGAACTCGGTCTTTCCGCCACCGCCAAGTACAAGAAGTCCGCGCGTACCGTAGGCGACGTGCTGGGCAAGTTCCATCCCCATGGGGACAGTGCCTGCTACGAGGCCATGGTGCTGATGGCCCAGCCCTTTTCCTACCGGTACCCGTTTGTGGACGGGCAGGGTAATTGGGGTTCACCGGACGATCCCAAGAGCTTCGCCGCGATGCGCTACACGGAGTCGCGGCTGTCGCGCTATGCCCAGCTGCTGCTGTCCGAACTGGATCAGGGCACGGCGGATTGGGTGCCCAACTTCGACGGCACACTGGAAGAGCCGAAGGTGCTTCCGGCGCGACTCCCGAACGTGCTGTTGAACGGTGCCACCGGTATCGCCGTGGGCATGGCCACCGATATCCTCCCGCACAATCTGCGCGAGGTGGCCGCCGCCTGTGTGCACCTGCTGGAACATCCCGGCGCGACCCTGGACGCCCTGCTGGAACACATCCAGGGACCGGACTTCCCCAACGCGGCCGAGATCATCACGCCGCGTGAGGAATTGCGGAAGATGTATGCAAGCGGCCATGGCTCGGTGCGCGCCCGGGCCCGCTACGAGCGGGAGAACGGTGACATCGTGGTGACCGCGCTGCCTTACCAGGCCTCGGGTTCACGGGTGCTGGAGCAGATTGCCGCGCAGATCAATGCGAAGAAGCTGCCGATGGTGGAGGATCTGCGCGACGAGTCCGATCACGAGCACCCGACGCGCCTGGTGATCACGCCCCGCAGCCAGCGTGTCGATGTCGAGTCGCTGATGGCGCATCTGTTCGCCACCACCGACCTGGAGAAGAGCTACCGGGTCAACATGAACCTGATCGGGCTGGACGGGCGGCCCCGGGTCAAGGACCTGCTCACCCTGCTCGGCGAGTGGCTGGGGTTTCGGGTGAGCACCGTGCGCCGGCGCCTGCAGTGGCGCCTGGACAAGGTGCTCGCCCGCCTGCACGTCCTCGAAGGGCTGCTGACCGCCTACCTCAATATCGACGAGGTGATCCGAATCATTCGCGAGAACGACAGGCCCAAGCCGGTGCTGATGGAGCGCTTCGGGCTCAGCGACATCCAGGCCGAGGCCATCCTGGAGCTGAAGCTGCGCCACCTCGCCAGGCTCGAGGAGATGAAGATCCGTGGCGAGCAGGACGAGCTGGCGGCCGAGCGTGAGAGACTGGAGAAGATCCTCGGGTCGGAGAAGCGGTTGAAGCGTCTGGTCGCGGATGAGATCCGTGCCGACGCCGAGGCCTTCGGCGACGACCGCCGCTCGCCCCTGGTGCAGCGCGCCGCCGCCCAGGCGCTGGACGAGACGGCACTGGTGCCGACCGAGCCGCTGACGATCGTGCTGTCGAAGATGGGCTGGGTGCGCGCCGCGAAGGGTCATGATGTGGATCCCGCCGCGCTGAATTACCGAGCTGGCGATGGTTTCCTGGATGCGTTGGCGGGGCGCAGCAATCAACTGGTGGCCTTTCTGGATTCCACCGGGCGGGCCTACACGCTGCCGGCCCATACCCTGCCTTCGGCGCGTGGGCAGGGCGAGCCACTCTCGGGGCGGGTGACACCGGCGGAGGGGGGGCGGTTTGTCGGCCTGGCCTCCGGTTCGGCGGAGGAGCGCTGGCTGCTGGCCACCGATCACGGTTACGGTTTCATCGCCCAGCTCGGGGATCTGTTCAGCCGGCAGAAATCCGGCAAGACCGTGCTGAGTGTGCCCAGGGGGGCCGATGTGCTGCCGCCCCGACGGGTCACCGATGTCAGCAGCGACCGTATCGCACTGGTGACCTCGGACGGTTACCTGCTGGTCGTCGCGGCCGCGGACCTGCCGGAAATGGCGCGCGGCAAGGGCAACAGGCTCATCGGGATTCCCTCGGCGCGACTCAAGGCCGGACAGGAGCGGGTCGCGGCCATGGCGGTGTTGCCGCAGGGTGGTACGCTCGTCGTCCACGCCGGGAAGCGCTTCAAGGGCATGGGCCCGGCAGAATGGGCGGAATACGCGGCGGAGCGCGGCCGCCGCGGTCACAAACTGCCGCGCGGCTATCAGAAGGTGGACCGATTGGAGATCCAGGCCTGAGCGGTGCCGCGTCGCTTGAATTTTCCGGCCGCTGCCCCATCTAATACCCCGGCATTACCCTTTGCTAATAGAGCCTTCGGAGCCGCCATGAAACGTATCATGCTGTTTTTGGGGACCAACCTCGCCATCATCGTGGTGCTGAGCATCACCTTGCGTATCCTCGGTGTGGAACGCATCCTGGATGAGCAGGGCGTCGGATTGAACCTCACTGCCCTGCTGATCTTCGCCGCGGTATTCGGTTTCGGCGGTTCATTCATCTCCCTGGCCATTTCCAAATGGATGGCCAAGAAGACGATGAAGGTGCATGTGATCGAGAAGCCGCGTAACGCATCCGAGCAGTGGCTGTACGACACGGTGCGGCGCCAGGCCAGGGAGGCCGGCATCGGCATGCCCGAGGTCGGCATCTACGATTCCCCCGACCCCAATGCCTTCGCCACCGGCATGAGTCGCAACAACGCGCTCGTGGCAGTCAGTACAGGACTGATGCGAAGCATGGAGCAGGGTGAGGTCGAGGCCGTGCTGGGGCACGAGGTCGGGCACGTCGCCAACGGCGATATGGTCACGCTCGCGCTGATCCAGGGCGTGGTGAACACCTTCGTGATCTTCCTGGCCCGCGTGCTCGGCCACCTCGTCGACCGCGTGGTGTTCAAGAACGAGCAGGGTCATGGTCCGGCGTTCTGGATCACCACCATCGTCGCCGAGATCCTGCTGGCGATCCTGGCCTCCATCATCGTCATGTGGTTCTCGCGCCAGCGCGAATTCCGGGCCGATGCGGCTGGGGCGAAACTGGCCGGCCGCGACAAGATGATCGGGGCGCTGGAGGCCCTGGCCAGGGCCTCCGGACGGCCGGTGGACATGCCGGACCAGATGGCGGCATTCGGCATCCGTGGTGGGGTGCCGCAGGGCATCAAGCGCCTGTTCATGACCCACCCGCCGATCGAGGAGCGGATCATGGCCCTGAAGTCCATGCGCTGAATCCCGCCCGGATCTCCGGTGACCGCTGCAGGGGCCGCCCCAGGGCGGCCCCTCGTCATTTGTGGCGCCCGGAACCGGGCCGATGCTGGCGGTTCATTCCTGGCGGATTCCCCGCCTTGCTGCGGCCTTTTGGCTGGGTTCCATCGTCACCGCACTGCCCGCGACGAAGGGATTGTTGCGACGCTCCGCGCCGAAGGTGGACATGGGGCCGTGACCGGGGATGAAACGCGTCTCCGGACCCAACGGCCACAGCTTGGATGCGATGGAATCAAGCAAATCCTGATGGTTGCCCAGGGGAAAATCGGTACGGCCGATGCTGCCAGCGAAGAGAACGTCGCCCACCAGGGCGAGCTGGCTCGGGGCATGATGGAAGATCACATGTCCAGGGGTGTGGCCTGGGCAGTGGTACACGTCCAGCACCTGCCGACCGACATGCACCTGGTCCCCATCGTGGAGCCAGCGGTCGGGAAGGAAGGCCTTGACCTCCGGGGTGCCGAACATTTTCGCCTGCATGGGCAGCTGTTCCAGCCAGAAGCGGTCGGCCTCGCCCGGGCCGATGATCGGAATGCCTGCCATGTCGGCGAGCTCGCGTGCGGCCCCCACGTGGTCCAGATGGCCATGGGTGAGCAGGATCTGGCGGAGATCCAGTTCCCGCTCCCGGGCTACCGACAGCAGTCTTGCCGCTGAACCGCCAGGGTCCACCCATGCGGCCTCACCCGTTTCTTTACACCAGATCAGGGTCGCATTCTGTTCGAAGGCGGTAACGGGAAGGGTGACGAATCCGAGCATGGCGATATCTCGATTGGCAGTGGCGGGGCCGGCATTGTGGCAAAGCGAAGCGGGTTCCGTCATTGGCAGTGCAGCTTGGCCAGGCCAGTTCAGAGGTCGGCCGGGGAACTCGATCGGTCCTGAGGAAGGTTTTTTGCGGTGCGGGGTTGACAGGGGAATCTGCATATTAGAAGATGCTCATACGTTGATCGCTTGCCCCCCCGCAACGGTCAGCGTACTCCTCCATCCTCCTTTGGTGGTTTAATTGGCGCGAACTTCGGTTCGCGCCTTTTTTTTGCTGCCTGGCCGGGACGGGGCGTTGACCCACCTTGCACAGGGCCGGACATTCGCCACACTGTGCATATTCTGTTACCCCTTGGGTTGGACTGGCCCCGACCAAATCGATGTTTCTGCCATTCAACAATCTTCGTACCGCCGTCCTCGTCTTCGTGCTGCTGCCGCTCCTGGGTGTCCTGGTTGCGCTCGGAATGCTGGCGCTGCGCGAGTTCGAGCAGCAAATGGAGCTGCGGATGCAGGAGGACATCGAGCTGGTGGCGCGGTCCATCCGCCTGCCGATCTCGGCGGCGATGATCCGGCGGGACGCCATGGACGTCCAGCAGGCGCTGGATTCCGCCTTTCAGTTGGAGCAGGTCTTCGGCGTCTACGTGTATGACTCCCACGGCGACCTAGTCGCGACCAGCGGGCCGCGCAGCCCGTCGCTGGATCGTCGCCGCGAGGCCCGCCTGATCACTGCCACCGGCAGCCAGGGGGCCTTCGATGAGCGCCAGGGACGCGAGGTGTTCTCCTTCTTCCTGCCGCTGACCGACGCGGGGGGGCGAATCGTCGGACTGCTGCAGATCACCCGGGACGTGACCCGGTTTCACGCCTACATCGCCCAGATGCGCTTGCAGGGTGGCGTGGCCATCGTCCTGCTGTCCCTGATCTTCCTCTTGGTGGTCCTGATCGGGCATCACCGGGCCGTGGGCCGGCATGTCAGCCGGCTCGTCGGCGCGATGCAGAGTGCCGGGACCGGCGCCAGAGGCCTGCGCGTACCGGAACAGGGACCGCAGGAGCTGCGGCTGCTGGCCACCGCCATGAACGAGATGCTGCAACGCCGCGAGGAGTCGGAGCGGGCGCTTGCGACGCAGCGTTCCCAGCGCGCGGAACTCGAGGAGAAATTGCGTCAGTCCGAGAAGCTGGCGGCGATCGGTCAGCTCGCGGCCGGTGTCGCCCACGAACTGGGTACGCCGCTCGGGGTCATTGCCGGGCGTGCGCAGCGGGCCCGGCGCGGGGTGCCGGAGGACTCGCGTGCCGCCACCGAGATGGCAAGCCTGCTGGCCGAGCTTGGCCGAGTCGAACACATCGTACGCCAGCTGCTGAACTTCGCGCGGCGCAATCCACTGAATCGCCGCGAGATCTCGCTACCCGCGCTGGTGGCGGACGTGGTATCGCGGGTCCGGATGGGCGTGCAGCGCCCGGAGATCGACATCCAGGTTGTACCAGCCGATGATTCCGGCGCCCTGGTCATCCGGGCAGATCCCGCACGCCTGGAACAGGCCTTGGGCAATCTGCTGGAGAACGCGATTCACGCGGCGCGCAAGCGGGTCACGATCGCGTGGCGCAGGATCCTGCAGGACGCGCGCGAAATGCTGGAACTTACCGTGGCGGACGACGGGCCGGGTATCGCCGACGAACACATTGAGCGTCTCTTTGAGCCGTTCTTCACCACCAAGCCGACCGGGGCCGGGACCGGGTTGGGCCTCGCCGTGGCGCACGTTGCGATCGAGGACCATGGCGGCGACCTCCGTCTGGACCGTGCCGGGTCTCCGGGTGCCCGTTTCGTGGTGACCCTGCCGTTATCGGAGCATAAGGCCGATGAGTGACGCCCTGACCCCCACCGGGGACGTTGCCTCCGATCCGGTATTGGTGGTCGAGGACGATGTCGGACACCGTGAACTGCTGCAGGAGGAATTGACCGAGGCAGGGTACACGGTGACCGCCGTGGCCACGGCAGAGGAGGCCCTGGCGCTGCTCGGGACATGCAGCTTCGCCCTGGTGGTCAGCGACCTCCGCCTCCCCGAAGCGGACGGTTTCCAGGTGCTGGAGCGGGCGCGGCTGCTGGTGCCCGCACCGGGGTTCATCATGCTGACTGGGTTCGGCACCATCGACCAGGCCGTCGCTGCGCTGAAGGCGGGGGCGGACGACTTTCTGACCAAGCCGATCGATCTGGAGCACCTGCGGATCGCTGCCGAGCGCGTGGTACAGACGCGGCGGCTTCGTAACGAGGTTCAGCAGTATCGGGATGTGCTGGGCAACCAGGGCTTTCACGGAATGTACGGCAAGAGCCCCGCGATGCTGCGCCTGTTCGACCTGATCCGGCGCATCGCCCGTTCCGACGGCAGTGTGCTGATCACCGGAGAATCCGGCACGGGTAAGGAACTGGTCGCGCGCGCGCTGCACGAGGAAGGCCCCCGCGCCGGCGGACCCTTCGTGGCGATCAACTGTGCGGGGATTCCGGAGACCCTGCTGGAATCCGAGCTGCTGGGTCATGCGGCGGGCGCCTTCAGCGGGGCGCGCGGCGCCCGCAAGGGGCTGTTTCTCGAGGCGGACCGTGGCACGCTGTTCCTGGACGAGATCGGGGAGATGCCGGCGTCCATGCAGACCAAGCTGCTGCGTCTGCTGCAGGACGGGCAGGTGCGGCCGGTGGGCGCCAACGAGGAGGTGAGCACGGATGTGCGCATCGTCGCCGCCACCCACCGGGACATCGCCGACCTGTTGGCCGAGGGCAGCCTTCGGGAGGACCTGTTCTTCCGGCTGGAGACCTTCCGCATCGAGGTGCCGCCCCTGCGCGAACGGGGCGAGGATGTCGCGCGGCTGCTGGACCTCTTCCTGCGCCGTCAGGCACTCGCGCAGGATCAGCCGGTGCGGCGCCTGGAACCCGAAGCACTGCGGCAACTGCTTGGCTACCGATTTCCCGGCAATGTGCGCGAACTGGCCGGCCTGGTCGAGCGCGCCGCCACGCTGGCCCGAGGCGATACCATCCGGGTCGAGGACCTGCCAGCGCGGGTGCGCACGGATCCGTCCGGCGGCCTTGATGGGGGCGCCGTGACTGGTGGCGTGCGGCGCGAGGTCGAGTGGGAGACCCTCGGGGAACTGGAGGACCGTTACATCCGGCAGGTGCTGGCCTTCACCGGGGGCAACAAGCAGCGGGCGGCGCGGATCCTTGGTATCGGGCGCAAGACCCTGTACCGCAAGCTGGACGGTGATGTGTGACGATCGGGGCCGTATCAATACGACACATGTAGCGCGATGCTACGGCGTTTCCTGTGCTCCGGCTGCAACCCGAACTCGTGAAGAGGATGGTAAGTGACGGATTGAGAGCGTTGTATGGAATTATTTCCGCAGCTGGCACGGTTTCTGCTCCTCATTCCAGTGCAAACCTGGCAAATGCAAACAAAGGAGCATTCATGACGATTCGAAAGACTGCACTGACCATCGCCCTCGCTGCACTGTTCGCCGCCGGTGGCAGCGCTTTCGCCCAGAGTTCCGGTGGCGGAGCCGGCCAGGCACCCATGCCCGGCGAGACGACGCCCCAGACCGCAGCCCTGACCGATGAGACCGTCGACACCTTTGTCGATGCCTTCGTTGCGGTACAGGAAATCCGTGAGGATTTCACCGAGCGGCTCCAGTCGGCCTCCGATGAGTCCGAGGCCCAGGCCATGCAGCAGGAGGCCCAGGAGAAGATGATGCAGGCTGTCGAGGCATCCGGCATGAGCGTCCAGGAGTACAACGAGGTCGCAATTGCACTGCAGAGCGATCCGGAATTGATGCAGCAGGTGCAGGAAAAGGCCGCTGATCGCATGTAAACTGGGGCCGGATCCCAGAATCGCATCCGGGTCGCCGGAGGCGGGGCCGACCCCTCGGGGTCGGCCTTTCTTCTATGGTCTCCTTGAACCCGGGGCGCGCGTTGGTTATGATTGCGCGCTTTCTGAAATAGCGCCGTATCCGGAGCACAGGCATGAAAACCATTAGCGCCAAGCCGGCCGAAGTCGTACGCGACTGGTACCTCGTCGACGCCAGCGGCAAGACCCTCGGGCGGCTCGCCACCGAGATCGCGCGTCGTTTGCGCGGCAAGCACAAGCCGATTTACACCCCGCACGTCGATACCGGGGATTACATCGTCGTGGTCAACGCGGAAAGGATCCACGTGACCGGCAACAAGGCGAACGACAAGATGTACTACCGGCACTCGGGCTTCCCCGGGGGTCTGAAGCAGGCGAATTTCACCCAGATGATCGAGCGCGCACCGGAACGGGTGCTGGAACATGCGGTCAAGGGCATGCTGCCCAAGAATCCGCTGGGCCGCGCGATGTTCAAGAAGCTGAAGGTCTATGCGGGTACGGAGCACCGTCACAGCGCACAGCAGCCGCAGCCGCTCGAAATCTAGCGCCGCTTACACCGCATACGTCAAGGACAACGCATTCATGGCTACAAACCAGAACTATGGCACTGGCCGCCGCAAGACGGCCTCCGCGCGGGTCTTCCTGCGGCCTGGCAAGGGCGACATCATGGTCAACGACAAGTCGCTGAACGATTACTTCGGGCGCAAGACCTCGCGCATGGTCGTCCGTCAACCGCTTGAGACCGCGGACATGGTCAACCATTTCGACGTGATCGCAACGGTCAAGGGTGGCGGCGCCAATGGCCAGGCCGGTGCCATCCGCCTCGGGATCGCCCGGGCGCTGGTCCAGTACGACGAGGCCCTGCGGCCGCCCATGCGCCAGGCCGGGTTCATGACCCGAGATGCGCGTGAAGTGGAACGTAAGAAGGTTGGTCTCGCCAAGGCCCGTCGCGCGAAGCAGTTCTCCAAGCGCTGAGTTCCAGGTTCGGGACTCCGTCCTGGACCTGTCGAATTGGGGGATCGTCTAGCGGTAGGACTACGGACTCTGACTCCGTCAACCCAGGTTCGAATCCTGGTCCCCCAGCCA
>JAWLFM010000305.1:0-3054 GCA_041685565.1 Thioalkalivibrio sp.
GGGCGGCATTGCGTGCGACGGATCCGAACAGGATGGCAAGCTCAATCTCGGTGTGGTGCTGCAACACACTCCGAATGCGCGCAATTTCTCCGTTTGCCTTCTTGGGGCTGAGTCTAGCAGGTGTCGCACGGCCCTGGCCCGGCGACGCTCGACCAACGCGTGCGGTAGTGGTAGGTGGGGGGACAAGCCGTCGGGGTGGGACTGTCAGGCGATGCCGGCTGACTGCAGGTCAGGCCGCCTGCCTCTCGGACAGGGCACGCGCCGCTCGCATTCCCCGCAGGTAGCGCGCTTGCCGGGCGACACAAAGATTGGTGAGGTGCGTCGGTGTGCCAATGGCGCTGCCGAACTGGCGCAGCATTCGGCCCGGAGTCGCGATAACCTGCTCCGGGTCGATCGCCAGCCGTTCCAGCAACCGCGGAGTCTCGGTCATACTCGATATGCTGGCCCTGCCCGGGGCTGAGACGGTGGAACTGGAGATTCAGCTTCCGCGCGATGCGGGACGGCGGCCACCCGGTCCGACCTGAATGCGACCGACTTCGCCGGCCGCGCAAGAATTCCCTACACTAGACCAACCAACAGACCAGTCTAGAGAGATCCTCATGTACCCCGAAATCGGCTCCTACGATGCCAAGACAAGGCTGCCCGAGCTCTTGCGCGAGGTCGAGGCGGGACGCCGCTACACCATTACACTGCGGTGCAAGCCTGTCGCGGACCTGGTGCCTGTGGGGTGCGCTGGCGAGGAAGAGATCCGAAAGGCGGTCGCGGCCATGCGCGCCCTGCCCAGGATCAAAGGTGTGGCCGCCGCGGATCTGGAGCTCTGGACTGCCGAAGGCCGTCGATGAGTCTGGTGCTCGACGCCTCGGCGGCATTAGCCTGGATTTTCGAGCGGGCCCATCCCAGCGAGGTCGCCTTGGCCGATCGGCTGCTCGATGACATCGCTGCTCAGTCCGTCTGGGTCCCCAGCCTTTGGCACCTTGAGGTGGCCAATGCCTTGCTGACCGCCGAGCGGCGCGGCGTCGTAAAAGAGGCCCAAGTCATCGATTACCTGCAACGCCTGTCGAAGCTGCCCATCCTGACGGACGATGCCGAGGTCTCGCATCGGCGGGAAGTCATCATGGCGCTGGGCCGGCAATTCCATCTCACCGCCTAAGACGCGAGCTACCTCGAACTGGCGCTCCGCACGGGATCTGCGCTGGCCACCTTCGACGCCAAGCTGGCCACCGCCATGCACCAGGTGGGTGGACGAACGTACGCATAACATCCGGGACCCGGCCCCATGCAAAGGCAAGGAAAGTGGATGTCCTGGAGCGTTCTCTGCAAAGGCAAGGAAAGTGGATGTCCTGGAGCGTTCTCTGCAAAGGCAAGGAAAGTGGATGTCCTGGAGCGTTCTCTGAGCGTTCTTCATTTTCGATCCCAAAATGGCCCGTTTAAGGCTGATTTCGCCGCCAAATCCCGGCGTTTCCATCTCCGATTCAACCACTTGCCTTGGTCCGACCCCAGGGTAACCCGCACGCGTGCTCAGCTGCCTTGCAGCCAAGAGGGAGGAGTAGTAACGTACCTACAACCGAACTTGGGGAGGCGAGCGACGAAGTGACGATCTTTACGAGCCGTGAATTCAATCAGCGCGCGAGCGAGGCAAAAAAGGCAGCCAATGACGGCCCTGTATTCATCACGGATCGGGGCCGGCCGGCGCATGTGCTGCTGAGCATCCAGGAGTACCGGAAGCTGACGGCCCGTCCGCAGAAAATCGCCGATCTGCTTGCGATGCCGGGTGTGGAGGACGTGGAACTGGCAATCCCGGTCGCGCGGGATCGTGCCCAGGCGGCCGACCTGTCCTGATGTTCATCCTGGATACCAACGTCGTGTCGGAGTTGCGGAAAGTGCGCGCCGGAAAGGCGCACCCCAACGTTGCGGCATGGGCGGAGACCGTGGACGCCAGCGCGCTTTACCTCTCCGTGATCACGGTCCAGGAGTTGGAACTGGGTGTGCTGCTGGCGGAGCGCCGGGATGGGGCTCAAGGTGCCCTGCTGCGGGTCTGGCTCAACGCCCACGTGTTGCCCGCGTTCCAAGGTCGAGTGCTACCCGTCGATACCGCGGTGGCGCTGTGCAGCGCCGGCCTCCACGTGCCCGACCCCCGTCCGGTTCGGGATGCCCTGATTGCCGCGACCGCACTCGTCCACGGGATGCCGGTCGTGACCCGAAACACGGCCGATTTCGACCCAACCGGCGTGCGCACGATCAACCCGTGGCACGCACAGAACCCGCCCGCGCGTCGTTCCCCTTAGCGTTAGCGTTGCCCCGAGATCACCCTCCCAATCCCTGAAACCCCATTTCCGGGCCCCGAATGGCCTGTCCAAAGCCGATTTCGCCCCTCGAAATGCGCTGCTTCTGCAGCCGATTCAGGCGCTTGCCTTGGTCCGACCCCGAAGGCCCACCAATCGCGGCCAGAGGACGCTCCCACGGCCGGCACACCTCCCGGGGCGCGCCTGGGCGTGTAGGAGAGCGTGCCTTGCACGCGAACGGGCGATCGTCGAAGCCCCGACCTTTGGCGAGCCTGCGGCGCGTTTGCGAGCAGGCTTGCTCCGACACATCTGGGACAGCCAGTTTCCACCGGTTGGGCGTTCCAGCAACCGCCCAAGCAACCTGGATCTCCCAGTGCGGTTGGGAGCACTTCCGTTTCCGTGTCCGAGTAGCAGGCACCCGGAGCTCGGCCAGGACAGGTCGCTAATGAATCTTGTTCTCGATCTCTTCACGGCACCCAGCGTCGGCTCAGGCCGCCCGCCTCTCGAACAGCGCGCGGGCGGCTCCCATGCCCCGCAGGTAACGCGCCTGCCGCGCCACGCACAGATCGGTGATGTGCGTCGGGGTTCCGATCGCGCTGCCGAACTGCCGCAGCATCCGACCGGCGGTTGCGATGAACTGTTCCGGGTCGATGGCCAGCCGTTCCAGCAGTATTGGTGTGTGACCGGGAATGAAGCCGCGCTTGTCCTCGCGGAGCACCCGACCGGTGGCATCCACCAGTTCCAGGTAGTCTTCGAAGGCGAACGGAATGGC
>JAWLFM010000306.1:0-3026 GCA_041685565.1 Thioalkalivibrio sp.
TGCCTGAGCACGTTGTCGTCGCCGAACAACCGTGCACCCACATAGAGGACCGCCAGAAACAGCACGATCTTCGTGACCCCACCCAGGGTCCGCAAAATCGGTTGTAGCACGGCGCGAGTTACGACCCCGAGCGCGCTGCCAGAGCGGGACGGCGTGAGCTCGCTGCGGCGCGCCCGGGATTCATCGAAAACCCGCTGCGCGATCTCGCGCAAGACCTGCGCAAGGCTTTCGTTCGAACTGCCGGCGGGTACTTCGTTGCCAGCTTGATGTGCCGGTTCACTCAAGCTCGGCAACATGGCCTGCAGCCGGGCGACCAGCGACGCAAGATCGGCATTCCAGTGCCGATCGTCAAAACTCGCGGCCTGAATACGCGTGACCTGCCGGATGCTCTCGGGAAGAGCCGTTGCCGGCGGCATGTCGGCCCCACCGACGAGCACCGGGATGATCGCCTTGTCCTGGCTCAAGGCCGCCTCGATCTCCGTGCGGACCCAGTCATCCGTGTCGAACAGGCGCGAGGGGCTGCCGTCGCCGGCATTGGCCGCCCAGCGACGGCCGATCACGACCAGCAACGCGTCACTCGCGGCGATCGCGCGATGAAGCACGTCACCGAAATCGCTCCCGAAGGGAATCTCGATATCGCTGAAGACCCGATCCGGCCCGAGCGCGCGGCCCAGGTCATGGGCCAGCCGACCCGCAAAACCCTGAGTGTCGTCACGACGGTAGCTGATGAAGATGCCGGGCATGGGCCGATTCTCGCACGATTCCCGTGTTCCGGCGGCAGGTCGGCGCGGGTGTTCGACAGGTCCGAGACATGGGTAGGTTCCAGGATCGTGCGGGGGAACCCCGGGCCGGCGGCCATGGGGACGCAGGAGGCGACCGAAGCTCAGCATGGCCCACTCGGGTGGTTCCTGGCGGTTGGTGTGCCGGTGGCCAGCCAATCAGTCCCGCACGGGACGTTTCCAGATTGCGCGGTCCTGCGATGCTTGAGCATCGGGAAACTTCGCTGGCCAGGGGAGTCGAACATAGGCGCAGTGCGACATGCGACCATGGCAGGGCGCGAGGGCTGGCGCGAAGGCCTCGAGCCTCTGTGGCGCAGATGCACCGGTCTGCGCGCAGCATCGGAGGCCTGCGCAGAGCCTCGGCCGTACGCTTGTCTGCGGAAAAACAGCTCAGTGGGAGGCCTTGACGTGATCCGAATGTACTCCAGGCGGTTGCTTTTGCCCTTCGTTGGCGTGGTCCAGATCGCCGAGATGGACCGGGCGCGGGCCCTGAGCATGGACGGCGACTACTGGTCGATCCAGTACCGGCTGCCGGTAGACCCGAACCAGCAGACCCGCTCGAAACGGGTCGATCCCGGCTCCACCTACACCCGCATCGTCGGCTACAACCACGCCGCGGTGGCCGCCGTCAAGGCGGGCCGGCTGGAGAACCATCCGGTGCATCCCGCCCTGGATGTCGATGAAGTCCGCGCCGCCGGCAACCGCCTCTTCGAAGCGGTGACCGCCGCGCGCCTCCCCTTCGAGGCAGCGGACCGGCACGAGTACTGGCTTCTGGACCCCCGGGACGAAACGCCGCTCGCGTTGCTCTACACCTGCCTGGGCGAGCAGGAACGGGAACTGACGCCCCCGCGCGCGGAATGGCACCCGATGCCGGCCTCGGAGCTGAAGGTCGAGCCCCCGGAACCTCCGCAAGCCTTCTATGTGCCGCCCGTCAACTATCGCCTGGAGAGAATGGTCGAGGAGCGCGCGGGCACGAAACCCCGGGCGGCCTGGTTCGAGCGCAACGAGGCGGACGCGGGCAACTTCCCGCCCTGCCTGATCCGGGAGGATTGGCAGGACGGCAAGGAGCAGGAGCTGTGCGATCGCTACATCCGCAGGTTGGCGCCGCGGCTCCTGATGCTCCAGGGCCTGTCACGCAGCGCGCGGGAGCGTCTGGAGAATGCCGCCCGCGAGCACGTGTTCGAGATCGAGCGGTTCCATGCCCTGTATCCCGAGGTGGTCGACCAGCGGCTGATGAAGGCCGCACGGGTCGAGGCCCGCATGCGCCGGGCCAACTCCTAATGTCCTGTCACACGCCAAATGACGCCATCAGAGCCCCCGACCTCCGCGCGAATGTTGGAGGCTGAGACCGGCCACCGATACTCCCGCGGGATCGCTCACTTGCTGAGCAGGCAACCGGGATAGCCGTAACCCCAGCGCCAGGGCATCCCGCTGCAGGGTCCGCCTCCCAGGCGCACGGCATCGAACATGGCATCGGCGATCACTCCGTAGGCACCGGCGATCTGCGCTTCGGTCAGGCCGTAGGTTTCCAACAGCTGTTGCGTCCGGCGCTCACCGGTGTCGAGCACGCAGCCCCGCAGGGCCTCATCGGCCGCGAACCGCGCCCGGTAGCTCTCTTCGGCCGTGCGCGCACCGCTCGCGGCGTGATAGGCCCGGTCGTGGGTCACGCAGCAGGCCTCCCAAGGCGGGCGCTCCTGGTGGGTCTCGGCGAAGACCGGCAGGAGATCCGCGATCAGGTCCCAGGCCATCGATAGCCCGCCGCTGCAGCCATCGGTGACGAAGGGAGCGGGTGTGTGCCCGGTCTTGTCCATGACCCCGACCAGCCGGCGATGCGCCGCCATCTCGATGGAGAGTCGCAGCGCGAAGGATTCCCCGGTCTTTGGCTCTGCCGTCGTGTTCACGGGGGCGAGGGCGGCGATGCACAGGCCCAGTACAGCCGCGACAGATGTCTTCCGGCGCTCAGGCATCGGCTTCCTCGGCCACCAGATCGAAGCTCTTCAGCCGGAAGCGGTCGCTCGCCCAGAGGAGCAGACGTTCGGGGGCCGAGAGCTGGTTACGCGTGTCCATCACCTGCCGGGCCAGCGCTGGCTCGTTGGTGATCAACCCGTCGACACCCATCGAGATCATGCGCACCATCGTCACGGGGTCGTCGACCGTCCAGACATAGAGCTTCCTGCCCTGGGCATGGGTCCGCCGGATCAGGTCCAGAGAGACCTGCCCGGTATTGACCGCCAGGAAATCGGCATC
>JAWLFM010000069.1:0-12430 GCA_041685565.1 Thioalkalivibrio sp.
GAATGGCGCCTCAACTTCGGGGGCGGCGTTGGTGCCAGCGACGACGCCGAGGAAGAGGACTTCAAGTTGCCCGGCGAAAAGACCGGCTGATACCCCCCGCTGCTCTAGGGCGCCGGAAAGACCGTAGCGGCGGCGAACACCGGTCCGTCCACGCAGACGCGCTTCATGGCCACGCCTGCCGGCGTGCGCACCGCGACCGTGCAGCCGGCACAGCCACCGACCGCGCAGGCCATGTACTCCTCCAGCGAGACCTGACACGGGACCTCGAAATCGGCGGCCAGCGCGGCGCAGGCCTCCAGCATCGCATGGGGGCCGCAGGCGTAGAGTTCCACCTGTGCCCGCAGGGCAGGCTCCAGGCCTGCCAGCCAGGGCCGCGCCAGATCGGTCACGAAACCCGCGTGGGCGCCCGGGATCCCGGCGCGCGAGGTCAGCCGGCAGGCGATTCCCCAATCCTCCAGCAGCGGCATGGTCGCAATCGCACCCTCGGGCAACCCGGGCCAAAGGATTTCGGACGGTCGCGGCCGGAATGGAAACGGCACCTCGGAGCCCAGGATTGCCCGGGTCCGGGCGGCCTGTCCCTGCTGCTGCAGGTGATCGGCGAGAAAGATCATGGGCGGGATCCCCACGCCGCCGCCCAGCAGCAGGCGCAATGGCCGCTCCTGGTTGAGCACGAAGGGCTGCCCGATCGGGCCGAGTACGCTGAGCCGGGCGCCGGCCGGCTGCCGGCTCAGGGCTGAGGTCCCTTCACCCACTGCCTTGTAGAGGAACTCCAGCCAGCCCTGTTCCGGGTGTACGCGCTGGATGGAAAGCGGGCGGCGCATGGGCAGTCGCGGGTCGCACTGCAGGTGCACGAACTGACCCGGCCTGGCGCGTGCCGCGCACTGCGGCGCCTTCAGCCTCAGGATCCATTGGTCGCCCGGGTGCGCCACGTGTTCCAGGATCTTGGCATCATCCTCCAGGAAGATGCTGCCGCGATGACTGCGTTGGGGTTCCATATTCATGCGGCAATCTCGACAGGCAGGGTCCAGGCGGGACGCCCGGCCACCCAGGTTTCGCTGACGTGGCCGGAAAAGCTCCAGCCCATGAAGGGGGTATTGGTACCGGCACTGAGCCAGGTTCCCGGGCTGATGTCGGTGCGACCGTCCGGATCGAACAGCACGAAGTCCGCGGCAGCTCCAGGGGTCAGGTGACCGCCCGCCAGTCGCAGGATCCCCGCGGGTCCCGAGGTGACGCGGGACAGGGCGTCGGGCAGGGTCATCAGGCCGTCCTCGACCAGGCGCAGGGTCAGCGGCAGCAGGGTCTCCAGGGCACTGATCCCGGGACGGGTCTCGGCAAAGGGCCCCAGCTTGCTGTCGCTTTCGTGGGGCTGGTGATCCGAACAGATGGCGGAGATCTCGCCCCGGGCCACCGCCTCCCGCAGGCCCTCGCGGTCGCGCTGCGTGCGCAGGGGCGGGATCACGTGGCAGAAGGGATTGAAATCGGCGGCGTCCATTTCGGTCAGGAACAGCTGGTGCGCGGCCACGTCCGCCGACACCGGCAGGCCGTCCGCACGGGCCTTGGCCACCATCTCTGCCCCGCGCCTGGTCGACAGGCGATTCACGTGCACGCGGGCCCCGGTCTGTTCGACCAGCGCGAGGATCATGCCCAGGGCCGCCGTCTCCGCTGCCTCGGGAATGCCGGGCAGGCCCAGCCGGGTGGAGACCGCGCCCTCGTGCACGCAGCCGGAGCCGGCGAGGGCGGCATCCTGCGCCGAAAGCGCGACCAACAGGTCGAAGGTCGCGGCATACTCCATGGCCCGGCGCAGTACCAGGGGACTGGCCAGGGGGCATTGGGCATTGCTGACCGCCACGACCCCCGCGCGCTTCAACGCGGCGAGCTCGGCGAGCTGTTCCCCGTTCAGGGCCCGCGTCAGCGCACCCATGGCGAGTACACGCACGCCGCAGGCCTGCTCGGCGCGACGCGAGATGAGTTCCACCTCGGCCGGCGAATCCACCGGCGGGTCGGTGTCGGGCGGGACCACCAGGGTGGTCACACCGCCGCGGGCGGCGGCGAGGGTCTCGCTGGCGATGGTTGCCTTGTGCTCCTCGCCGGGTTCGCGCAGGTGGGCCGACAGGTCGACCAGCCCCGGGAACAGCCAGCGGCCACTGGCATCGATCCGCCGACGCGGCTCGAAGCCGTCCGGGATCTCGCCCAGCGCGAGGATCTCGCTGCCCTGGATGCAGACCGGCGCCACCCTGTCGAAGCCGCTGACCGGATCGATCACCCGGGCGTTCTCGATCAGCACGCTCATGCGCTGCGTACCCCCATGACCATGGACATTACCGCCATGCGCACCGCGATGCCGAAGGTCACCTGCTGCAGGATCACCGACTGGGCGCCATCGGCCACCGCCGAGTCGATTTCGACCCCCCGGTTTGCCGGGCCGGGATGCATGACCAGACAGTCGGGCTTGGCCGCAAGCAGGCGCCGCTGGGTCAGGCCGAAGAGTTGGAAGTATTCGTGTTCGGAGGGCAGGTGCGCGTGTTCCATGCGTTCCCGTTGCAGGCGCAGCATGATCACGACGTCGATGTCGCGCAGGCCCTGCTCGAGGTTGTGGAACACGTGCACGCCGAGATCCTCGACATGGGCCGGCAGCAGAGAGTGCGGGGCGACCACGCGGACCTCCCCGGCCTGCAGGATGTTCAGTGCATGGATCTGGGAGCGCGCGACCCGTGAATGCAGGATGTCCCCGACGATCGCGATCTTGAGTCGTGTGAAGTCGCCCTTGAACCGGCGAATGGTGAACATGTCCAGCAGGGCCTGCGTCGGATGGGCATGACGGCCGTCACCGGCATTCAGCACGCTGATCCCGGGTTCTACATGCCGTGCCATGAAATGGGCTGCGCCACTTTGCTGGTGCCGCACCACGAACATGTCCACGTTCATGGCCTCCAGGTTGCGCAGGGTGTCCAGCAGGCTCTCGCCCTTGGTGGCCGAGGAGGTGCTGACATTGATGTTCAGCACATCCGCCGAGAGCCGTTTGGCCGCGAGCTCGAAGGTGGTGCGGGTGCGGGTGCTGGCCTCGAAGAAGAGGTTCACGATGGTCTTGCCGCGCAGCAGCGGGACCTTCTTGACCGCCTTCTCGTTCATGTTCGCAAACGATTCGGCGTTGTCCAGGATCTCGGTCACCAACTCCCGGCTGAGGCCCTCGACCGTCAGCAGATGACGCAGCTGGCCGGTGGATGTCAGCTGCAGATCGTTGGGCAGCGGGCCCGGTTGCGGCAGCTGCCGGGCCGGATAGGCCGCTGCGATCAACGCCCGTCCTCCAGTTGTACCCGTTCCAGTCGCAGCGGGTCAGGGCCGCGCAGCTTTACCTGCTCACCTGCACCGAGTTCCAGGTGAGCACCGACGATCGCCGCCTCGACCGGCAGTTCGCGCCCGTCGCGCTCCACCAGCACCGCGAGGGTGACCGAGGCCGGGCGGCCGTAATCGAATAGCTCATTCAGTGCGGCGCGGATGGTGCGCCCGGTGAAGAGCACGTCGTCGACCAGCAAAATGTGCTCGTTGTCCAGTTCCTCGGGCAGTTCCGAGGGGCGCACCTGCGGGTGCATGCCGATGCGCGAGAAGTCGTCGCGGTAGAAGCTGATGTCCAGCTTGCCCATCGGCCGGGTATACCCCATGCGCTCGCGCAGGGCGTCGGCGATCCAGACGCCTCCCGAATGAATGCCGACGACGATCGGCTGTTCGATGCCTCGCTGCTCGAAGTGCCGCCGGGTCTGTTCGGCCATGCTGTCCAGTAGGGATGCGATCTCAGGCATTGCGCGTGTTCTCCATAAACCAGCCTTCCAGGATGACCGCTGCGGCATGGGCGTCCAGACCCGGGTCGCTGCCACGGTGCCGGACGCGCTCGCGCCCCAGGTGAGAGCTCAGGCGCTCGTCGGCCCAGTATACCGGCAGGCCGTGACACCGGCCGAGTTCCTCGGCAAAGCGACGGATGGCCGGACCCAGGGCCGTCGGCTCGCCGTCGGCCCGGGTCGGCCAGCCCACGACGAAGGCCGCCGGCCGCCATTCCGCCACCAGCGCCGCGATGGTCTTGCCGGCGTCCGCATGGTCCGGACGCAGCGTGGTCAGGCCGCGGGCGGTGCCGGTGATTTCGTCACCGATGGCGATGCCCAGGCGGCGCCGGCCGTAGTCGAAGGCCATCAGCCGCACGATCAGGCGTGTCCGGCAACCTGGCTGATGAGGTTCATGTCGATACCGATGAGCTGGGCCGCGGCATTCCAGCGCTCGTAAGCGGGTAGTCCGAACAGGATGGCCTGGCTGGCGGGAGTCACGAGCCAGGAATTCTCCGCGATCTCGTTCTCCAGTTGCCCCGGCCCCCAGCCCGCGTAGCCCAGGGCGATCAGGGTCTGCCTGGGACCCCGCCTCGTCGCCATGGCCTCAAGGATGTCGCGCGAGGTGGTCAGGGCCAGGCCATCATTCATCTTCCGGGTGCTGTTCCACGCCTTCTCCGGTGAATGCAGAACGAAGCCTTGTCCCGGCTGGACCGGCCCGCCACGGAAGACCGCCTGCTCCGTCATGTCCGAGGCCGGATCGAGATCCAGCTGGCGCAGCATCTGTTCCAGTGTGAGGTCGATGGGCTGGTTGATCACCAGGCCCATCGCCCCCTCGTCACTGTGGTCGCAGATGTAGGTGACCGTGTGGCCGAAATAGCCATCCTGCAGGCTGGGCATCGCGATCAGGAAGTGATCGCGTAGTCCTTCGGTGGTCGACTTGGGTCTGGAGTGGGCCATGCCTAGAGTATCAGCCGGCGGGCCCCGGCTCGCAAGGGAGGCGGGACGGATTCGCCTCTCGGCCAGGGCACCGGCTCACTGCGCGCGCTCCACCCGGTCGCGCCGGAAGGCCCAGGTGCGGGTGATGACGATGTGATCATAGTGCTCGCGCATGCCCTCCGTGAACGGCGCGAAGGGCTGCGCGAGTTCGACGATACGCACGGCCGCCTGGTCGAGGATCGGCTCCCCCGAACTCTGTGCGACGCCAATGTCCTGGACCCGGCCCTCGGCATTCAGCCGCACCGAGAGGACCAGGGATCCGGAAAGTCCCTGGCGCCGCGCCTCGTCCGGGTAGTTCAGGTTGCCGATCCGCTCCACCTTGCGTATCCATGCCTCCAGATAGGCCGCCTCCGGGGCCGTCCGCGCGGCGAGGGTGTCCAGGTACAGTGTCCGTGTCGCGCGGGACAGCAGGGGCTGCGCCGTCTCCGCTGGAGCGGCACGGACAGCCTCCAGGCCTCGCGCCATCAGCGTTGCCGCAGACGGGGTGGTGATGGGCTCGGCGGCGTCCGCGGGCTCCGGATCGCGCGGTTCCGGTACCGTTTCCGGAGCGGCCGTGGTCAGGGGATCCGGCTCGGGCTGCCCGAAGCCTTCGGGTGGTGGCGGCGCCTCCGTGAGGTCAGGTTCGGCCGCGTCTTCCCCGCCGGGCAACGGGCTGCGTGCCTCCTGGCTCTCTTCCGCCGCCCCGCTTCCGATCTGGGCCTCGGTGGCGATGTGCTCCGCCGCCTCCGGTTCCGCCGCGGGGTCGGGAACATCGACCCAGGTCACGTCCAGCGTCACCTGATCGGGGGCTTGGTCCGGCAGCAGCTCGAAACCGACACCGAGGATCACCAGGGCGTGCAATACCAGCGCCAGGAACAGGGTCAGCCCGAGCCGGCTGCCGTCATCCGGATTGGTTTGTGGAAGGGTCGAAGACATGTCGTTGGATGCGCGGGTCTGCAAGCACCGAGGCGGTCAGTATACCCGTGACCAATCCGGTGATCAGGGCTGCCAGCAGCAGCGGCGGCAGCAACAGGGGCAATTGGGGGTGGGGGATGATCACCGCCCAGGCGAGCAGAAACTGACCCAGGGTATGGGCCATGGCCGCTGTCACCGCGAGACCGAGGGCGCTGAGATGGCGCGGATACAGCCGCAACAGGGGTGCCAGTACCGCGAGAGCCGCCAGCGCGCCGGCGAGCGACAGCCAGAACCCCGGGCTCAACACGGTGCCCAGCAACAGGCTGGAACCCATGACGCGCAGCAGGGTTACCGCCAGCGCAGCACGCCATCCCAGTGTGACCAGGGTCACCAGTGTGATCACGTTGGCCAGGCCCGGCTTGATCCCCGGGACCGGGCTGGGGATCGCCGCCTCGATCACCTGCAGGCCGATGGCCAGGGCGGCCAGCGCGGCAATGCGGCGATCCGCCAGCGCGGGCACGGTGGTCACCGGGTCTCCGGCGCGGTCCACTAGTAGTGCATGCTGTCGAAACGGCGCTGCGGCCCCTGGACCTGGAGCGTCAGACGATTGGGCAGACTCACCGCCATGTCGCCCGGACGTTCCAGCCAGCCCGCTGCCTCGCAGATGCCCCGGCTGCCGGGAGAGCGCAGGCAGCGGGCCCGTCCCGACTGGATCTCGATCTCGGTAATGCCGGCGACGCCCTGTACCCGGATGGTCCGGCTCTCGTTGAGCGGATAATGGCGGGGTTCCGTTCCGGCTTGAGTGACCACCAGATGAGTGGGTCCGGCGGCGGGGGCATAGCTCAGCGCGAAGCTCGTCGTCACCAGTGCGGTGGCCAGGGCCACGACCACCCCATCGCCCCAGCGCAGGCGGATCATGGAGGGTTTGCGCCGACGCCGGGTTCCGCGGCGCGGATCCGGTGGATGACCTCGCCTCGGAGCTCCACCCGGGGCACCATCTCCGGGGTCAGTTCAACCGAGCCGTCCGGCAGCACCACCAGCGCCCTTGCCACGCCCAGACGCCTGGCATACAGCGGCCAGTCCTCCGGTCCCGCGATCATCAGGGTGGTGGCGGCGGCGTCGGCCAGCGCGGCATCGCCGTGCAGGACGGTGGCGGCTACGAGACCGCGGCTGGGCCGCCCGCTGCGGGGATCGATCACGTGGTGAATCCGCTCGCCCTCCCATTCATAGCCGCGTTCGTAGTCGCCGGAGGTGAACAGGGCCTCGCCGGACCCCAGTTCGATGCTCGCCAGCACGCCCTTGCCCAGCGGGTCGCGCACGCCGATGCGCCAGGCGCGGTCACCGGGCCGTCCGCGCGTCATCAGGTCGCCGCCGGCGTTGACGATCGCGTGCTCCACACCCAGGTCAGTGAGCAGGTCCAGGCTGTGGGCCACGGCAAAACCCTTGGCCATGCCCCCGAAGTCCAGCTGCAGATCCGGATGCTGCCCGCGCAGGCGCACCCCGCGGCGCTCGATGTCGCTCATGCGGGGCGGATCGGCCAGCAGCGCGTCCAGTCGGTCCGCATCGGGCGGGGGGCCGGCGGCCTCGTCCTGGTGGAAACCCCAGGCCGCGATCAGACGTCCCAGCGCGGGATTGAACAGCCCGTTGGTCTTTTGCTCCAGTTCCTGCGCGTACTCGATCAGGGGCAGCACCGAGGGCGGTGCACTGAACTCGCCGCCCGTGGCCAGGAGCTGGTTGGTGCGTCCGAGCGAGCCCGGTTCCCAGGCATGCCAGGCGCTGTGCATGCCCTCCAGGTCCTCGCTGAGCTTCGATTCGATCCGCGTCAGGTCATGCACGCCGCCCGGGTACACCGTGATGTCGACCAGCGTGCCAAAGGCCTGGAAGGTCAATCGGTCCGTCTCGGGCGTGCGGTCGCAGCCGGTGAGCGCGAGCAGCAGCAACAGCAGCATGCCCGTCGCCGCACGCAGCCGGGGGTGCAGGGGGGAGCGGGTCATCAGGGCTGGCTCGTCTCCAGATAGTCGATGAAGCGGCCGGCGATGTCGACGTTGCAGGCCCTGTCCAGCTCGCGAATCCCGGTGGGGCTGGTCACGTTGATCTCGGTCAGGTAATCGCCGATGACGTCGAGCCCCACGAAATCGAGCCCGCGGGCGCGCATCTCAGGCGCCAGTTGCGCGCAGATCCAGCGGTCGCGCTCGGTGAGTGGAACCGCCTCGCCGCGACCGCCCGCAGCAAGGTTGGCGCGGGACTCGCCCGCCGCCGGAATGCGCGCCAGCGCGTAGTCCACCGGCTCGCCGTGGATCAGGATGATGCGCTTGTCGCCCTGCTGGTATTCGGGCAGGAAACGCTGCGCGATCACCGTGCGCCGGTCGAACCGGGTCATCAGTTCCAGGATCACGGACACGTTGGGGTCGCCCTGATCCAGCCGGAACACCGAGGCCCCGCCCATTCCGTCCATCGGCTTGACCACGATCCGCTGCTGCTCGGCCAGAAAGGCCCGGATGCGCGCGCGGTCGCGGGTGATCAGGGTCTGCGGGCAGCACTGCGGGAAGTGGGCGGTGAAGGCCTTCTCGTTCACATCCCGCAGCGCGCCGGGGCGGTTGACCACGCGCACACCGGCGCGCTCCGCGAGTTCCAGGGCATAGGTCGCGTAGACATATTCGAGATCGAAGGGCGGATCCTTGCGCATCAGCACGATGTCGAAGCGTGTCATCGGGCCCTCGACCGCGTCCTCGAGGGCAAAAAAATCCCGGGGCTGGTCGCTGACCGTCACCTCCCGGCTCCGGGCGTGCGCAACGCCGTCCCCGATCCAGAGGTCGGACAGCTGCATGTAATGCCCGCGATGGCCACGCCGGGCCATGGCCAGCAGCATCGCGAAGGTGGAGTCCTTGGCCGGCTTGATGGTTTCAATCGGGTCCATTACTACCCCGATGGCAAGCTGTCTGGGCATGTCGCGGTCGTCTCCTTGGGATGGTCCCAGTATGCCATGATCCTCCCGAGCGCCCATTGGTTCGGTGTGGCGCCCCTGTGGCCGGGAGCCACGTTGTGGCACAGTCGCGTCGCGGCCGCCCCGGGGCCGCAGGCTGGAGCGGCCTTGCCCCGGACGCTTCCCTGCCGTTGCCTTCCTGGCGAACCCACCATCGAATGAATCCGCCTATGACCAACGACACCGGCAACTGGGACCAGGGCGAACTGGAAGACCTGTTCTTCTGGCTCCAGAGAGTGTTGCAGAAGTACGCCGAGAATTCCGCCTGCCAGGAATGCCTGCGCCTGGCCCGGGACGGGCTCGTGCAGATTCGGAGCGGCCTGGATGCCGTCGGCCGTGACGATATCGTGCAGCTCTGCGAGGAGATGCAGCGCGTGGTCACGGACCTCGAGGCCGAGCGGATCGGCTGGAGTCCGGATGCTGCCGAACTTCTGGTGCGGGCTGCACTGCAGATGTCCGGCCCGCTCGCCCTGACCGCCGCGGAACCCGGACGTCTTGCCCGCGTGCTGCTGCCCTTGGTGAATGACCTGCGGGAATTGCGCGGTGCCGGCCGGCTGATGACGCCTGCGATCGTCCTGGCCGACGCGTCGCCGGCGCCCCCCGGGGTGATTCCGCCGGCAGCGGCCGATGCGGCGTCCTGGATCCGTGGCCTGCGCGATGCCCGACGGCAGTTCCAGCATGGTTTGCTGGACCTCCTGCACGGGCGCGACATTTCCGCCGCTGCGGGCCGACTCGGGGATGCCTCGGCCCAGGTTGCCGCCACCCTGCCCGAGGGCGACGGTCCTCATCTGTTCCGGGCCGCGGCCCAACTGGCGACGGCGCTCGCCGGGACAGGGGCCGTTCCCTCGGCAAGGGTCAAGCAACTGCTGGGCCGCGTGGATCGACAGCTCGGTGATGGTGTGCAGGCGGCCGAAGGCATGCTGTCCGGAGGGCAGGATCCCCGGTCACGGCCCTTCGCGGTCGACAGCGAACTGTTGGATCGCTTCGCCGAGATCCTCGACGGGCTGGGGAGGCCGTCGGCACCCGAAGGCCTGAGCCATGGGCGGGATCGGCCCGAAGTCGCCATGCCGGACGCGGACGCCGCGGATGCGCCGACATGGCCGAGCGATGTGCTGGACGCTCGGGCGCGCGACCTGTCGGCGGCCCTCGAGGACTGGCACAGGGACTCCGGGGATCCTGCCGGACTCGCCCGGATCGGCGCCTGTTTCCGTGCGCTGCGGGACGATGCCGGTGCCAGAGGGGCGCCGGGTATCGGGGAATTCGCCGGCATCATGGAACGCTTCATCATCACGCGGGGTGCAGTCGGTGCCGCAGATGCCGAGGCGGCACAGGTGATCGAGGATGCGTTGAACGTCCTGCCGGGGCTGCTGACGGAGCTGCGGACCACGGGGTCCGCAGAGACGCCGGTGGCAGACATCGTGCTCCGTGCCGAGGCAATCCTGGAGGCGGGAACGCCGGACGCGGCCGCGGAGGAGGGTGAGGAAGGTGAGGGGGGTGGCGAAGACGAGGCCAGTCTCGCGCGCATGCGCAGAAAGGGCGGTGCGGATATGGCCCGCCTGGCGGCCGCCTTCGCGGCGCTCGAAGACGGTGCAAGGGCACCGGTCGGCGATCGGTCGGAGGGGGGCGGCGGGACCGTCGCCGCGGCCATCCGGATGGACCTGAGCGCGCGGGTCGGCGAAATCGCGGTGTGGCATCAACGCATCGTGGCGGCACTGACCGACGCTGCCGCTGAGGTGCCGACGCTGGAGGGGGTGGCCTCCCGTCTCCGGGCAGCCCTGATCACGGAGGCCGGAAAGGGGGGCGAGGGTGGCGCTGCGCCTGCGGAGACCCTGGCCATGCAGCAGGCCCTGGACGAACTGGAGCAGCTGCGGCTCACCCTTGGCACGGCGATCGGCAATGCGTCGGCCGCGCTGCTGCAGCAGCACCGCGCGACCCAGGCGCTGGAGGACCGGCTCGCGAGCGATGCGGAGGCGGACACATCGGGGGATGTCTGAGCCGTTCGGGGCGAGTGATTCAGGCCAGGTCGCCGTAAAGCATCTGCAATGCCGTCAAGCCGACGATGCTGGCGGTCTCGGTACGCAGCACACGGGGGCCCAGGCGCAGTCCGAGGAAGCCTGCGGATCGGGCCTGCGCGGTCTCGGTTGCCTCCAGGCCCCCTTCGGGTCCCACGAGCAGGCTCAGCGTGCCGGGGTCCGCCTGCGGCCGGAGCGACCGCCAGAGGGCGGGTGGGGCGCCATCCGGATCGGCGACGACGCGCAGGCCGGGCTGCGGCAGATCGGTCAGTGCCGCGGCAAGATCCCTGGGCGGGTCGAGACGCGGCAACTCGTTGCGGCCGCATTGCTCGGCCGCGGCCCGCAGGACGCCCTGCCAGTGCTGCAGCCGGTTGTCGAGACGGCGGTGCCCGGCCCCGGACAGACTGCGCTGACAGAGGATCGGCCAGATCTCCGTGACGCCGAGTTCAACCGCCTTCTGGACGGCCAGATCCATGTGGTCACCGCGGGCGATGCCCTGAAGCAGCCGCAGGGGCAGTGCCGGGTTGGTTGGCGCGGCCGCGACCCCGGTCAGTACCGCCGCGCCGGAACGCCGTCCGGCGAGGCTCAGGGTCGCATGGTATTCCGCGCCCCTGCCGTCGAAGACACGGCAGGCGGCGCCGTCGCGCAGGCGCAGCACCGACACCGCGTGACGCAGGGTCTCGGGAGACAGTTCCAGCCTGCTGCCGGTCGCGAGTTCTGCCTCGATCAGCAGCCGCGGACTGCGCATGGGTCAGTGTCCGGGACCCAGGTTCAGGTTGTTCCAGACGGCCTCGGAGGGCAGTGCCTGGTTCATGGAGTAGAAGTGCAGGCCAGGGGCCCCGTCGTCGAGCAGCTGCTGGCACAGCCGCGTGACCACTTCCGTCCCGAAGGCCCGGATCGACGCCGTATCGTCGCCATAGGCCTGCAGGCGCTTGCGGACGTATCTTGGGATCTCCGCGCCGCAGGCATCCGAGAAACGCGCCAGCTGGGTGTAGTTGGTGATGGGCATGATCCCCGGGATGATCGGGATGTCCACGCCCATTGCGCGCACGCGGTCGATGAAGAATGCATAGGCATCAGGATTGTAGAAATACTGCGTGATCGCGGAGTCGGCCCCGGCCGCCACCTTCTGGCAGAAGTGCTCCAGATCCTTCTCGGCATTCGCGGCCTGGGGGTGGAACTCGGGATAGGCCGCAACCTCGATCCGGAAATGATCGCCAAACGCTTCCCGGATGAAGCGCACCAGTTCCACCGCGTAGCGGAACTCACCGGTTCCGCCACCGGCGCCCGAGGGCAGGTCTCCGCGCAACGCGACCAGGCGTCTCACGCCGTGATCGCGGTAGGTCTGCAACAGGTCCATCAGCTCCGCGCGCGATGCGGAGATGCATGAGATGTGCGGGGCGGCATCGACAAGACCCTCGCGCTGGATCTCCAGCACGGTTTCCAGGGTGCGGTCGCGGGTGGACCCGCCGGCGCCGAAGGTCACGGAAAAGTACTCGGGTCCCAGGGCTGCGAGGCGGGCACGGGCCTTGCGCAGACGTTCTGCCCCCTCCGCGTTCTTGGGCGGGAAGAACTCGAAACTGAACACCGGAGCGGTATTCGTCGGTTGGTTCATGCTATGTCCTCGAAGGATTCGAAATGGTGACGGGAGCGCCCGGTCCGGCCCTGGGGGTGCCAGGGGCATGCGCGCTCCCTACCCTTGCCCGGGAGTGTCCTTCGGGCAAGGGTAG
>JAWLFM010000307.1:0-2965 GCA_041685565.1 Thioalkalivibrio sp.
ACCGGTTCCATCTCGGGTCCCGCGCTTCTTCCGGGTGAATCTGGAGAATAGCACCCATCGAGAAAGAGGCGGGGGGAATAAAAAGTAATCCCTCCGCCCCTTTTTTCCGCCGTCCGAACGGCTGTTGGGATGGAACGGCTGGGGCCTCGAGGGGGTCCTATTCGCGTGATCCATTGTTTCGGAGGGGTTCGATGTCCCAACATGCGAATTTGCGCCGGCGGCTGGTGCTTGGCGGAGGCGCTGCGCTGCTGTCGCTGCCGCTGGGAGCCGCCCAGCGCGTGCTGACCCCGGGGCAGGCGACCGGGCCGTTTTACCCGGTGATTCCCCCGCTGCACAAGGACAATGACCTGACCCAGGTGGACGGCCGTTCGGCACGGGCTGCGGGGCAGATCAGTGACCTCTCCGGACGCGTGACGGAGGTGGACGGGCGGCCGCTCGCCGGGGTCCGTGTGGAGATCTGGCAATGCGACGCGAACGGTCGTTACCGGCACCCTCGTGATCGCCAGGCGGCCGACGAGGATCCGAATTTCCAGGGCTTCGGGCATACGGTCACCGACGAGGAGGGCCGCTACCGCTTCCGGACCATCCGGCCGGTTCCCTATCCGGGGCGCACGCCGCACATCCACGCCGCGGTGTTCCCGCCCAACGACACTCCGTTCGTCACGCAGATCTACGTGGCCGGGGAGCCGCTGAACGAGGACGACATGCTGTTCCGCCAGGTGCCCGAGCACCTGCGTCCGCTGCTGCTGGCTGACTTTCAGCCGGTGGAGGATCCGGTCGCGGAACTGGCGGCGTCATTCGATTTCGTGCTCTCGCCTTCGCTGGCAGGGCTGTTCGGTCCTCCGCCGGGATAGGGGATGACGCCCGGTCGTGCGGGCCGAACGAAAAGGGGACGGAGGGATTAAAACTTAATCCCTCCGTCCCCTTCTTCTACGACACACGCGTATCCGCTGATCAATGCCATCAACGAGAGGCGACGGCTCTGATATTTCCGGAGCGATGTATTGCCCACCTGGACATGGATGCCTTCTATGCGTCCGTGGAACTGCTGCGTTACCCGCGACTGCGCGGCCAGCCGGTCGTGGTCGGTGGTCGCCGCGTGGAGGCTCCGGTTGCGGGTGACGACGGTGCGTTGCAGTTCGCCCGCGTGCGCGACTATCGCGGGCGGGGCGTGGTGACCACCGCGACCTACGAGGCACGTGCCTTGGGCGTGCATTCCGGCATGGGATTGATGACGGCCGGCCGGCTCGCGCCGGATGCGTTCCTGCTGCCGGCCGATTTCACCGCCTACCGTGACTACTCGGCGCGCTTCAAGCGGGCGGTGGCTGCGCTTGCTCCGCAGATCGAGGACCGGGGGATCGACGAGATCTACATCGACCTGACGGCCTTCGGCGCCGAACCCGCGCGGATCGCCCGGAGGATCAAGGAAGCGGTTCACACGGCCACGGGGCTTTCCTGCTCGATCGGCCTCGCGCCGAACAAGCTGCTGGCGAAGATCGCCTCGGAGTTGGACAAGCCGGATGGCCTGACGGTGGTGGCCTCTGCGGATCTGGCCACGCGGGTCTGGCCCCTGGCAGCCGCGAAGATCAATGGGGTGGGGCCGAAGTCGGCACGGCGGCTCGAGAGCCTGGGCATTCACACCATCGGTGATCTCGCCCGGGCGGACTTCGGGCTGCTCCAGGCCCACTTCGGGCGCAACTACGCCGCCTGGCTGCACGCGGCCGCGCACGGGCGGGACGAGCGGCCGGTGGTGACGCAGGCCGAGCGCAAGTCGGTCAGCCGCGAGACGACCTTCGAGCGCGACCTGCATCCGCGGCAGGACCGTGCCGAGCTCACCGCTATCCTCGTGGCCCTTTGCGACCGAGTGGCCGGTGATCTTCAGGCATTGGGGGTGCGCGGGCGCACCGTGGGGATCAAGCTGCGCTACGAGGACTTCCGCACGCTGACCCGGGACCACACGCTGCTCGAGCCGCTCGACGATGCCGCCAGCCTGCTGGCCGCGAGCCGGGAGTGCCTGCGCCGGGCACCGCTCGATCGCCCGCTACGACTGCTGGGCGTGCGCGTGAGCGCGCTCGTCCCGATCACGGAGATCGCCGAAGACCCCGGACCCTGGACCCAACGCCAACTGTCCTTCAACGACTGAATCGGAGTCCGGAAAAGGGGATGGAGGGATTCATCCTCGATCCCTCCGTCACCTTTTCCGATCTTTCCGCTTAATGCAGTGCGCCGCTGCCCTGGCTGGTCGCGACGGGCGGTGGTAACAGCGCCGCGAACCCCTCAGCGGATTCGGCGAAGAGCCGGAAGCGGGGTTCGCCAAAGGTCTTCTTCCGCTTGGAGATGCCCTTCGGCTTCACCTCGACCTGCGCGACCCAGGACCCCTGGCGGGTTTCCAGCGCGAATGAAACGAGATCGACGGCGAAGGGTGACGCCTCGATCGACCCATATTGCTCCAGGATGGCCTGGTACTTGTTCGCCTTTTCCGGCGGTAGCCCCCAGGCCTCCATGATGGTGAAGACGAAGTCCGCATCCAGCCGGTAGGCCGCCCGGCGCACCTGTTCGGCGGACGTGTCCTGGACGTCTCCGGCCGCGGTGCTGAGCACAACGGTGCCTATCGTCCGTTTCTCGGACGAGCCGACGAAGGCGATGGGGTGCAGGCTCTCGCCTGCCTCGAGCAGGACCCGTCCCCGTTCGATCAGCGGTGCAATCATCTCCCAGTAGGCCTCAGGTATCGCGCTCATGGGCGGCCCCCGCTCTTCGACAGAAGCACGCGGTGCTCGGGTTCAAGCGCGTTGCCGGCACAGCCTTGCGGGGAGAATTGGTCATCCACGGTGGCCTTGGCAACCGCGAAGCCCACCGTTCCGGGGATGCAGGCATCCGGCGGAAAAACGGACACTGCGAAGGCCCTTGCGGAGACCGAAACAATCTCGGGGGCGGTACGTTCTCTCATGGCTCATCCCTGCGGAAA